>JAFDED010000131.1 GCA_019310535.1 Deltaproteobacteria bacterium
ATTCGCTATTGTTTGAAAATCGAGGTTCTGCGTCCCAGCACTATCGATGTAACGATAGAGATTGCTATAAGGGCGAAAAGAATGAGGCAGATGGGGCGGGTGAAAAAATAAGAAAACAGAGCACCCTTGGACAGGGTGACTGACTGTCTGAAGCCGTTTTCGGCCATTGGCCCAAGTATCAAGCCCAATATGGTGGGGGCGGGATGGAAGCCCGTTTTCCGCATCGCAAAACCCAGAAAACCGAATGCCAGCATTACATAGACATCGAAGATGTTGTTCCCCAGGGAGTAAGAGCCCACGATGCATAAAATGATAATCACCGGAATCAGGGCATTATTGGAAAGCCTTGTAATGTATGTTACATGGCGGGATAAGAGCATTCCTATAATGCCCATGATAATATTGGCAAAAAAGAAACCGACAATGAACGTATAAGTAATGTAGCCGTTTCGCGTGAATAGTTCCCTGCCGGGAACCAACCCCTGTATGATTAAAGCGCCCAGCATGACGGCCGCGGTGGCGCTCCCGGGAATACCCAGGGTGAGCATAGGGATCATCGAACTCCCGGTAACGGCATTATTAGCGGCTTCTGAGGCGCAAACGCCCTCGATGGCTCCTTTGCCGAACTTTTCCCGGTTTTTTGAAAATCGTTTTGCCTCGTTATAACTTACCCAAGAACCAATATCCCCGCCTGCACCCGGAAGAATGCCAATGAACACCCCAATGAGAGAAGAGCGCAGCAGTGTGAATTTGATCCGCCGGAGTTCCTCCAGACTGGGGAAGAAACGCCAATCAGTGCCGGAGGGTGTCTTTGCCTGCTGAATGGTCTTGTGAACTTCTTCGGACATGATAAGCGCCTGCGACATTGAAAAAAGTCCAATAACGGCCGGGACAAACTCGATGCCGCTATGAAGGGCAAACACACCGAAAGTGAAGCGGGGAAAGCCGGAGTCCAGGTCCATGCCCGCGGTACTGAGCAGAAGACCCAGTGCACCGGACAGAAGCCCTTTGATCATATTCCCGGAGGCCAGGGTCCCGATGACTGTGAGTCCGAATACTGCAAGCAAGAAATATTCCGGTGGTCCAAACTTCAGGGAAACAAGGGAAAGGGGAGGAGCCAGCAAAAGAAGGAAAACAGCGCTTATGAGCCCGCCGAACATCGAGGAGAAGGTGGAGATCCTTATGGCTGTCCCTGCCTTCCCTTGACGGGTCAACTCGAAACCGTCAATGGCCGTTGCTGCGGAGGCTGATGTGCCGGGAGTGTAAAGGAGTATCGCCGAGAGAGATCCGCCGTAAATGGCCGCGGTGTAAAGGCTGGCCAGCATGAGAAGGGCTTCGATGGGGCCCATGCTGAACGTGACGGGTAAAAGAAGGGCAACGCCCATGTTCGCCGTCAGCCCGGGCAAAGAGCCGATAACCAGCCCCCCAACCACTCCCCCCATGATAGCTAACATGTTGGTAATAGTAAAAACTCTCGCCAGGATATCTAATACGCTAAACTCCATCTCCATGGACCTACTGAAAAAGCATGCCGGTGGGCAGGGGAACTTTTAGTAACTGAGAGAAAAGAATATAAACGAATAAGAGCGTCCCCCCGATGGTCAGAACGTAGATCTTTAGCTTTTTCGCCTCAAGCACTAACAAAATCAATATGCCCATCCCTATAGAGGATGGAAAGAAGCCCGCAACGCCCATAAGAAGCACATAAATAACACTGCAGCAAAATATTACGTAAGGCCTGAGGGTATCCTTCAGGGGAAATCTCAGCGCATGATTTGCAATCTGCGGAGGTTTACTGCGAAATGTGAAAGCAATCATCAAAACTGAGAGCACAATAACGGCCACGATGATCACCTTCGGAAAAAGATCCGCATCCGGAGGAAACTCGCCGGCAATCCCATAGAGGTAATAGCCCGTCGATAGTAAGAGCACTGCAATAAATCTGTCCATCCAAATCTTTTGCACCTGTTCCCCCGATTCTAGGCATTTGGGGAAGGGTCGTACCCTTCCCCAGGAGTAATATCACCATCCCATAAGCTTCTTGATTCGCTGTTCGGTGTCTTTCAAAAAGGTTTTATAAGTCGCGCCTTTCATCACATCCAGTGCAAGGCCCAACTGCGTGGCTTTTTCCTGGTGAGCTTTCATTTGAACGGTCTTCTCCAGAGCATCGGCGATCGCGGCGGCAATGTCATCCGGCAGGCCCGCGGGGCCGGCAATGCCACGTGAGACCGAGTTAACTATTTCATAGCCCTGTTCCTTGAACGTGGGCACATCGGGGAGAAATGGGGAACGCTTCTCGCCCATCACGCCCAAAACCCGGATTTCACCTTTTTTAGCCATCTGGAAAATTTCGCTGACGTTGGCGCCCAGAGCATCCACGTGGCCCCCCAGAAGCTGGGATTTGCTGATGGCGGTGCTCTTGTTATGAATGACATTGAATTTGGCCCCTGTCAGCGATTCCATCCACAGGATGGCCAGGTGGTCGTCATTGCCGTATCCATGTGCAGTGATGCTCTTTTGTTTGGGATTTGCTTTGGCATAATCCACCAATTCTTTGAGGCTCTTGAACTTGCTGTCCGCTTTTACGGCCCAGATGCATGGGTCGGTTACGTGGTTCATGATGGGCGTGAAACTCTCGAGGCTTTCCGGCCGCTTCATCTTCGGGTCGAGGTAACCGGCGTAAATATTCGGTATGTTCAGGTATCCAATGGTATACCCGTCCGGCTTTGCGTGAGCCAGTGTGGACCAGCCGACCCATCCGCCGCCGCCCGTAACGTTTTTCACGGTGACCGGTCGCCCAATAACCTTTTCCATATGACTTGCCAGCAACCGGGCTGTCACATCGGTGCCACCCCCTGTGCCATACACCACGATCAGCGTCAAGCCTTTCTCGGGATATTTCGCTTCCGATGGCCCGGCAATCAGCGCTGCGGAAAAAAGTACGACAAACATGATCGTTATGACTGGAATGAAACAATGCTTTTTCATTTTCCTCCTCCTCTGTGTTCATGAATCTTACAGGGGTTTTTCCGATGGCAAAGGTCAGAGATATCCGTTTGCCACCCACATGCTTCCAATCTTTTTTGCTACGGCAAACCCTTTTTCACCTGCTTCTACAGGCCCCGATACTCTACTGAAGATCAAGTATCCATCTTCGGGGCTGCGGAGCTGCTCCACCTCCTTGAAGGAAAACGGGTCGAAGATCTCTCCCAGAATCTCGCCTTTTGTTACCTTTTTTCTTAAATCTTCAAAGCGTTCCGCGCGCGAAAGCAGGTAACCCCCGTTTCGGGGATTTGCCTCCACACGCTCCTTCTGGGTGAAAAAAAGCTGTTTTTCCTCCGGTTTTCTCTCAACTTGCAAGAGGCCAAGTTCCCCTAACAGCGTCTTCGCGCCATCACGGATTAATGCCACAAAAGGTTCATTCTGTGCCTCGCCCAGGTACGCTCCCCCGATTTCGACGCTGATGGCTGGTTTGCCCTTTGATAGGGCATATTTTACCGGCGAACCTTCGGGAATCCTGACCTGGTGAATAATGCCCGCACCATACGCAAACGCCATGCGACGGCATGTTCTCATCAGATCAGGAGGGGTCTCCGTGTCGAAATCCACTCTCCGTTGAATACGGCCGCCTGCGCCGCCCGAATGATACTCCACCACATAATCCGCGTCTTCCATGGCCTCACGGACGATGGTAGCGGCCATCATCTGTGTCATGGTCCCGTTTTCGCTCCCTGGGAAAGCCCTCCAGAGGTTGTTGATGTCGTGGCGTTCCCGTGTCATACGCTCAAACTGACCGAATGCTACCGGGTTGGCCACCGGAATAATCCGCAGCATCCCTTTCATTGCACCGGGCTCTATTTCTCCAACCAACTCTCGAAAGGCCGGGATAGGCAGAGGCTCATCTCCGTGGACAACGGCAAGCATAAGCACTTTTGGTCCATTTCCAGATCCGCTGATCTCGTGCAGCGGAACAACCAACTGTCCACCGCCTAACAGGCGCGCTACTTTGATCTCCCGGTACGTTTTTTCGCCCATTTTTCCCACCTTAAAAAGTCTCTCCACGCAGGCGTGGATAAACCCAGCCCGTACTATACGGCAAGCTACCAAGAAATGTCGGGACGGGGTTTATCCCCCGTCGGTTGTTCTATCAAAACGCTTTGGGTATCATATCCTCCAGCCGATTCAAATCCGCCCTGGTATCAATGTCTTCCAGTATGCCCGGATCATCCACTTCTATCCGGACAATTTCATCCGGAAAGCGAGAAAACAGCTCGCGCAGGGAAATCGTGGATGGCTGAGCGGTTATTTCAGGAAAAATCCAGCCAGGGAGAAAGACCGGATGTCCTCCGTGGCATTGATATGCAGGTACCAAAATCTTCTTCGGTAACGCTTGCGCTTTCTTTATAATTATCTGATAGATGGATACCTGCAGATGGGGTTGATCAATCAAGCACAGCAAGATGCCGCCGAGAGAGAATTCCAGGGATTGAATTCCAACCTGCAGAGAAGAAAATTGTCCCTCTTCATACCTGTTATTGATAACCACCTGAACAGTTTCAGCTTCCGCTAATTGGGGGATCACTTTGTCAGCCCGGTGACCAAGCACGAGGATGATTTTTTCCACCCCGGCTTGACGTAATGACCGCGTGATACATGAAAGAAAAGGCAGCCCGTGAAACTGCTGGAGCACCTTGGGGCTGCCGAAGCGCTCTGATTTTCCGGCGGCCAGTATAACCGCTCCAATGCCTGTCGAGCCTGGACTTTTTTTCAAAAATTCTGGAAGGTGGTTTCCAACCAAACTTTTGCCATCTCCCCGCTTGTCAAGGCAGATTCATCGACAACGCATCCACCGAAACCCCGCGCTTGACGGCGATCATCTCAGCCAGGATGCTGACGGCGATTTCAAATGGGGTTTCAGCGCCGATTTTCAAACCGATTGGCGAATGGATACGGGCCAGTCTGTTCGGATCGACCCCCCGCTCCTGAAGGTGCTTCATCATCGTGCGGGTTTTATTTTTACTGCCGATTACGCCTAAATAGGCGAAAGGCTGATGGATACAATAGCTTAAAATTTCCTCATCGTGCTTGTGGCCATGAGTCACAATGACAATATACGTTTGGGGATCGAATTCCAGGTGTGAGAGGTTATGGGAGTACTCGCCGGCGATCACATCGTCAGCATCGGGAAAACGATCCCGGCTTGCATACTCAGAACGATTATCCACCACCGTCACCCGAAACCCTGCCTTGGCCGCCAGAGGAGAAAGAGCCTGCCCTATGTGCCCGGCACCGAAAACGATCAATCGTTCCTGCTGTCCAAAGGGTTCGAACAGAATCTTCACGCTCCCGCCGCACCACATCCCCTCATCCTCGGTGAGCTGATATGTGCGCTGAACCGGGCCGCTGGCGCCAAATATCTGTGATGCCGAGCTAGTGACATCCGCTTCCAGTTTGCCGCCGCCAATACTGGCGAAAATTCGCCCATCAGGATGCACCACCATCTTGCTGCCAGGATGACGGGGTGCTGAACCACTCACCTCGATGATGGTTACAAGCACCCCTTTTTCTCCTGCGCGCAGCATTTCCAGCACATGGGCATAAATGTCTCTCATCATACACTCACCAACAAAGAAAATTATAAGCGAAGAGTTACATGAACAGTCATTTGGACGGATTGTGCGCCGGCGGCAACTTCGTGCATTGATGGCCAGTAGTCCGCGGCGCACAGTTCATCGTATCACTTGATGGCCTGAACCGCCTTGATCCGGTCCATCCCGCCGACGCGTTGGGCGAATTCTTTATACACCGGCTGGACCGCCTCGATAAAGGGCTTGAGGTCCGGATAGGTGATTTTCATCCCCTTGGCTTTGAACTTCTCAATGATATCCTGGTCTGCATTTTTGGACAGTTCCTGCCAGTACTCCCGTGTTTCTGCCGCCGCCTGTGTGATTGCCTGCTGGATATCCCTGGGCAGCTCATAGAAATATCGGGCGTTGATAATCATCGTCGAGGTGGAGAGCTGGTGGTGGGTTACGGCCAGGTATTTCTGAACCTCGTAAACCTTCTTGGCATAAGCCCAGGCCGCAGAGCCGTCCTGCCCATCGGCAACTCCCTGCTGTAATGCGCTGTAAAGCTCGCTGCCGGGAATATTCACCGGGTTACCACCTAGCGCCTTAAAGGTGGCGATTTCGATCTTGTTCTTCGGCACCCGTATCTTCAGGTCCTTGATGTCGGCAGGCTTGTTGATCGGATGTTTGGAGTTGGTGATATTACGAAAACCGGCCGCTACAAAGGCCAGAGACTTGAGCCCGGTCTTCTTCTCCAATTCCTCACTCACCTTCTGGTGTATCGATGCCTTGAAGACTGTTGCAGCCAAATCGAAGTCATTGAGCAGGAAAGGCAGTGAATAAAGGTCGATGCCCGGATAAAAGGAACCCAGCTTGTTGGCGGTAATGATTTCCATTTCCACCGCCCCGCTCTGAACTTTCTTGGCCACGCTTACGTCGCTTCCCAATTGGGCAGAGGGGAAAATCTGTACCACCACCTTGCCTTGCGCCGCTTTTTCCACCTGTTCCTTAAATTTTAACGCTGCCTGGTGGTAGAGAGACTCCGAAGTGGGCGGGAGATTGTGGGCAAGCTTGATAGTGTATTGTGCCGCCCATCCCATCGAAGCGGCCAGCAGTAAAACGAAGATCAATCCTGCAATAACGAAACTCTTCTTCCTCATCATTTCTTACCTCCTCTTTGTTAGTTTCAATCCTTGCCTTTCGCCTTGCCTTTATCCTGCGGTGAGCGTCCGAGGCAAAATCAGGGATATCTCTGGAAACACAATGATGATCAGCACCATCAAAAAAAGAACAAGCATCAAGGGAATGACGGCTTTGGCCACCTGGCCCAAGGTGGTCTCCGCGATCTCCATGGCCACAAAAAGATTGGTTCCCAGGGGCGGTGTGAGGAATCCCACCTCAGCATTTACTACAAAAATGATGGCAAAATGAATGGGGTCAACTCCCAAGGTCTTGATAACCGGCAAAAAGATGGGCGTAAGGATAATCACCTGGGCAATGGAGTTCATCCACATCCCCAGGAAGGTTAAAAAAGCGCTGATCATCACCAGGATCAGAAACGGACTCTGGGTAATGCTCAGAATGTAATCGCCCATGACCACAGGGATCCGGTAAAGGGTCATGATCTCTCCATAGGCGACGGAAACAGCCCATATGATGCCCAGCTTGCCGGTAACGGTAACGGTATAATCCAGGGCCAGGATGGTTTTTTCCACATTAAGCTCCCGGTATATGAAGGCACCCACCAGGAAACCATAGACCACTGCTACCACGGCGCTCTCTGTGGGGGTGAAAAACCCTGTGTAAATTCCGCCCAGGATGATCATTGGAGCCATGAGGGCAAATTTGCCCCGCCAGATGGCCAGGAGCAGTCTCTTGATGGAAAAGTCCTGCTCCACTGTCTTAATTCCTTTGATTCGACAAATCAGGTAAACCGTGAGCATCAGGGTCAAACCAATGAGGAGTCCGGGTAATAACCCGGCCATGAAGAGTTTGGTGATCGATTGATCGGCGCTGACTCCGTAAAGGATGAGCAGGATACTTGGGGGAATCAGCACTCCCATGGTGCCTCCGGTTGCGGCCACCGCTCCGGCAAAGCTCTTATCGTAATTCCTGCGTTTCATGGCCGGTATCATGACCCCTCCCACCGCCGCAGTGGTAGCAGGCCCAGAACCGGAAATGGCCGAGAAAAACATGGAAGAAAGTATGGTCACCATAGCCAGACCGCCCCGAATCTGGCCGATCATGGCCTCAGCCACCGCTACCAGACGCTTTGACAGGCCCCCCGTTTCCATTAACGAGCCGGCAAGGAAAAACATCGGCACCGCCATAAGGGGAAATGAATCGACAGAATCGTAATAGGTCTGGGCCATGGCCAGAAAAGAGCCTTTGGTGTAAAAAAAGGTGAGAACTCCGGAGACGCCAAGGGAAATCCCGATAGGAAGGCGCAGAAAAATAAGCAAAGCCAGCGACCCGAAGAGAATCAGTGCAATGTTAAAAGTGTCCGGAGCCATGTTCAGCGTTCCTCAAACTTCTGCTTTGTGTTGGAGCGGATAAAATCCCGGCGCATGTTTACCAGCAGCCGGACGGTCATCGTTCCGAAGGCCAGGGGAATAATAGCATAGGGATAGGCCATGGAGATATCCAGAATAGGTGTCCGGAACGGATATCGAATCACCGATAGAATCAGTTGAATTCCATAATAGGTCATCAACAGGTTAAAAGCCAACCAGAGTAAATTGGTGCAGAAATCCAGATAATTAAGCCAGCGCCGGGGCAAGAACATATTCACTATCTCCACCCGAATATGTGCCCCTTTCTTGGTAATGTGGCTTATGGAGAGATAAATGAACCAGATGAACACGAATCCGGAAATCTCACCAATCCAGCCCACCGACGTGTAAAAGATGTATCTGAACAATACTTCAATAAAAAGGATTATTGACAGGAAGGCCAGGAGTATGACGGAAATTACCCGCTCAAAATCTCCCAGCAAGCGTTTCAATCCTTTCATAGCTTACCTCTTACAAGTTCCCTTAATGAGTGTCCATCCGGAAACCCCACTTTTTCTTTTTTCATGGGAGGAGAGAAGGGTTCTTTTATAAAATAAGTTAATGATATCACTAGCCATATTATCCATCTTCAATTTTTTACCA
>JAFDED010000056.1 GCA_019310535.1 Deltaproteobacteria bacterium
AACTGTCTCACCGGATATTGTAAACTTGCCCCCGGTGTTTCTAGATGAACTCCTCATCCAACACATAGACAAAAAAAGACAAGGGGGGTATGATGTTATTCCGTATCCCTAAAATTCACCTTGATATCCCCAATTAGGGGTATTTTTTTCTACTCAATACCTGATAGAAGACAACAGCGCGAAGCTCATTTGAACATTGGAGTCATCCCCTCCGAATCATTTGATCCATAAACGATGCTTTTGCAGGAGACGCAGGGTAAGCTGCCGATTAGAACACGAATATAGTAAATTTACATTCGATCAGAGCGAAATCGAAATCCACGTTCTCACTTCACAATCTCAAGGCCATTCAAAGCAGAGTCCTTCGCAGGCACCATCATTTTTAAACCTGGTTTTTCGAGTTTTTGAATCCAGGAGGGATGGGGCGGTACCATATGTTCATGCTGCATGGGGCCCATGGCAGAAACTGCCCCATCAGGCTTCAGCGTGCAGGTGGTGTATCGAGATTCGGCCTTTTCAAAGACCTGTGGCCTCCCGCAGTTTCTCGATGGAAAAGTCGGGTGATTGGCAGGTCTGGATGATGCGCCTCTCCTTCTGTTCAACCTTTTGTACCGCCTCAGGGATGCGCCGGGCTATCTCGTGGGGGATGACGCAGACTCCGTGTTGGTCTCCGTGGAGAAGGTCACCGGGGTGGACCCAAAGACCGCCGATCTTCACCGGAACGCCGAGCTCGACCATGTGGATGTACGCGTGGGAGACCAGTATCTCGGTGGCGAAGGTGAAAAAACCAACTCCGCGCATGGCATCAAGATCCCGCACACCACCGTGAGTGACGGTGCCGATGCATCCCAGGGCACTGTGTATGTTGCTCTGCACTTCGCCCCAGAATGATCCCATCGGCGGGTCGTCCATATCCTGTAGCACGGCGATTTTCGGCCCCTGGGCTTTCTGAACCATCTCCCACCATTGGGGCCTGCTCGGCGCGCCGGGAGAGGCTGGCCGCTCCGCACGGACAGTGGCGGTAACGGCGTATCCCACCATTACTCCCAGGTCGGGAAACATACATCGAATCCTCGGTGAACAGAATCCCTCGCTGCGGGGGCGTACATCGAACACCTCGATAGCATTGCTG
The DNA here is from genome assembly GCA_019310535.1 of Deltaproteobacteria bacterium. Classification (GTDB taxonomy): domain Bacteria; phylum Desulfobacterota; class JAFDED01; order JAFDED01; family JAFDED01; genus JAFDED01. Next base: position 1,133 of record JAFDED010000056.1, read on the forward strand.
ATAGTGGGTGTATCATACTGGCGCAAAACTTCTAACTCCTCTGGACTCAGAATTTCCGTCATCTCTTTGCCTCCTGTATATAAAAATCCCGGCATGCCGGCCGAGTTGGGGCGGAAACCGCTTTACCCGGTACCGTACCATTGTTACCCATTATTTCGTCTCATTTCATACGACGTACGAACGGCGTCCCTTCAGGCTTCTTAACTTTTGCCGCAGTAACGTTAGGGCATCCCCTTGCGCATATCTCCAAGCCGCAGGAAAAAAGACCATATCATCACCGTTGCATACTGTCAAGAAAAGAAGGTTGTGTGTTAATGTGCAATATGATTATGTCACCCCTCTTTAAAATCTGCTGATATTGAGGCACTTCCTAAGAAGGAGGTTCTTGATGGAAAAAGAGGTGACCTTTACCATGAGGGAGATGAAGCGTTATGGGGTGATACAAGTCTTATTGGAGAAGAAAATGACCGCCGGAGAAGCAGCTTCGGCTTTGAATGTATCCACCCGCCATATCAAGCGAATAAAGAAAAAAGTCCAACAGTGCGGCGCCTTGGGAGTGCTTCATGACAACAAGGGCCGTTCCCCTGCTCACGCCTTTCCCTCTGAATTCAGGCTTCGTGTGATAGAGCGGTCAAAACTCGGTACTATGAATTCAACTTTTCCCACCTCTCGGAGATCCTGGCTGAGCGCGAGGCAATCCGTGTCAATCGAGAGACTCTTCGGCGCTGGCTTCGTCCCCTGGGGCTTCGTCCCCTGGGTTTTGGTGGAAAAGCCCATCGCGTGCGTACCCACCGGAAAAGACGCCGGCGCTCGAGCAAAGAAGGACAGATGCTCTTTCTAGACGGCTCCCCCCATCGCTCATTTGGCCCGCAGGCCTCTTGTCTGATCCTGTGCACGGATGATGCCACGGGCAAGCCTCTGTACGGGCTTTTCCGGGAAAAAGAGGACCTGGCCGGCTGTTTTGCCGTCTGCCAGGAAGTCTTTCAGCACTATGGCCTTCCCATAAGCTTTTATCTGGACCGCGCCTCCCAATTCACCACGACCCGCCACGGTGGCTTCCATGTTGCCCAATGCGATGACAAACCCACCCGGTTCGAGAGGGCCATGGATGAGTTGGGCATCCGGTTGATCTTTGCCGACTCCCCTCAAGCCCGAGGCAGAGCCGAAAGAATCAATGGCAGCTTTCAGGATCGACTGGCGGCCGAATTGCGCCTCAACGGCATTACAAGCATCCGGGAAGCCACCAGATAGGTAAACCAGCACTTCATCCCGGCCTACTGCCGCCGTTTCGGCATCCAGCCGGAAGATAAGCATGCTGCCTGGAGAGCTCTTCCTCACGGTCTGGAGGTGAAAAATGTGCTGTGCCGACGCTTTCAAAGAACCGTTACCAACGATAATACCATCTCGGTGCAGAGACAGCTCATCCAAATGTTTCCCACCTCCACGCGTCTGCACTTTGTCAAAGCGAAGGTGGAAGTCAACCAGTGGTTGGATGGCTCCTGGCATGTCTTCCACCCCCAAGCGGGTGAAATTCCTTGCAAGCCCCCGGCAGATACGCCAAAGAAATCCCCGGGGTATCCCGAGACACGGGTGCGGCCGGCCGGAGCTGCTATAAAGCTCAAGGCCGGCGAGCGAAGCAAGAGCGCCTCCCCGTTATTGCCACAACCATCCCCTCCGGCCGCACCCCGAGGGGGTGACATTTTCATGTTGCAATGACATTCGCGGACTATCCATTGCTCATTGAATTTTTTTATTGACAACAGATAAAAAAATCTGGATATTAATTATATAGACTATAAATTGTTTTTTTGTATATTTCAGCGTGTAGATAAGAATGAAAAGTATGGCTTATATTAACGGGAGGAATACAACCACATATTTCGAAAAAAAATCCAAGGGGATAACTTCCTTGGATTCATTTAATTTAAAAAGTGCATCCCGATGGGATGCACTTTTTTTATAGGGCATGCTGAATCCATTCAATTCAGAGGGAAATAAATTTTATCCGCCAAATTAGTAATTAAGATCAGCACCGAGAGCGTTTGGGGAGGAGAAATTGAACGATCATTTAAGGCGGTTGATCGAGCTGCAGAACTTGGATATCCAGATCATGGAGATTGAACGAAAGTTCAAGGAACTGCCCACCCGGCTGCAAGAACTGGATCAAAACGCGGCATATTCACAAAGCCGATTGAAGTCTTTGAAAGACGACTTGGAGAGCAAATTAAGCGAGAGAAAAAAGATCGAGCAGCTCTCGGAGCAGGAGAAGCAACGAACCCAGAAACTGGATGCCCGCCTGCTGGAAGTCAAGACCAATCGTGAGTATCAAGCCGTTCTTGCTGAAATCGCCCGGAGCAAAGCATCCAACCGCGAATTGGAAGACCAGATTCTTGAGTTGATGGAGCAGATTGAGAGCCTTTCACAAGAAGTGGCCAGGCGCGATGCCGAGAATCGAGAGCTGTTACATAAAACAGAGCATGAAAAGAAAGAGCTGGAGGAGCATGTTACAGAGGATGAGCGGAATCGAGCCCTATGCAATGCCAAACGCGAGAAAATCACCAAGGGAATAAAGTCCGCAATTCTGGATCGATATGAGCGCATCCGCCAGCGTCGTCAGGGAGTGGCTGTAGTAGCTGCCAAGGACAGCACATGTATGGGCTGCCGCATGAAAATTCCTCCGCAAATGTATAACGAACTGCAAAAGATCGAAAACAGCGATCTCATATTTTGCCCTTATTGTCAGAGAGTTCTTTTCTGGAATAAAGCGGAGGGATGAGAGCAGTCACTTCATGGAAGCTATTTTTGGGCCAAAGGGTCGACTGAAGACGGCCCTGTCCGGCTTTGAATGTCGTCCCGGGCAATTGCAGATGGCTGAAGCTGTCCGCAAAGCTCTAGTGCGAAGAGATCGCCTGGTGGTGGAAGCCGGAACGGGCACGGGCAAAACGCTTGCCTACTTGATTCCTGCCTTGCTCAGTGGCCTCAAAGTGGTGGTTTCCACCGGTACAAAGAACCTGCAAGAGCAACTCCTGCTGAAGGAACTCCCGCTCATTCGCCGTTGCCTCGGGCTCCGCTTCAAGGCGGTGGCCATGAAGGGCCGCACCAACTATCTCTGTCTGCGCCGCTGGGAAAACCTCCCCAGGCTGACACGCCGCCCCTTTCCCATAGAAAATTCTCACCTGAAGACAATCGCCCATTGGCTGCATAAAACCCGAACAGGAGACCGCGCAGAGCTGACCATGCTCCCGGAGGATCTGCCTTTATGGAGTCTTGTCAGCTCAAATGCCGAGCAGTGTTTAGCCCGTCGATGCACCAAGCAGGATGACTGTTTTATAACTCGAATACGGCAAAAGGCGGCTTCGGCGAACCTCGTCGTCGTCAACCATCATCTTTTTTTTGCAGACCTTGCCGTGCGAGAAAAGGGGTACGGGGAGGTCATTCCCCGATATGAGGCCGTAATCTTTGACGAAGCGCACCAGCTCGAAGATGTGGCAACCCAGTATTTTGGCCTGTCGGTGAGCACGTGGCGAGCAGAGCAACTGTTGCGGGATGCCCAGCAGACACTGACCCTTACAGGGAAAGCCCCTCGCTTCATGTACAATACCATCGAGGTATGCCGAAAGCGCTTCGATCGGTTTTTTTCTTCATTCCGACACTCTTCAATGGGCACTGATGAAAATTACCGTCTCAAAGCAGGTTCAATCCCAGGCGAAGCAGAACGTTGTCTGCCAGACCTGTTTAACACCCTGACCCTGCTTGCAACTGGAATGAAGAACCTTGAAAATGCAAACGATGAGACTGATCGCGTATCCCAGAGGATGGAACAGCTCAGGGAGGAGCTGGGTTTCATCATGGGTGCATCGGATTGTACATTCGTTTATTGGTGCGAGCCCAGGGGGAAGGGGATTTTCTTGCATGCCGACCCCATTGACATATCCCACGAGATGGAGCGATATCTTTACAAAAAGATCTCTTGCCTGATTTTTACCTCGGCGACCCTTTCCGCCGCCGGAAGTTTCGACTATTTCAAAGGGAGGATGGGGTTAGCCCCTGATACAGAAGACCTATCGATTTCCACACACTTTGACTTTTCTTCCCAGGCACTCCTTTATATTCCCCGGAACGCCGCGGATCCGACGCGGCAGGGATTCGTCCGGGCTGTGGCGGAAGAGGTGAGGGAAATTTTACGAGCCTCAAGGGGACGGGCGTTTGTTCTGTTTACCAGCTACCATAATATGCTCCTAGTATTTGAAGCTTTAAAGGGGCATCTGGAATATTCCGTCATGCTCCAGGGAGAACGCCCGCGCAGCGCTCTTCTGGAAGATTTTCGCAAAGATATCAGCTCTGTGCTCTTCGCCACATCCTCGTTTTGGGAGGGCGTGGACGTTCGCGGAGAGGCGCTCAGTTGCGTCATTATCGATAAGCTGCCCTTTGCATCGCCCACTGATCCTCTTGTCGAAGCCCGGATCGAAAAGATTGCGTCTGAGGGGGGAAATCCTTTTTTTGCTTTTCAGGTGCCCAATGCCATCATCAGCCTCCGGCAAGGCGTGGGGCGATTGATCCGCGATGCCGAAGACCAAGGTATAGTAGCTATTCTGGATGGGCGGATCTTGTATAAGAGGTATGGCCGATTATTTCTTGAAAGCCTCCCCCCCATCCCATTGACCCGGGATATCAGCGATGTGCGCCGATTTTTTTCCAATCTTCCTACCCGTTCAATGGCGCAATCTTGACTTTCTATGCCGTACAATTTATATATCAAAAAGGAGAATACAATCAATTTAGTGGATGTGTCCATAAAAGACATATATTTGATTGCCATATCCCAGTTCAATTAATCCGGCTTCTGTTAGGCTTGCGTGAATAAAAACTCCCTCATGAGACTGGTTGTATGGCCCTGCCTCCACTGAATGAAAAAGTCAGGGAGAGGCACTTCACTGATTGTGATAAATAATGAGTTATCAGTACGTAGAAAATGCCCTTGAAATCCCCCCTGTCCCCCCTTTGGAAAGGGGGGGGACCGTAAAAGGCATGATTCGGGAAAAGCAATTCGTATTGCGCCCCTGAAACAATAAAATAGTGCCCCCCTTTATGAAAGGGGGCAGGGGGGATTTCATGCTCCGCGGGTGCAGCCCCTGAAAGACAATTTATTGATTTTCCGGTTTAAAATCTGGAAAAAAGCACTATACGAATCACCGGAGATACAATCAAATGGAATTTTTCCAGAACAAGGAACAACAACCAAATATTCCTGATGAGCTCCCCATGTTGCCCGTGCGGGATGTTGTGGTCTATTCGTATATGATCCTTCCGTTGTTTGTGGGTAGAGAAAGCTCCGTTGCCGCTATAGAGGATGCCCTCTCCAATAATCGATTGATTTTTCTCGCCACTCAACATGACGCTACTGAAGAAGACCCCCTGCCCGAGGGAATTTACAAAACAGGAACCGTGGCAACGATTATCCGGATGTTGAAACTCCCAGATGGTCGAATCAAGATCCTTATCCAGGGCTTGGCTAAAGCAAGAATTATTGAATTCATCCAGCAAAGACCGTTTTACCGGGTCCGCCTTGAACAAATCGAGGAGCCTGTTGTCCAGACAATCGACCTGGAAACAGAAGCGCTTATGCGAAACATCAAGGAGCAAAGCGAGAAAATCCTGACCCTGAAAAATATGTACTCTCCTGACGTTGTCGCCATCCTGGAAAGTATCGAGGATCCGGGCAGGCTGGCCGACCTTGTGGTCTCCAACTTAAAGCTGAAGATTAACGAAGCCCAGGCTGTGCTGGAGATATTGGATCCTGTGGAACGTCTACGCAAAGTGAATGAACTGTTGGGCAAAGAGATGGAACTGAGCACCATGCAGGCGAAGATTCAGTCGCAGGCCAAGGAGGAGATGACTAAAACACAGCGTGAGTATTTTCTTCGGGAACAGTTGAGAGCCATTCAGAGCGAGCTTGGCGAGATTGATGAAAAGAGTAAAGAAATCAAAGAATTTTCAGAAAAGATCATCAAAGCCCGCATGCCCAAACCCGTGAAGGAGGAGGCGTTCAAACAGCTTGGGCGCTTGGAGCAAATGCACCCCGACGCTGCCGAGGCATCCATGGTACGCACGTATCTGGACTGGCTCGTAGAGATGCCCTGGAGCCGCAGCACCCGTGACCGGCTGGACATTAAAGAGGCCAAACGGGTATTGGATGATGACCATTACAACCTTGAGAAGGTCAAGGAGCGCATTCTGGAATACCTCGCCGTGCGGAAGCTGCAGAAAAAGATGAAAGGTCCCATTCTTTGTTTTGTGGGACCTCCCGGTGTGGGAAAAACCTCCCTGGGACGCTCCATAGCGCGGGCGCTGGGGCGCAAGTTTACGCGGATTTCCCTTGGCGGTGTGCGGGACGAGGCCGAAATTCGCGGTCATCGCCGGACATATATCGGCGCCCTGCCAGGGAGGATTGTTCAGGGAATCAAGCAGGTCTCTTCAAATAACCCGGTATTCATGCTGGACGAGGTGGATAAAATCGGGGCCGACTTCCGTGGAGACCCTTCCGCCGCCCTTTTGGAGGTGCTGGATCCGGAACAAAATTTCAGCTTCAGTGATCATTACCTCAATGTTCCATTTGACCTCTCCAGAGTGATGTTCATCACTACGGGGAACCTTATCGATCCCATCCCCTCCGCGCTGAAGGATCGTATGGAGATATTAAACATATCCGGTTATACCGATGAGGAGAAGCTCCACATCGCGAAGAAATACCTGATTCCTCGTCAGCTCGAGGAGAATGGCATTGAAGCCGGCGACATAAAATTCTCGGATGAGGCGATCCTTAATATTATCTCTCTGTACACCCGAGAGGCGGGCTTGCGTAATCTGGAGCGTGAAATTGCCTCTATTTGCAGAAAAGTTGCCAGAAAAAAGGCCGAGGACGCCATCGGGCTCACCCGCGTCACCGAAGCCAACCTGCACAAATTCCTTGGCGCACCTAAATTCCTACCCGAAAACGAAGTGGAGATCCATGAGCCCGGTGTGGCCATAGGCCTGGCTTGGACGAGCGCCGGGGGAGAGATCCTGCACGTGGAAGTGTCTCTGATGAAAGGCAAAGGAAACCTGACCCTAACGGGCCATATGGGTGATGTGATGAAAGAATCCGCACAGGCGGCACTCAGCTACGCCCGCTCACGAGCCAGCAAGTTGAAGATAAAGAGCAATTTCGATCTCCTTGATATCCATGTCCATGTTCCGGCAGGGGCTATCCCCAAGGATGGACCATCAGCGGGTGTCACCATGGCCACTTCCCTGGTATCGGCACTGACCAGAATGCCCGTGCGCCGGGACGTGGCAATGACAGGCGAAATTACCCTGCTGGGAAGAGTTCTGGTCATAGGCGGAATAAAAGAAAAAGCTCTTGCCGCCCTCAGGGCTAATATTCCCACGATCATACTCCCCGAAAGTAATAAAAAAGACGTGGAAGAAATCCCCAGAAATATTCGGCGTCGATTAAAGTTCGTCTTTGTCAAGCACATGGATGATGTATTGGATGTGGCACTTGCCAGAAATGATCAATGAGTGGTGCAGCCAACGAATACTTCTCCGGCTGTCTTCCTGCAAATGGTTTCTTTATCTCCTTTTTATGAAAAGTAATTCTTTGGCAGAATAACAGGATAAAAAAGACTATGAAAATCTGGTTCATCCTGGTATCTTGTCAAAAATAAATATAACTATTTCAACACACCATGATCAAATTTTCATGCTTCGTTATGATCGAAAGGTCATACGCGTTCCAACGTGAAGGGTCTTCACCAGAGACATCTTAGCGGGCGAAGGAAATGTTTCGGTGAGATGAAATATGGAAGAACACATTCGCTCCTGGTTTGAGGAACACAGCCGCATCGTTGCCCAGTTTATGGCCAGCCAGGCCGCTCAAATGAGAATGGCCGGGCAGACCATTGCCGAAGCGCTCCAAAAAGGTGGCAAATTGATGCTCTTCGGCAATGGCGGCAGCGCTGCGGATGCTCAGCACCTGGCGGCGGAATTCGTCAACAGGTTCCAGTTTGAACGACCGCCTCTGCCCGCTCTGGCCTTGACCACGGACTCATCCGTCATCACGAGCATCACCAATGACCAGGATTTCTCAGAGATCTTTGTCAGGCAGATCAAGTCGCTGGGCAGGGCGGGCGATGTGGCCATGGGTATCAGCACCAGCGGGCGATCACTTAATGTGATCAAGGGGGTCCAGGCGGCTCGAAAAATGGGACTTTTCACTATCGGTCTGGTGGGAAGCAATGGGACAGGAATGATTGAGGCGGTTGACCTGGCGATCAGCGTTCCTTCCTCCTCCACCCCTCATGTCCAAGAGGTGCATATTATTGCAGGGCACGTGATCTGCCATCTGGTGGACATGATCTTGTTTCATATTGTAGAATAATTACAATGGGAACAGGGAATGAAGTAAAGCGCGATAAGTGCAGAAAGCGAATCAAGGCCTCCGAGTTGGCCCCGCTGAAGCTGGATCGGATATCAACCTCTTCACTTAAAGACAGGGTAAGCACAGTCGAGGCAACCGATTTTGGGAGTCCACATCAACCAGGCGGGTCCTTTCGGTCGTTCCTGGAAGGGCTTCCGCGTATTCTGGCGGCCGGGGACCTTTGTATGGTTGCCGAGGCGGTGGTCAAAGCCTGCCGGAATGGAAAGCCGGTCATACTGGGGATGGGTGCTCACCCTATCAAGGTGGGCCTGACGCCGGTGATCATCGATCTCATGGAACGCGGTCTCCTGGGAGCACTGGCGCTGAACGGGGCATGTATGATACACGATTTTGAGTTGGCTAGCATCGGGAGAACATCGGAGGATGTCGGGGCCCTGATACAAAAGGGTGCGTATGGGATGGCCCGAGAGACGAGCCAATTCATAAATCGAGCTATATCCGACGGGGTCCGCTGCGGTCATGGATTGGGCCGCGCATTGGGAGAAAGTATGACCAAGGCCGACCTTCGTTACAGCCACCTCAGTCTTCTCGTGCGCGCGTTCCAGATGGATATCCCGGTTACTATCCACGTGGCCGTGGGAACGGACATCATCCACATGCACCCGGAAGCGGACGGCGCCAGCATAGGTGAAGGGAGCCTGAGGGATTTTCATTTTTTTGCCGCGCTGGTGTCGCGCCTGGAAGAAGGCGTGTTCATTAATCTGGGATCGGCTGTAATTATGCCGGAAGTGTTTATTAAAGCGCTGAGCCTTGCGCGAAACCTGGGTTTTCCCATCAGGAACGTCACCACCGTGAATTTGGATTTTATCCAGCACTATCGACCCATGACGAATGTTGTGAGCCGTCCGACGCAATGGGGAGGCGCGGGGTACGCTATCACCGGCCATCATGAAATTATTTTTCCTCTTCTGGCAGCGGCTGTGATTGAAAAAATCGACGGAGGAAAGTAGGATCGCAAGGTCTCATGTAAGAGGTGTTCAATCCCGACGGCTTCGGCTCCTGCCGTGGATGTCGATGGTTGGTATCGCTCTGGGAGTGTTGAATGCCTCTTCGGAGATGGTTGTTCGTCAATATTTTGCATTTTCCGATGTGCTTCCGGATTCTGACCTTGACGTGATGGGCCTCCTCAGCGTGGAGCAGCTTTTGCATATGCGTCAACTGGGAGACATCAGCCAAGTGTTGCTCGTTGTGGGTGTGGCGGTAATGGGGTCACGCACGTGGAAAAAGAGAATCGGCCTGTTTCTGTGGATTTTCGCACTGGCCACGCTCATAAGAATTGCCGTTATTCGGCTGCACATGAATTGGCCCTCTCACCCGGGGGATATGGACTTGCTATGGACTGTTCCCACTCCATTGACCCTCCCGGTCGGCTTAACGATAGTGGTGGCTGTTTTCAGCCTTATACTCTCTGTCACGGTGTTCAAATTGTTGGGTGGAGAGCCTGAGAAATGATTCGAAAAAATATAAAAAATGCTGTACACTTATTGAAGGGATTCTAGAATGCAGCAGCCTGCATGGTGATATTAAACCTGAAGTCATCAATTTACCAGGAGGCGAGAATGCCTTTAGAAAAACCCTATCCCTTGGAACGCAGAAGTGCCAGGCGTAAATATGCTAAGATTCCGATCAGGTTTAAAGCGATATCGGGCAAAAACCTTGAGATCATGTCCCTGCCCAGAACCGATTATCTGGACAACATCGGGATGGAAGGGCTGGCCTTTCAAACTTCATCCATGGAGATCGAAGGGATCCATCTTTCATTCGATCAGGATTTTTCCCGCAATATGTTGTATATGGAGGTCGATCTTCCCCGGCCCGGCCGGACCATCAAGGCTTACGGGAGAGTGGAGTGGTATGAGCGGACCCTGGGACGTGGCGAAAAAGAGTTTACGGTGGGTGTCTTGTACACGGACATGCCTGATGACGATCGCAATGCGCTTCAGAGGTTTTTAGAGGCCGAAGAATAACGCCCTTGATCTTTACATGTTAACCGGGGTTGATCTATGCCTATTTACGAATATCGATGTACAACGTGTGGGGAAAAATTCGAGAAACTGGTGATCAATCGTATCGAGACTATACTGTGCTCCACATGCGGCAGCCCTGCGGTGGAAAAACTTTTCTCCCGCTTCGGCTTTAAAAGCAAAGGAAGGCTTTCTGGTTCGAGTTCGGCCGGTGGGTGCGGGTCTTGCACTGCCGCCAGTTGTTCTTCGTGCCGGTAACGTGAACATAAAACTTCAGCGAGTGAACTCATGAAAATAGAGAGACCAGATGGAATACTTCGTATAGGCATTGTCGGTATGGGTGCGATAGGATTCAAGGTGTGCCTGGCTGTGGACCGGGGAGACCTGGAGGGTGCGGTGCTTAAAGCGGTATGGGATATGCGCCCTGAGGCCCTAGCCCGGCACGAAGAATTGTCCAGCCGTCCGCGTGTCCTTCCGGTGTCACAAATGGCAGGGGAAATAGATTTGCTCTTCGAGGCAACCAACGCCGAGGCCATGGCCGATATCGTGTCAGAAGCCCTTCAACGGGGAATAGATGTTCTGGTCATGAGCACGGGAGGATTCGCCCTGCACCCGGAGCTTCTGGAACTAGCCCGGCAAACCCGCAGGCACCTGTATCTTCCATCCGGGGCATTATCGGGTCTGGATGGAATCCTGGCGAGCAACGTGGGAAACCTGGACAGGGTAATACTTACAACCACCAAACATCCACGCAGTCTGGCCGGTGCGCCTTATCTAACAGAAAAAAAGATCAATCTGGAGGGATTGGACGGTCCGAAGGAGATCTTCCGCGGTACGGCGGCGAACGCCATTCGCGGCTTTCCCGCCAACGTTAACATCTCCATAACGCTTTCACTGGCCGGCCTGGGATTTCATCGGACAGAAATGGTCATCGTGGCCGATCCAGGCGCCCGGCGAACTGTTCACGAAATCAAAGCCGAAGGTGCTTTCGGATCCCTTTATACCCGGACTGAAAGTTCACCCGATCCCGAAAACCCCCGCACCAGTCTAATGGCTGTTTCCTCAGCTATAGCCACGCTGAAAAAAATCGCCGGCGCTGTCAAGGTCGGAACGTAAGCTTTTGAGTTGACTACGACTTAAAGCGGGCGATAGCCTCGATCTCCACCACGGCGCCGGGTATAAGCCGGCTGACCTCCACCGTGCAGCGGGCAGGAGGTGTTTTGCCAAAGTACTGAGCGTATGTCTCGTTGAAGGGCTTGAATTCGTCGATATTGGTGAGGTAAACGTTTACTTTCACAATATTGTCCATAGTGCCGCCGGCCGCTTCCACAATGGCACGGATGTTCTTCAGAGTCTGGTGGGTCTGGGCGGTGATATCTCCCTCCACCAGCTTGCCCGTTTCCGGGTTAAAGGCAACCTGCCCGGAGATGAAAAGAAAATCTCCGGCGCGTATCCCTTGTGTATAAGGGCCGACCGCTTTGGGAGCGTTCTCAGAAACAACTGGAATTTTGGGCATGGCTTTCTCCTTCGTAAAATAGAAGTTTAATAACCGCTTGTGTACAAAATGCCTCATCGGGCTGCCGGCGAGCGCGCATTTTCAGATTACCTCTTGTGTGAATGCTTTCATCAGCAGCCTTTGGCCGTGAGGCATGGAACTTCCGGGCCCGATGGACGCCCTGATGTTTTTTGATATGACGTCTAATTATCCTTCTCATGCATTTCCGGACTCACACGATGAACTACACATACCAACAGGTGCGATTTTTGTCAAGCACTGTTGTTTATAAACCAGGATAGAGCTTTGAATCAATCCACGGTTAATATTGATTGACAGGCTTGGGGAGGAGTTGTTAAATAAAAAATACTCTTCCAACGATCCAACATTCGCAGGGAAATGTTTGCCGATCCCGAGGAGCCCATGAATTTCCTTTCCGATGGCGAGTTACCTCATGGTATATCACGGTGCAAGAGATCCAATCAACGAGACGATTCTGGTAGTTGAAGACGAGCTGAACATGCGGCGTGTCCTGCGGGCGATGCTCAGCCGGGAAGGATACCATGTTCAGCTGGCCAAAGACGGTGTGGATGCGGTCCAGCAATTGATGGTCCAACCCAGCCGGGTCGTCCTTGCGGACCTGAAGATGCCTCGTATGGATGGAATGGAGCTTCTGGAGCATATCCAGCAGCATCATCCAGCCATTCCTGTGGTGATCCTGACCGCATTCGGCACAGTGGACACCGCTGTGGAGGCCCTGAAGAAGGGAGCTTTTGATTATATCACAAAACCATTCGATCAGGATGATCTCCTCATGACTCTACGCAAGGCGGTTAAGTCGACGGAATGGAATGTCCAGGAGATAGGAGCCGGAAGAGAGGATCTACGCATTATAGGGCAGAGCCCTCCCATGATGAAGATATACGAGACCATCGAAAAGGTGGCCGACACGCCCACAACTATCCTGCTCACCGGCGAGACGGGCACCGGAAAGGAATTGATCGCCAAGGCCTTACATCTCCGTAGCTCTCGCCACCGCGGCCCTTTCATTCACATTAACTGCGGGGCCATCCCTGAAACCCTCGTGGAAAGCGAGCTGTTCGGACATGAGAAAGGAGCTTTCACGGGGGCCGTTTCTACCAAGCCGGGACGTTTCGAGCTGGCCAACGGGGGAACTCTGTTTCTGGATGAAATAGGAGAGATTTCTCGGGAGATGCAGGTGAAGCTTTTGCACGTTCTTCAGGAGCAAAGCTTCGAGCGGGTGGGAGGGCTCGCCACCATTCGGGTCAACGTCCGGCTTATCGCCGCCAGCAACCGCGATCTTTATCAGGGGGTCAAAGCGGGCGACTTCCGTGAGGATCTGTTCTACCGGCTCAATGTCATGCCGATCCACGTTCCTCCGCTGCGCGTCAGGCGTGAGGACATTCCTCTCCTGGTGGACTATTTTCTGCAGAAATTCAATAATATGCTCAACCGCAACGTGCGGGAAATGGAAGACCGTGCCATGGAAGCACTTATTTCATGCCCGTGGCCGGGCAACATCAGGGAGCTTGAGAATCTTGTGGAGCGACTGGTGGTACTCGCCAGCGGTCCTGTAATTCGATGGGAGGACCTGCCGGCTGAGGTGCGGGGGGACAAAGTTCCTCAAGTTGTCCGGGGCATCGGCGAAGAGGAAGATTTGTCGCTTCGAAAAGCCGTGGAGCAAAAAACCACCGAGGTGGAGCGTCATCTTATCAGCAGGGCCTTGTCCCGATTCAAGGGGAACATCACTCGAGCGGCCGAGTATTTGGGCGTAAGTCGCCGCGGTCTCCAGATGAAGATGAGAAAATACGGGCTGCGCAAATAAGTATGGATCGCAGGCGTCTTGGATGCGGGTTGAGCTCGTTCCTCCAAAGAAAGGAGGAAGATATGAAGGGCAAATTATTTTTGCATATCAGTGCAGCGGTGATCCTTGTATTGGGGCTTGCAACAGCGGGACCCGATGCGGCCCAGGCCTTCAAAATCATCATGGTTACCGACACCGCCGGCCTGGGCGACAGAAGCTTCAACGACGCAGGGTGGGCCGGAGTCCAGCGCGCCAGAAAGGAGATGGGCGTTGAAGTGGGCATTATCCAGTCATACGAACAGGCGGACTACGTTCCCAACCTGAATCTTGCCGCCAAAAATGCGAATGCAGTGGTGGCCATGGGCTACCTGCTGCTGGATGCCATGCGGAAGATAGCGCCTCTTCATCCCGAAACCAACTTCATATTTATCGACGGGACTATCGCCGATATTCCCAACGTCGCCAGCTTCGATTTCAAGGCTCAGGAAGGTGCGTTCCTGGCGGGTATCATAGCTGCCGCCGTTACGCGAACCGGGGTGGTGGGTGCTGTAGAGGGAATGGAAATCCCTCCGGTCAAGGTTTTTGAGGCGGGATACCGGGCGGGAATCAAAACATACAATGCCCTGCGCGGAACGAACGTTCAACTTCGGGTGGTGGCTGCCGGGGCATTTGATAATCCATCCAAGGGAAAATCCCTTGCCCGGATGCTTATCGCCCAGGGGGCCGACGTGGTGATCCAGATGGCGGGTAATACGGGCACCGGGGTTTTTGAGGCCGTCAAGGAAGCTCCGCCGGGGATTTATGCCATGGGAACCGATCTGGACCAGGATGCCATCATCCCCGGCCGCGTGCTCACCAGCGTGATGAAGCGCATCGACAATGCCGCCTTCCAGGCAATCAGCGACGCCAGGGCCGGGCGCTTCAAGGGCGGCCATTACTGGATCGGGCTGAAGGAAGGGGCCGTGTGCCTGACCGACATGAAATACACGCGCCACATCATCCCGGCCCATGCGCTGGCCATGGTGGAAAAGGCCTCGGCGCTCATAAAAAAGGGAAAGCTGCAGATTCCCGTAAACGTGAGGGACGTGGAGAGCTTCCAGCCGCCGGGTCTTTGATGGGCGGTTTTCAAATTATTGTCTGGCCTGCAAGAAGATGATTTCAGTCTCCTTACATTTACCACACTGGCGTCATTGTGTGCTGAGTAAAGCCTCTTGTCGCTTCGCGCCCCGGACGACAAGTCGTCCGGGCCACCCCAACAACACTCTTCATCTATTATTGGCGACAATTTGACTGTAATATCGTTGATCAATATGTTGCTGATCAAAGTGGATAATTCTGAAGCATCTTGATAAATCTGTGTGAATTATTGGGGAAAGCCCTGAAATCGTTAAGACATTGCTCATTTTGCAGTGCTGATTGATAAATTTGCCATGAAAATGCATGAAACGGGACAGCTTCGCCCTTACGTCAGGAAAGAGCGGGATTTGCAATCCAAAAAAATTCTTTGCTGCGACTCGTGTTACTGAAATGAACACAACTTGGTATAAATCGTCTCATCTTTTCGCTCACGGCATTTCAGGAGAATGTTACGATGATCCTGGATTTTTCAGTAGGGAGCGACTGCTTGCAGGCTTGGGGAAAATACTCGTCCATGATCAATAATTCATGCCGGACGAACCACAACGCGCTGAAGGACCTCTTCAGCAATTACAACGGCCACCTCCTCCCACATCCTCCGGATTGCCATGGAAACGGGAGATCCGGAATATTCAACAACGCTTTTTCCCATGAGCTGAGCCCTGGTAACAGCGTTATCGTACGGTATCTTTCCCACCAGCCGGACCTTCTGTTGCCGACATTGCGCTTCAATTTTCTCTGTGATTTGCGGATTCAGATCGTATTTGTTCACGCACACCACCGATGGAATCTTGAAGAACCTTGCGAGCGATAGGACCCGCTCCATATCATGGAGCCCGGACAGGGTGGGCTCCGTAACAACCAGCACCAGAGACGCGCCGGTTAGTGAAGAAATCACCGGGCACCCGATCCCAGGGGGACCGTCCACAAGAATCAGCGGAGAGTTTTTCTGTTCGGCAAGCTCCCTGGCATGGTTGCGTACCATGGTGACCAGCTTGCCGGAGTTTTCTTCGGCAATCCCCAGCCTTGCGTGCACCATGGGGCCAAAACGAGTCTCCGAGACAAACCAATCCCCTGCCGTGCATTCTCTCATCTCAATGGCGCCCGCCGGGCAGAACTCGGCACACACGCCGCATCCCTCGCAGGAAATCCTGTCAACGCCGAACCCCTCGCTGATGGCATTGTATCTGCACAGTTCCCTGCACTTGCCGCATTCGGTGCACAGATCCTTATTGATAATAGCCTCGTAGCCAGCCCGGAATTCCTCGCGCCGCAGAATCTTGGGAGCCATCACCAGGTGCAAGTCGGCGGCATCCACGTCGCAATCCGCAAGAACCATATTCCTTGCCAGCGAAGCGAAAGAGGCCACAATGCTGGTCTTTCCGGTGCCGCCCTTGCCGCTGATAACAACCAGTTCCTTCATTAAACTCTCCTTAAGTGACTATCCCGAGGGATTGTTTGAGGAAGAGCAGGTTCATTTGTCATTGATAAAGATCGGTACTAGATGCGCCTTACCGGAGCCTTTAGGATTTTATCCAGCAGGCCGGCAAAAGAATTCTTGTAACCCGGAATGGCGTCAATGATAATATCGCCCCGGGAATAAGCCTCGGCGATGCTGCGATCTTCTGGAATCTCCATAAGAACCGGGAGATTTTCCTTCCCACAATATTCTATGACGCGCGCATCACCGATGTCCGAACGGTTAATAACCACGCCAAGAGGCAGACCCAGTTCGCGGCCCATCCCCACGGCCAATTCCAGATCATTGAGCCCGAACGGTGTGGGCTCGGTGACCAGCAAAACAAAATCGCTTCCCTTTACCGCCTCGATAACCGGGCAAGAAGTCCCTGGTGGGACATCGATGATGGTCAGGTTATCCTGCTGAATCCGGTTTTTCACGGCACGGATCAGGGGCCCGGCCATGGCCTCGCCCACGCGCAGGCTCCCCTGGACTACTTCAAGCCCATCACTCTGGCCCTCTTCCACCACACCGATCTCGCGGCCCACCTCTATTATGGCTCCTTCGGGACAGATGAGGGTGCATCCCCCGCACCCATGGCACAACTCATTGAAGAAGAGCACCTTGCCGGCAACAACCGCGATGGCGTTGAAGCGGCAAATATCCCTGCATTTGCCGCAGGCGGTGCATTTTCTTTCATCGATCTGCGGGACTGGGACAAACACTGTAACATTTTGAATTATGCCGGGCCGGAGAAAAAGGTGGCAGTTGGGCTCTTCCACATCGCAATCAAGCAACTGCACCTTCATGCCTTGCCGCACCGCCGTCAAGGCCAGGTTTATGGCCACAGTGGTCTTTCCGGTTCCTCCTTTGCCGCTTGCAACACTTATCTTCATTATTCTTTCCTGATTAATAAAATTAAAAATTGAGAATTTGATTAATCTCAAATTGAGTATAGGATTCCGTCGCGCAAAAGCGCGAATTATGCAAGACTGATGGCTCCATTGGGGCACTCGCCCGCGCACAGCCCGCAGCCTGTGCACCCGGGACCAATCATTGCAACGTCCTCAAGGGTAATCGCTCCAACGGGGCAGACATCAGCGCAACCGCCGCAGCCTGTACATTTTTGCCGGTCCACAACAGCGCGGGGTACGTGCATGATATCCCTGTCATTCCGCCTGCCGACAGAAGTGGACTTCGGCATTATAGCACTGCCAAATCTCATGCCCTTCAGCCCGGTTTCGGCCCCGGAGCCGATCCTTGCGGCCCAACCCCTTCCCCTTCCCGTGCGCCTGCCCATGCCTCCGAACTGTCTTCTTCTTCGCATTGTTTTCCTTTCCAAATCCCGTGGGTTGGCCCTCATCTATGGATGGTTACTTCAAAATGAGGCTTCAGTGGTCACACAGGTTCTCCCCGGAAACCAGGGTTCCTGCAAGGTACTGGTTGACAACCTCGCCGGGCTCGAGGGAAGGAGCGCCGGTTTTAACATCTACTCCGAATTCCCTGAAGAACTGTTGTGCCCTCCATCCCATGCCGCCGGAAATGATCATGTCCGCCCCGTTTTCCTTGAGAAATTTCGGCAAACTACCGGGCTCGTGAGGTGGAGGGACTATCCAATTTATACCGGCGATGGTTCCATCGACCACCTCCACAATGGCGAACTTTTCGCAATGTCCGAAATGAGGGCATAAGACGCCTCCCGCTGTTGGTATAGCGATTTTCATGACCTGATCTCCTTATAAAAAAATCGAAATTCGAAATTTCTTTCATGAGGGTCGGAAAAAGGGGGAAAGGGTTGGAATTTCATTTCCCCTCCCCCCTCTTTAACGCTATTTGCCCTCAGGCCTGGATTCCAGCTCAGAAATCCTGCGCTCGATCTCTTCCATCTCCTTCTGAAGAAACTCGGCCTGTTTCCGCAGATACTGGGTCTCCTGCTCCGCTGTGGGAGGTGCAGGATCATAGCCGGGAGCCGCCGGAGGATATCCCCATGCCGGTGCGCTCCATGCAGGATACCCCCCCCACCCGTAACCGGGATGGGGGTAACCACCGTAGGCTCGCCAGCCCCAGCCGCGGCCGCGGCCCCAGCCCATGCCAAGGCCCCAACCGCGGCCCCAACCGCGGCCCCAACCCCCTCGGCCAGGGATCGGATTCATGAATCCCGGGACCGGATATCCGGCGCAGTACCCCGCCGCTCTTCCTGTCATCGGACCCATTCCCATGGGCCCTGTTCTATCTCCGCGTGGCATTGTCAACACCTCCTTGATTTTGATTCCGAGAGTGCCGGCGCTCTGATTTCGACGCGCCCTCGCACTCTTTCCTTTGTGAATTGCAGGTAACTCAACGCCAGTGCCCAGGCACATTAGGCGTGTCTGCGGCCTGGAGTTCTCCTGCCTTGTATCGCTCGACAGCCTCTTTCACAGCGCCCGCGACGTTTATCACCACCTCGATCCCCGCCGCCTGGAGCGCACGAAAGGCGTTGGGTCCACAGTTGCCCGTCAGCAACACTTTGGCGTTGTGATCCACAATTTTCTGGGCGGCCTGGGGACCGGCCCCATGAGAAAATCCCATGCCCTGGGTGTTGTCCACCACCTGGAACTCCATGGTCTCGGTATCCACGATGAGGAAATAAGCTGCCCTTCCGAAACGAGGATCAATCTGTGATGATAAATCCTTACCGCTCGAGGTCACCGCTATTTTCATTTCTGGCTCCTTTCATGACAATCGTTATGCAATGTCCTTCAGCTCATGTATGATGATTAATTTTTATTTCTCCATAACGGAGGCAACTTTTTTTGCTATATCCTTGAAGCTCTGTTCCGCTGCTGATCCATTGAGTGAGAGAACGAATGGCCACCCATCATCACAGGAGGTGACGATTTCGGGCTCAATGGGAATGCGTCCCAGGAACGGCACGCCCAGCTCAAGTGCTGCCTTTTCCCCCCCGCCGGTTTTGAACAGTTCTATACCGCCCCCGCAGTGAGGACATACAAAACCGCTCATGTTCTCCACGACCCCCAGCACAGGAAGCCCCAGCAGCCGGCTAAAGGTCACCGCCTTGCGCGAGTCCAGGAGAGCGACGCTCTGGGGAGTGGTAACAACGACAGAGCCGGCATCGCCCTTTATCATCTGGGCCACGCTCAGCGGCTCGTCCCCCGTGCCCGGAGGAAGATCCACCACCAGGAAGTCCAAATCTCCCCATGCTGCCTCCGAGAGAAACTGCTTGATTACTCCGTGTTTCAGAGGACCCCGCCAGATCACGGGAGAGTCCGGATTGTCCAGCAGGAAGGCCATTGAAAGCACTTTCACGCCCGGCGGGATTTCCAGGGGTACCATCCCCTGCGGAGAGCCAAGAATATGCTGTTTATCCAGGCCCAACATTTTTGGAATGTTGGGACCATGGAGGTCCGCGTCCAGGATACCCACGGCATATCCATCATGGGCAAGGGCCATGGCCAGGTTCACAGCTACAGTGCTCTTCCCCACACCTCCCTTGCCGCTCATGACCATCACTCTGTGCCGGATTGACCGCATTCGATCCTTGAGCAGTTTTTCCTCATGCTCATTTTTTTTCTTTTCCTCACACCGGGCGCTCTCATCACAGTTGGCGCAGGAACTCTCCTTTTTGCATTCATCCTCTGAATTTTTAACCTCATTTCTCTTCAGGCTGAACATCTTTACCTCGCATTGCTTTTGTGTTTGCCGCTGCTTTCCTTCACATCAACACCATCTCATGTTTTTGTCAGATTCGGCCAATATTTCTCACCTGGTATCGGAACTCCTGAAAACTCTCGCTCCCGCAATTCTACAGGCTCATTTTTCATGAGGGTTTGACACGTGCCGTCACATACATGAGGTCCCATGGTTATTCGTTTCCCGTTCAGCATACGTTCGTATTGAGCACGATTCTCCAAAAGCCCCTGCGACAGCGCCGTGCTAAAGAGAAGATAATCAGCAATGGCATCACGGATGGCCTGAATACCCAGTACCGAACAGTGTTCTTTCCCCTCAGGAAGCCCACCCAGAGCATCAACAACATCCCTCTCGGTTAAGCAGAGGATCTCGTTGATATCTTTTGATTGAACCATAGTGGTCATCATGCTGCTGGAAGCGATGGCAGCGGGGCATCCCCGGCAGCGAAATTTAACCGCAGATACCTGCAGGGACTTTTCGTCCATCCTGATGGTAACTTCCAGAAAATCCCCGCACTCAGGGTCTCCTGTGATGCCCTTTCCGTTGTAATTCTCAACTATTCCTAAATTTCGAGGGTTTCGAAAGTGATCTATCACCGTATCCGTATAACGAGAAGCCACAGCCCTGTTCCTCTTTCAAGCAAAATCCGCATGAAAAGTTCTCACAACTTTCTGTTAAGTCTAACGTGTCCAGAAAACCCGAAAAACGAGCTATCTTTATGCCCTGATCAGCCTTGTTCCGCACCTGGGGCAATCCTTCTGGCTGCAGGATTCCCCTTTTATGTGTGGTTCTTTGTAGCCGCACGCGGGGCAAACGCACTCTCCTCCCGGCCCTTGGCCAAACCTCCCCGGGAAGCCGCCTCCCATCCGACCACGGCCCATTCCCCGGCCTCCTCCGCCTTGAGGGCCCATTGTATTCCATCCGGACATAGTATCCTCCATTTGTCATCATGCTCAATTTCATCCCTGAATAGGTTTGTGGAACTTCCCGGACCTTTTGGGTGTGAATTCTCCGTCTCCGGGTAACAATTGGAGAATCCCTTCGAGATTGAGGTCGATCAATTCCCTCTCACCATTTACCCATTCCACCAAACCTTCCACCTCTGAAACGCCTGCCTTTCCTGCAAAAACCGGGCATCAGGAATCGTGGGCCCGGCAGAGCACCGGACAGATACGCATCGATCACCTCTTCGACATTGCCCGCGACGAAAGGGATGAGCCTGATGCCCGAAGCGGAGACGCGGTCTGCCAGCGGTCTTGAAATAGCACCGCACATCAGGACTTCAATGTCCATCTCCAAAAGCCTGGCAATTTTCCTCCATGGGGGCTCGTCCCGAAATCTTTCTCTGCTTCTGAAAGCGGGTTTCCCGTCTTCCACGTCCACTACAAGAAGCTGACGCGAGGTGTCGAATACCGGAGAAATCCTTCCTTCCCACACGGAGAGAGCTATCTTCATCGTGATCTACCTCCCGCCGGTCGAATTATGCTGAAGCAATAGTTATGCCACCGCAGATGGTGAAAAGAGTGATGGCAAATAATGCAAGTAAAAACAATTTGTTATGCCGTTTATAAAGAATAGTGATTCATAAAACAAGGAGAAAAGGAGTTTCAGAAATGCGACTGAGAAAACTTATTGAGGTGCGTTTTTGCGACTATATTTTCGATGGCTTTGGCTGGATCGTCCGTCTGTCGCGGGCAGTTTGATCCCCAGGGCTTTCACCTTCCTGAAAAGGGTGCTCTTGTGGATGCCCAGTTCTTTAGCCGCGGCAAGGCGGTTTCCTCTGTTGCGTTTTAGAGCTTCTGAAAGCGCCTGGGCTTCCACCGCCTTCAATGTGGAAGATATGTCGCGAAATTTTGCTGTTGGAAGAGACCGGGACATGAAATCGTCCGGCAGGTGGCGAGGCTCGATCAGGCCGTTGGAGCAGAGCACAAAGGCATGTTCGATGATATTTTCAAGCTCCCGGATATTGCCCGGGTAGTCGTGAGCCATGAGAAGCGCCATGGCTTCAGGGCTTACCCCGGTGACGTCCCTGCCCTGCAGGCGGTTGAACCGGGCGATGAATCGCTCAATGAGAAGAGGGATATCTTCCTTCCGATTGCGCAGGGGCGGAAGATCCAGCCGCACGACGTTTATTCGATAGAAAAGATCGTCGCGAAAAGACCCCTCTTTCACCAGGGTGGCAAGGTCCTTGTTGCTGGCGGTTATGACGCGCACATTGGATTTGACGGACTTCGTGCCTCCCAGTGGTTCAAAGGTCTTTTCTTGAAGCACGCGAAGAAGCCTTATCTGCATGGCGGTGCTCACATTCCCGATTTCGTCCAGGAAAATAGTTCCTCCTTCCGCGAGGGCAAAGCGTCCCGGTTTATCTTTTTCTGCACCGGTGAAGGCCCCGGCCTTGTAGCCGAAGAGTTCGGATTCAAGCAGACTGTCAGGCAAGGCGCCGCAGTTGACAGGGATAAAGGGCTTATCCCTGCGGGAGCTCAAATTATGAATGGCCCGCGCCAATAGCTCTTTGCCGGTGCCTGTCTCGCCCTGGATCAATACCGTGCTATCGCTGGCGGCGACCTGGAACATGATATCAAATATTCTCTGCATGGAGGCGCTCCTGCTGACCATGTCTTCCACTTCAAGCCGACCTTTGATCTCCTTTCGCAGTTCCTCCACCAGGCTCAGGTCGCGGAAGGTCTCCACACCGCCAATGACAGTGCCTTTTTCATCCCGAAGTATCGCGGTGGATACGCTGATGGGTATGCGCCGGCCTTCTGAATCAATGATGAAAGCGGTCTTATTGATCACGGGCGTGCCCAATTCCATGGTCCGACGAAGAGCACAATCGGTCTCGCACATACTGGCCCGGAAAACCTCGCAACAACGCCTGCCAATGGCTTCTTCGCGGAGAATCCCGGTGATTTCCTCAGCCGCCAGGTTGAAAGAGGTTATCCGCCACTCCTGATCCACGGTAAACACGCCATCGGATATGCTTTCCAATATGATCTCCGTCGCGGCAACACTGTAAAATACACGACGGTGCTTCTTTGTTCTCATTGCCCGCGCACCAAAAAATCCACCGAGTAAATGAAGTCGTATTATAAGCAAAGAAGGGGATGCTCTTCAATAGGGCCGATGTGATTTTTCAATCTATAGTAATTCTTGGCCCAGGATACATTAATGCTTTCCGTGGGAACCCGGTTCTTAATAAAGATTACCACAATGATGTGAGGAACGAAAGCTATTAAATCACAGGAGTTTCCCCAAAATGTCCCGGTCCCAATAATAAGTCTTGAACTCGTTCTCACGCTTTAAACGAATGATCCGTCGTTTCATTGAATGTTCGCATAAGAAGCATGACATTCACTTGAAAAGCCGTTTCGATTAAGATAATGTATGTCAAGTGAAGGAAATTCAACTCATATACATGGAACAATGTTCAAAGCACAGCACGTGGAAAACTTTCCGTGTAATCGGGGCCGCTGTTACAACGGGAAACCTGAAAGAAAGGAAAAAATGATGGAGACAATCACAATCATGCCCTGCCTTGATATGAAAGATGGCCGTGTGGTCAAGGGTGTCCATTTTGTCAATCTGAAAGATGCGGGGGACCCTGTGGAAAATGCCCGATTTTACCAGGAAGAAGGGGCCGATGAACTTGCCATGCTGGATATAGCGGCCACCCTGGAAAACCGAAAGACCAGGCTGGAATGGGTTAAAAATGTGTCGTCGGTTATCGATATTCCGCTGACCGTGGGGGGAGGAATCTCCAGTCCGAAAGACATTGAATTGGTCCTGGAAGCGGGCGCGGACAAAATTTCCATGAATAGCGCGGCCGTGATGAATCCGGGTCTCATCAGGGAGGCCGCTGAAAAATTCGGCTCCGAGCGGGTGACCGTGGCCATAGATGCCAGGAGAAACGGGGAAATTCCATCAGGGTTTGAACTGGTCATCTCGGGCGGCACCAGGCCGGTCGGGAAAGACGCCATCGCCTGGGCGAAGGAGTGTCAGGGCCTGGGCGCCGGTGTGATCCTCCCCACCAGCATGGATTGCGACGGAGTCCGGGACGGCTATGACCTGGAGTTCACCAAGGCTGTGGCAGATGTCGTCGATCTGCCGGTGGTGGCCTCGGGCGGGGCGGGCAAGCTGGAACATTTCTACGAGGGTGCAACGCTGGGCGACGCCCGGATATTGTTGGCCGCTTCGGTGTTTCACTATCGCATCCTACGCATTAAAGAGGTCAAAGAATATTTACGGGGAAAAGGCCTGCAGGTGAATTTGTAACCCGGACTGCAGGTGGTCAAACGACACGCGAAGAGATTTCCCGGTGAAACCGGGGGACGCTGACAGATTACGAGAATACCACCGGGGGAAAGGAGCCTGGGATGATACTGGAAAAGTTCTCTCTCCGCGGTAGAAGCGGCATTGTCACCGGAGGAGGAAGCGGGCTGGGAAAAGGGATCGCCACCGCGCTCGTGCAAGCCGGCGCATCGCTGGTCATAGCGGCCAGGGGTGTGGAAAGGCTCCAGCAGGCGGCCGGGGAAATGAGAGCGTTCGGCGGCCCTGTCGTTCCCGTGCAGGCGGACCTCTCCCGAATGGAGCAGATCCAGTCCCTTGTGAATCGGACCATCCAGGAGTTCGGCAAGATAGAATTTCTCGTCAACGCAGCCGGGATTGTCCGCAGGGCGCCTGCCGAGGAACATTCGGAAGCTCACTGGGACGAAGTCCTGACGCTGAACCTGAAGTCGCTTTTTTTCCTCTCCCAGGCCGCGGCCAGAGAAATGATCGCCCGAAAGATAAAGGGAAAGATCATCAACATCGCATCCCTCATGTCCGTCCAGGGCGGTCAAACAGTGGCAAGCTACGCGGCCAGCAAGGGAGGGGTCGCACAGGTGACGAAAGCCATGGCCAACGACTGGGCCAAGTACGGCATCCGCGTCAATGCCATCGGCCCGGGATGGTACCTTACGGACTTAACGAGGCCCGTCTTTGAAAATCCCGAGCGCAGCAGGGCCATCACGGCCCGTATCCCGCTGGGCAGATGGGGCGACCCGGAGGACCTTGGAGGGTTGGCCGTCTTCCTGGCATCCGATGCATCTGATTACATCACCGGCC
Organism: Deltaproteobacteria bacterium; assembly: GCA_019310535.1. GTDB lineage: Bacteria > Desulfobacterota > JAFDED01 > JAFDED01 > JAFDED01 > JAFDED01. The sequence goes on from JAFDED010000056.1 coordinate 26,285, forward strand.
AGGTGATCTTTGTGGATGGGGGCTTGCTTGCGTCATGAGCATTCGCGTCCCATGTTATAAATAATGGGCGAGATCAACACATTCAGAATGGCGGCAGTTCCTTGAAGACGAATGCTCGCCTACGAGAAGTGTAAGCAATGTCATCGTACCGGGTGCTTACGGGCGCAATGACAATGACTCCTGAAACAGTATCCACAATTCAATACATTGGAGGTGGAGCTATGGAATATCCATTCACCAGGAGAGAGATGATGAAAGGTTTTGGCATGGCTGCAATGGCACTAGGGGCAAGCGGGTTATATGGAACGGCGTACGGAGAATCCGGTAAAAAAGGGAGAATGCCATCGGAAAAGGGCGAGTGCAAACTTCCGCCCCTACCCTATGCTTATGACGCGCTGGAACCTTACATAGACAAAGAGACCCTCACGATACATCACGACAAACATCACGCAGGGTATGTCAGGAATTTCAATAAGGCGTGGAAAAAACTGTTGGATGCCAGGGCTTCAGGCGATTTCAGCCTGATCAAGCACTGGTCGCGGGAGCTTGCCTTTCACGGCTCCGGGCACATCCTGCACACCCTGTATTGGGACAACATGTCTCCCGGAGGAGGAGAACCCAGGGGTGAGCTCCAGGAGGCAATGAACAGAAGTTTTGGAGGATTCAATCGTTTCAAGGCGCAATTCGCCGCCGCCGCCAAGGCGGTTGAAGGGAGCGGATGGGGTGTTCTGGCCTTTGAGCCGTTCAGGGGGTATCTCATCATACTTCAGGCGGAAAAACACCAGGATCAGACCCTCTGGGGTGTCTTTCCCCTGTTGATCTGCGATGTCTGGGAGCATGCCTATTACCTGAAATATCAGAACCGCCGGGCCGAATATATTAATAATTTCTTCAACATCATCAACTGGGTGGAAGTTGAAAACCGCTACAAGACGGCAAAGAAACTTTCAAGCCGCAGATAAAGCCGAAAGTTAGTAGAATTCACCTTTAAAAACCTTTTAGTGCCTTAACTATGAAATTCGTGCTTTTTCTGGCAGAAAATATGCTCTTTCATGCAGGATGCGGTCGGCTATTATCTGAGCATCAGCAAAACCATCGATGTCCACAAAGGCGTTATCAATGAGTGTGTGGTTGAGCTGATGCTTTCGAAGAGCCGCAGCCAACCAATGGCGGCCATTGAAATAGACCTGGAGACGAAAGGGGCACCATGTGGGCACACGAACATAACACAGCCCCATCTCTTCATCGATGGAATAGAAGTAGCAATGCAGGCACTTGCCCTCGGTGGGCTTGAGATACGTGCGATGGGTTTTCTTGTCATGCCATGGTTTCTAGGAGGGAGACGGCTCCATGGCTGAAAAGATATGAACCAGTCCGGGATGGCCGCCGCGCTTTTTGACGATATCTTTTATCCGTTGTTCTTTGCGGAAGTTCTTTTTCTTGATAAACTCAATCTCCACGCCATTTTCTTTGGCAATGCGCTCGGCGGCATCTCGAAGCTCATTGCGCAGCAGTTCGGCAAAACGGGGATAATCAACTATACGAATATTATTCGCATTCAAAAAAGATGTCATGCCCTCGGCATAACAGAATACGGGAAGCGTTCCTTGGATAATAACTCGATCGAAGAACGAAGGTATTCCCCGAATCTTCTGGGCATATCTTTCTGTCAATACGCCATGAGCTCTCCATCCTCCCTTTCAAATGGCTTTGGGATGGATTGCAGGTAAAATGCTCCTGAATTTCAATTGCTTTTTTGGTTCCGGCTCGTCCGGGTTAGGTTGTTCCCCAATGCCCAATGGACTCTGTATAACTCTTGCCAGCAAACCCTTTTGAGAGCATGATTGTTATGCAAGATGCACTTTTTCGCTATCATCTGGCAAAATTTAAACCAATACGCAGTTCTACTGCCTTGAAATGGAGAATCCGGACATTTATTATTTTGACCATACTATGTGCATTTCGTAGTGTCTCAAAGGTTTTTTTGGTGCTGGAGAAATATTTTCCTTAGAGATGGAGGCTTGGTGTCATCATGAAAACTCAGGTGGGTTTCATAGGACTTGGCGCTATGGGAAAGCCCATGGCGTTGAATCTCATCAACCGCGGATATCCCTTAAATGTATTTGATTTCCGGAAAGAACCTCTGGATGAAGCCCGGGCAAAAGGCGCGGTGGTGTGCGAGTCAGGACGCGAGGTAGCGGGGCGAGCCAAATTCATAATCACCATGCTTCCCTCCTCACCCGATGTTGAGCGAGCTGTTTTGGGACCGAGTGGGGTACTGGGAGGGGTACAGCCGGGTTCAGTGCTCATTGATATGAGTACCATCTCCCCGTTGACCACGAGGACAGTAGGGGCGGCACTGCTGGAAAAGGGCGTGGATATGATCGATGCGCCCGTAACGAAGGGCGTATCGGCCGCCGAGAAGGGAACGCTGTCGATCCTTGTCGGGGGCAAAAAAGAAGTGGTGGAGCGGTGCCGCCCCCTGCTTGAGTGCATGGGAACGGACATAGTTCATACGGGGGATCTCGGTTCAGGTGAAGTGGTGAAAATCGTCAACAACCTGATTCTCGCAACCATCGTCAATGCGACTTCAGAGGCACTGGTGTTAGGTGTCAAGGCTGGTGTGGATCCCGATATTCTTCTGCAAACTCTCAAGGTAAGCTCTGCGGGCAGTTATGTCATGAACAGTCACATTGCGGAATTCACCTATCGTCGCAGGTTCGACAAGGAGCGTTTTCCGGTAACCTATATGCTGAAAGACCTCGGTCTCGCAAGAGAATTAGCGGAGAGCCTGGGCTTCCCTCTTTTTTTCGGCGCACTGTCCAGGCAGACTTATACAACTATGTTCGGAAAGAAGCTTGAAGATCGCTACCACCCGGTGGTGATCAAATTGTGGGAAGAACTGGCGGGGGTGGAAGTAAGGGAGGGGTAACCCGCCCGTCAAGAAAATTCATGGACGGGCAGGGTTGCCTCCGCCCTTACTATTTTATTCGGCTATGATAAGGCGCAGGGCACCAGGCACGATTTCAATGACAATCGGCAATTGCCCGAGATGTTCTCCGTCGGCCTCAAACAGGACCTGCCGGTCCGAGGAGGCCTCCACCCGCCTGCCTGTATGCCTGCTGACCTTGGCAACTTGGTAAACCCTTCCTTTGTATAGCTTTGGGAAGTGCCAGAAAACTTCACCTCTTGTCAGATTTCCTATCACCGTCACCTGGATCAGACCATCATCTATGGCTGCTCCAGGGGCTACCTCCATGCCGCCGCCGTGATATTGTCCGTTGGCGACGAACACGTTCCATATGGTGCCCTCTTGATCAAAAACATCGTCGACTTTAAGGCGGATTCGCTTCTTATCGTAAAGGAAAATAGATGCCAGGAGCGCCCAGACAAAAGAGATAGAGCCTCCCAATATCTTTGTGGCCCTGTTGAGGCGCCCGGCCACCTCGCCGCCCACACCAAAGCTGGTGATGTTATGAAAATAACGACAGGAAGGGCGGCCCTGATGGTCGAGGTAGGAAATTCTTCCCAGATCGATGGAGCGGGTATAGAGGCCGACAATGGTATCCAGGGCTTTGTTCAGCTCCTTGGGTATGGGAATGGTCTTGACGAAGTCGCATCCCGTGCCCCGGGGAATGTAGCCTAACAGGGGTTGAGGTTGAATGGGTCCGTCCTCCTCCATGAACCCATTGACTACCTCGTTAAGGGTTCCATCTCCGCCCACACACACTACCAGATCAGCGCCTTCAAGGATTGCCCGGCGGGTAAGGTGCACGGCATCCCCCTGACCGGCAGTAAGGTGGGCTTTAAAGGAGCCTAATCGGTCTCTGGCCTGAGCCTGAATACGGGGCCATTCCCTGCCCGTGGCGCCGCTTGCTGCAGCGGGATTCACGATAAAGGCGGTCTTTCTTGAGGCATCCACTTTGAATTCATTACCCCGATATTTTTGTCATGCGAATCAGAACACCTTTTGCAATGGACAAGAAAAGATCATTGCACATGCAGCAATTAGCATTGCAACATGGACAATGTCTTAACAATTTGAGCCTGTTCAATATTAGACATTAAGGACGTCGCTCCATTTCCCGGATTTCTCATGTTCATGGAGGATGTCCAGGGTCGCAACAATGTCGTGCTCAATCACATGGATAA
>JAFDED010000132.1 GCA_019310535.1 Deltaproteobacteria bacterium
TATCCATGTGATTGAGCACGACATTGTTGCGACCCTGGACATCCTCCATGAACATGAGAAATCCGGGAAATGGAGCGACGTCCTTAATGTCTAATATTGAACAGGCTCAAATCAGCAACCAATTTGTAATATGTAATTGTTCGGGAACACCACAGGACCTAACCAAGCTATCAAAGATAGTGTTAGCGGGTGGCCCGGACGACTTGTCGTCCGGATCGCGAATCGACGGGAGAATTTCCTCGATACACCATGACGCCGCTCCGATCCATTGAAGGAAACCGGAACTACCTCTTGCTGCCGCGCTTCCCGAACAATACATTGTCCGGGTCACCTGCAACGCCGAAAGGGGGTGATATACCAGGACATATAATTCCTGTATTCCTTCTAGCCTTAGTAAAGGGGAGGTATCCGCTATGAACATGATGCGCAGGGATTTTTTGAAAACAGGTATGGCCGCGGTGGGAGCCGCGTCTATTGGCGCGGTTGCTGAAGGGATTATCGGCAAATCAGCGGCCGCGGGAGAGACAGCGGCCCCGGATTACAAACTTTATGCCTTGAAATACGCCGGTCCGTTCACCAGTTCTGTGGCGATGGTCATCTTTCTGAAGGATTGGGACAAGAAGATCAAGAGGAATTACTATATCTGGGCAGTCCAGGGCGGCGGGAACACCGTGGTATTTGACTGCGGTGTGCGTCCCGATTTTGCGGCGGAGAGAGCGTGGCTAAGAGCTTCTTACGTGAGTCCCGACAAGGTCCTCAAGCGCATCGGGATCAATGCGGCCGAGGTTGAGCACCTCGTGATCTCGCACATTCACTTCGATCACAACGGTGGCCTCGAGCTGTTTCCAAAAGCAAAAGTATACGTCCAAAGAAAGGAGTTTGATTTCTGGGTTTACGATCCCGTTGCTAAAAGACCTCCCTGTGCCCATGTCTCTGACGCTGCGGCTATTCGGCAACTGGGTGACCTTAAAGGCTCCGAGAGGTTAGTCCTGGTGGACGGCGACCGGGAGATTTTGCCCGGCATCGAGCTCTTGTTGACCCCCGGACACACAATAGCACTGCAATCCATGGCGGTCAAAACGGCAAAAGGCCTGGCGATTTTAACATCCGACTGCGCCCACGTTCATAAGAGTTATGAGATAGACACCCCGAGCTGCCTTATAACGGACATGCCTGGGTGGCTGAGGAGCTATACGAAACTGCGGGAAAAAGTCAATGGGAATATCAAAATGCTGTTTCCCGGTCATGATAAGAAGATGCTCGATGACTATCCAGTGGTCGCAGAGGACGTCACCCAACTGGTGTGAGTCGAACATCCGATTTGCCAGTGCATTTGCGTTTTAACAGTTGTGCCAAGGGCGTTTACACTCGATGACGTCAGCAAACTTGGTAAAAATGCTATTTCGATAAGGGTATTACAATAAATCAGAGGCGGCCCCCGGGCCGCTTTTCTTTTATCCCGAAATGCGGGTCATGAGCTCAAAATAGCCCTGCAATTTAATAGGCGAGGCTTCCTCCTCGATACTCCGGAATGGAAAAAGGCGGGGCGAGATGTCCCTGTAGGCATGGGGAATACGTTATCATTACAATATAGTGGTTTATATGATAGTGGTTTATATATATAAATGAAAGATTTCTTTGAAGGGATAACAGAATAATCCGGATTTCTTTGACCCTGTCATCCTATCAGGAATGCTCCCTCTTTAATGTTTCGTTGCGCCAACCCATTTGTCGATTTTGCTTGAATTTGCCGGTGCATGGATATAATATATTTTTTCATTCCCCCTTTCTCAAACAGCGCCCATGAACAGCACACGCCCAATGATATCCATCGTGGTTCCCATCAAGGACGAAGCGCCCAATGTGCTTCCTTTGATCCTGGAGACAAAGGAAGTAATGGAATCGCTGCCGCATCCCTTTGAAATCATTTTCGTGGATGACGGATCAACTGACGGTTCTTACGACATCATCAAGGAGGCCCACAAAGAATATCCTTTTGTTGGAGCGGTCAAGTTCCGCGAGAATCGTGGCCAGATGGCCGCCTTTGAGGCCGGTTTCCGCCGGGCATGCGGGGAGATTGTGGTCACCATGGACGGTGATCTGCAAAACGACCCGGGAGATATCCCGCGCCTGCTCCAGGGCCTGGAGAACTCGGACATGGTTTGCGGTTACCGCGCAAGACGGATGGACTCCTGGGTAAGACGACTATCTTCTCGCATCGCCAATGGGGTCCGGCGCAAGTTCACCCATGATGACACCATCGACGTGGGTTGTTCCATCCGTGCCTTCAAGAAAGAGTGCCTGAAGAACATTAAATTCTACCACGGTATGCATCGGTTCTTCCCCACGTTGTTCCGCCTGGAGGGATACACCATCGCACAAATTCCCGTCAACCACAGACCGCGCCTGCGGGGAAAAACCAAGTACGGCGTAGGGAATCGGCTCTTTCGGGCACTGCGGGATTTGATGGCCGTCCGGTGGATGATCGACCGGCACATTCACTATCACATTGAAGAGGAATGGTAATGATTAATTCTTTTTGGATCGCATTCGGGTTTATCGGCCAATTCTTTTTTTTCATGAGGTTTCTCTGGCAGTGGATCGTCAGCGAAAGGCAGGGGAAAAGCGTTATTCCGGTGGCTTTCTGGTACTTCAGCATTATGGGCAGCCTGATCCTTTTGACTTACGCCATCCAGCGCCGGGACCCCGTGTTCATCGTGGGTCAATCGACCGGAACGCTTATTTACGTTCGCAACCTGATCCTTATTTACCGGGAAAAACGGGCCGGGCGATCACCCGGGACAGGAATGCCATAGACCCAATCAACGGAGTGCCTCATCCCTCTTGCAGGTTAAACGATTTTTGACAATGGTGATGTTTTTTTGAACAATTATTGTCACTGAAGAGATATTTTGGTGTTTCTTCATGTATTGCGATTATGAGGGATTCTTTTTGTGATACCTTGCATTGATTGCAATATTCAATTAAAAAGCTTAAACAAGAAGGATTTTATCTCTTTTAGCAGAGAAATGGAATGCTTTTTGCGTGATTTTAAATAAAGTGGGCAAGATTTAAAATTAACGTTTTGAGTTGCTGGAGTTCTTTGGCCTCGCGGAAAAGCAAGTCAGTTGATTCCGGTCTAATCTAAAAGGGAGAAGTGGATGAAAGTGAAGTTCTGGGGGGTCAGGGGATCGGTTCCAACGCCCGGGCCCACAACGGTGAGGTATGGAGGAAACACGACATGTATCGAGGTGCGGGCAAGCGGCACATTGATCATACTGGACGCCGGAACCGGTATCCGGGAACTGGGCTATACCCTTACGGATCAGGGGACCCCCCTTCACATTTCCCTGCTCATCACGCACACGCATTGGGATCATATTAACGGCTTTCCTTTCTTCCCTCCTGCGTTTGTGGGGGAAAATGCCATCGACGTGTATGGGACCCCTCTTAAAGACCGAACGCTGGAGCAAATATTCTCCAGTCAGATGGATTACTCATTCTTTCCCATTACCCAGACCCAAATGGACGCCAGCCTGAATTTCCACGACATCAAGGAGACAACCTTCTTCATCAACGACATCCAGATATCCACGCGGTACATGAATCATCCTGTCCTGAACCTGGGGTATCGGATAAGCCATAAAGGCAAGTCCATATTTTTCACGGGAGATCATGAGCCGCATTACAACATCAAACGATTACAGGGAACGGAGAATGACGAGGACCAGCTCGCAAATATAGATGCAATGGTGAACAAATTGAACCAGAGCATCGTTGACTTCGTCCAGGATGTAGATCTGCTTATTTGCGACGCGACTTACACGCCGGAAGAATATAACAGTCATGTGGGATGGGGTCATGCTTCCACGGATCAGGTGCTCGATCTCGCGGTGCGCGCCGGGGTGAAGAAGCTCGTCCTCACCCACCACGAACCCGCGCACTCGGACGAGAAAATGGATAAAATCCACTCCTATGCCCTTAAAAAGGTCCGTGATATGACCAAATCGCCCCCACTCATCATCACAGCCATGGAAAAAATGGTCATTGAGGCTTGATATACAGGCTGCAACGCGGTATAGAGCCGGTGCCGAGGAGATTCGGAAAGGGCAAATTCTCCCGGCACCTTTCATTTGAAGGACTTTAAATGCTCTCCAGCGAATATCTCCGTCAAAAGCTGCGGCGGATCGATAGAAAAGGATATAAGGCGTATAAGGAAATTTCAGGGGCGTATGACTTTCTGGGCTTTGTCCTCCATATCGATCACGTGCAAGGCGATCCTTTTGCTACGCCCTCACGCCTCCGAATTTGTGTCTCCCAGAAGACAGCGCGGTTTCCCGAGGAGCTATACTCCAACGCAATCCGGTGCACGGCCCTGGAAGATTATCTGACCCGCTCGTTTCACGCGGCCATTCGTCGCCATTGCAAGGGGAATCGCGGGATTGGCCACAGCGGACTGATAGGGATACTTGTTCCGGGGCAGGAGGTACTGGTGCGCACCTCGGCCCTTGTCACCGGTGAGGCTGTGGAGGCCCGGATTGTGATGGGGTTGCCGGCAGCCGGCCGCACAATCCTCGGCCGGGAGGCCGAGGAGATGTTCTTCAATGAACTGCCAAAGCTGGTGGAATCAGCGCTGAATTACCGGAATCTCAGAGCCGATCAACTGGCCGAGCACGTTCGCGTTGTGGAAGATCAGGAAGCCCTCCGTCAGGAACTGGACCGGATGGGGCTGGTGGCCTTCGTGGCCAACGGGGCGGTGCTTCCCAGGCGCAGCGGAATCGACGATCGCCCCATGGTGGCCGGTGATTCCGGGGATACGCCGCTTGTCCTTTTTCAATCTCCTCCGAGCCTTGAGGTTGAGATGATGCCTCCCAGCGGCCGGCTTGTGAGGGGAATGGGAATTCCCCGGGGGATTACGCTTATCGTCGGAGGGGGATTTCACGGTAAATCCACACTTATGAACGCGCTGGCACGTGGAATCTACAATTACGTCCCCGGGGACGGTCGCGAGGAGGTCGTATGCCTTCCCGATGCCGTGCAGATCAGAGCAGAGGACGGCCGCAGGATCGAAAAAGTGGACATCAGCCCCTTTATTCGAAACCTGCCTTTCGGGAAGGACACCTCCCGCTTTTGCACTGATAATGCCAGCGGCAGCACATCTCAGGCCTCCAACATCATGGAAGCCCTGGAGATGGGGGCACGTCTTTTGCTCATTGACGAGGACACCTCCGCCACAAATTTCATGATTCGAGATGAACGGATGCAAGAACTGGTGGCCAAGGAAAAAGAGCCCATCACGCCTTTTGTGGATAAAGTGCGCCAGCTTTACGACGAGTACGGGGTTTCCACCATCCTGGTGATGGGCGGCTCCGGCGATTATTTTGATGTTGCTCATACAGTGTTGATGATGGATGATTATATGCCCCAGGATGTTACTCAGAGGGCCACCGAGATAATCACAAAACACCGGACACGGCGAAAAGCCGAGGGAGGAGAACATTTCGGGAGGGCCCCCAAAAGGCGGGTAGATCCTGAAAGTTTCGATCCCAGCAGAGGACGCCGTGAGGTCAAGATAGATGTCCGGACCTTGGACAACCTGGCGTTCGGACGGACCCCCGTGGATCTTTCCGCGGTTGAACAGCTCATCCATATCGGCCAGACACGGACTATTGGTGAAATTATTCTATATTTTTCGCGTCGGTATGCTGGACACCGATTCACTCTGCATGAAGGGCTTCACCGGGTTATGGATGACATCCATCGTGAAGGACTGGATGTCCTGTCGCCCGGGAGACCCGGGAATCTGGCCATGGTGCGCAGTTTCGAGGTTGCGTCGGCCATCAATAGAATGCGCACTCTCAGGGTGCTTGATGAGGGTGAATAGCCTTCATCGCATAATCGTGGGAATTACAATGAGCGAAGTCAAAAGCACAATAGATTTAATTATGGAAAAAACTCGGGGAATGAAACTGACCGCGGAGGAAAAAGACCAAAATCGCAAAGAAAAGATCAAGCGGGAGGTACGACTCCTCGTCCTTCCATATCTTCGGGGCGAAGCATCGCTGGGTCGTCTCCGGGAAAGCCTGTCAGATGAAACCCTCATGTCCGCGGTGGAGGTGCTGGGGGAGGCCCTTCAGATTGAGGAGGACAACAGCCGCGTACTGGAAGGTTTACGGGCTTTATGCGGAAAAGAAAAAGGTATGGCGTCAATGCTGGAAGACATTCGGACAGTCCTGGAGGAGTACGAGGCCCACCGCAGCCAAGTGCGCACCCGGCTGGAGAGTGAGATGCTGCAGGAATTGGCCCGATGGGGAATTTCCGGGCCTGCCGTACAGCCCGCAGTTGATGCTAATCCTCTGTGGCTTGACCAGCGGAAAGAGTTGGAAAAAAACTACACCCCTCGCCTTCGAGACGCAGCGGATCGGCTGGTTACATCATGTGAAAAAATGAGGAGCGAATCATCTCAAAATTCCGACGTATAACGTCCGCTCCCACCAGAACTTCCATGTGACCGGGCAGAAGAATCTCGGTGTCCAGCAGTGCCAGTTGATCAATGCTTTCTCGAAGCTGCCGGCCACTCCCCCCGGGGAAGTCCGTGCGGCCTACACTTTGAGCGAATATGACATCCCCGGTGAAGAGAGCTTTCTTTTCAACCCAGTAAAGGCAAATCTCTCCCGGAGTATGGCCTGGTGTATTGATGACCCGGAAATGATTGTCGCCAAGGACCAACTCCCCTTCCTCCAGGTAAAAGTCAATGCGAAACCTGGGCAACTCGCCCCCAAATGCCCTGTAGAATGCTGAGCCGGTCTGGCGCAAATACTCCTCCTCCGCCCTTGATATGCCGATCTTGACGGGCAGATCCATGAAATCCTGCACGCCCTCGAAGTGGTCCGGGTGGCCGTGCGTCGCGATGATGCACCGGATGGATTCCTTCGATAAACCGTCTCCCTCCATACTGCGCAGCAGATTGCCAAGCAAATGGCTGTGCCCGGGATCAATCAGGACGGGCAAATCCCCCCCGATCACGTATGAGTTGCAGTTGTTCTCGGTGTAACTTTCCCAGGGATAAACGTACAGGTCTTCGTCCAGCTTCATGCATCCTCCTGCTTTTTCCACAATTATCCGAAAAGGCTGAGAGAGCTGATAAAACTCACTCTTAATATTGAGCGTGAACCACCATGCCAATTAGAAAGTTGCCTTCGTATCATTTCTAATGATACACTGGTACCAGTTGAAATGCAATTGCACAAATACAAAAGATTTGTCGGGCGAAACTTCCGGCAACGAATACAATGCTGTGGGAAGATTGAGCATGATGAGCACGAAATTTCTCCCCGGTAAAATTCCCCTTGATTTTTTGGAGCGATTACTGGGAGCGCATCAACAGCATGATCCCAGGGTTGTGGTGGGCCCCAGAGCAGGAGAAGACGCGGCCGTCATTGACTTCGGGCCCAACTACCTGGTGGTTAAAAGCGACCCCATCACCTTTGCCACTGATTCCATCGGCTATTACGCTGTCCAGGTCAACGCCAACGATATCGCCACCATGGGTGCGCGTCCACGGTGGTTTCTCGCCACCATCCTTTTGCCGGAGCAAGGCGCTGACGAGGAGATGGCTGAGGGCATTTTCCGCGACCTGCGGTATGCCTGCGACCATTTGGGAATTTCCCTCTGTGGAGGCCACACCGAGATCACCATCGGCCTGGACCGCCCGATTATTGCCGGCACCATGCTGGGAGAGGTGGCCAGGGAGCGGCTTGTCACCACCGCCGGTGCCCGAGCGGGAGACAAAATACTGCTCACCAAGGGCATCGCTATTGAAGCTGCTTCTATCATCGCCAGAGAAAAAGAGGATGACCTCCTCCGGTCCCACCCGCCCGAATTGATCCGGAGTGCCCGGGACTACCTGTATAACCCGGGAATCAGCGTCGTTAGCGATGCCCTCTCGGCAGTGGAGCTGGGTCGCGTCCATGCCATGCACGATCCCACCGAAGGAGGGCTCTCCAGTGGCTTATACGAGATGGCCCTGGCAGCCGGGATTGGCATGGAGATCCAGCGGAATTCAATCCACATTCTTCCTGAGGCCGGCCTTCTGCTTGAGGAGTATGGCCTGGACCCTTTGGGTGCCATTGCCTCTGGCGCACTGCTCCTGGCCGTCCACCCGAAAGATGCCCGTACCATATGCGAAGGACTGATACAGCGGGAAATTCCTGCCTTCGAGATCGGCCGCGCCGTGGAACCGGAAAAAGGCGTGATCCTGGTGGAAGGAGGTCGAAAGATTCAGATGCCCCGCTTTGCCCGCGATGAGATAGCCCGGCTGTTTGAGAGCTGACACTTGTGCAAGAGATTCATCAGCCCAAAAGAGAAATACCTGCATTAAGGCGCAAACTCCGTATAAAAAATTTCTAGGGATACGGAATAACATCATACCCCCCTTGTCTTTTTTTGTCTATGTGTTGGATGAGGAGTTCATCTAGAAACACCGGGGGCAAGTTTACAATATCCGGTGAGACAGTTGGA
>JAFDED010000133.1 GCA_019310535.1 Deltaproteobacteria bacterium
CTCATCGCCTCGGGTGTCAGAGTGATACTGGAGTGAGACGGATGAACCTATCTCAAGAGATCATCGAGCAAGTTGAACAAGGTGTATCCACGGCCAAGATCGCCAGCAAGTATGCCTGGAATGATCTATCACCGGTAGCTCAAGCAGAACTTCTGGAAGAAGTTGGGCAAAGAGACAAGACCTCTGCGAACCCACTCCCTCTCCTAAGAACATTGTATGTTTTGACAGACAAGGAAGACCCCTGGGCTGCTATGCGGGTACTGTTCGTCTTTTACAATACGGTCGAGGAAAAAAGAGAAGACGTTCTCAATTCTATGCGGAAGAAGTTGGAGAAAATCAGGGACTCGCTAAGGCGTGAAGAAGCCATCCAATATCTACACTATGAAGCAGAGTACTACGTGCTGAAGGCTCACACGGAGATCGACGCCGGGAACCTGGATGGAGCGATCGAATCTTACAGAGAAGCACTCAGATCTTACAAAAAGGCACTCGATGAAGGTGGTTCGTCGTTATCAGATAGAATCGCTTTGGTCGAAGGAGACCTTCGCCGCCTACATGCAATACGGTCAAGAAATCAATGCCTCATTCCCAAAGATGAGTTGGAGAGCAGACACCTTCGACTTCAACAAGAGATCAGCAGACATGCCGACAAGCTAACGGAGATGCGAAATGATATTGAGGAGAAAGTGGTTCAAAGAGACAAACTGAGGGAGCGATGCGATAAGTTAAAGCAAGAAATCGAAGGCTATGAAGAGCAAGAAAGAAAACTCAACCTATTGACACAACAAGTCCGTCAACACGAGGCGGGACTGCAGTTCTTGATGGCACTTCCCCAAGCCGCAATGGCCCCCTTGTGGGTTGAGGTGGTGCGTTTGGCGCTCGAGCAGGGAGAGATCGATTCACTGGTTCGGCAAGCCGTGGATCGGCTAGCCCCACGATTCCCGGAGGAAGCGCTGCCTCTCCTGGCCGAGATTGTCGCTCGCACTCCTGGTTCTCTCAGCATGGCTCCGGACCGCTATCGGGCCTGCACAGGTCATTGGATGGGAAGGATCGCTGAGGCCCGACGCTTGAAAGAGGAAGAAGGAACTACGGCCGCTGCCGAGATCCTGGTTGAGGCGTGGGAGGCCTATTTTGATGCGCTAGGAGACAACGTGCAATGACCACACCCATTGCCTATCCCGCTCCCACGGGCTCTCTGCGGGATATCCGTCTCTATATGCAAAATGGGTGCTTGTCCCCCCGGGGAGCTGAGATTCTGCTTAGGCAAGATACCCTGTGGCAGATCGTCGCTCGTCACGTACAAGATCCGGGCTGGTGGCGAGAGCAATCCCCAGCGGTTTCTCATCCTCCGGAATTGCCTTGGCGCATCCAATCTTGGGACGCCGCTTTGCGTCTGCAGGTGCCTGGTGTAGATATTTGGATCGATCCAGGACCGGAGGCACCGATCCCTGCCCAAGCACCCAATCTGATCATTGTCACCCATGCCCATTATGACCACACGGCCCGGTTGGGGGACTTCAGCACGGCTTTTCCTAGCGCACGTGTGGTCATGAGTGACAACACGTACGGACTGCTATCCCTCCAGGCGCAATCTGACGTTCAGCTACGAAGATGCCTCGAAGAACGCACCGTCAGAATCGAACTCGGTGCTCAGAGAGTCATTGAAGGAGCAAGACTAACTCTTGTGCCAGCAGGGCATCTACTCGGAGCGGCAATGATCGACGTTGAAGTAGGTGACGACGCGATCTTGGTGACGGGGGATTTTGCCTTGCGAGATGTAGGTGGGGTCCCTGGAGCCCCTTGGCCTGAGAAGCGATATTCGCTTGTATTGATTGAAGCTACCTCGGTTCATCGAGGAGCATTGCCCGTCGCAGATCCCCAGGCTAACCGGATGCCGTTCTTGCAGGAGGTTTCAAGTTGGCTGGAGCGAGGCAAGACCAGAATCCTGGTCACGACTCAGGCGATGGGACAGGCCCAGGAGCTATACGCTGCTCTCGTGCTGTCCCAACAGGCGGGCGCATTTCCAGATCTGAAAGTCCGATTGACCAGATTCGCCGAAGTAGTATCCAAACGATACTATGATGCTCTGAAGGAGAGCAGTCGTGTGTGGCACTGCCCCTTCTATACGCTGGAGGCTGATCGAATCCCGCCACAAAGCGTGGTGATTTCCAGCGAGGACGAGGATTCTGGTTTGGCCCAGAGTTTGCGTGAGGTACCCGATGGAGAGTGCGTAACCGATCCCGCAGTCTACACCCACGCCGGATGGGGGGAACGTATGACGTGGGCAGTTGGAGTTCCGTCTCATGCGGTGGGTCTATACGCCGGCTACTCCTCATCGTTGCATACAGCTCTGTCAGATATTGGTAGAAAAGTCAGAGCGCTGTCTCAGGAAGGAGAAGAATGGCTGATAAACGAGGACCAGTGAGCCTTGACAGAGTTGATGAATTGACTGCTCGTTTTGACCAAGTAACGGATGAAGTTCAAGAGACCCTGGAAGCACTTCAACAGGAACTCACCGCGGCACGACAGAAGATCGAGACGCTTCGAGAGGCACGGGATGAGGCAAAGGCCTCGGAAGAGGAAACCCGGCAGGCTCTTGAAGATGTGCGGAAGCAGCTGGAAGACGAGCAAGAGAAGAAGGAGCAAACCCTGGCTGAAGCCGAGGAAGAAAAGAAGGACCTTCAAGAGAAACTCACGGAGGCGCAGCAAGAGGCCACGACGCTTGAGGAAAAACTGGGTCAAGCAAGAGCTTCGGAGGCGGAAACCCGCCAAGCACTTGAGGAGGCCCGGAAGCAGAATCAAGACCTGGAGAATGCACAGGAGGAGAAGGAACAAACCCTAGCTGAAGCCCAGGGAGAAAACGAAGCGTTTCGACAAGAGCTCACCAAGGCACAACAGCAGGTCTCGACGCTCGAGAAGGAACGGGATAAGGCAAAGGCCTCGGAAGAGGAAACCCGGCAGGCTCTTGAGGATGTGCGGAAGCAGCTGGAAGACGAGCGAGAGAAGAAGGAGCAAGCTCTAGCTCAAGCCGGGAGAGAAAACGAAATGCTTCAGCAAGAGATCGCCAAGACACGACAAGAGATCGCGACGCTCGAAAAGGAGCGGGATGAGGCAAAGGCCTCGGAAGAGGAAACCCGGCAGCAGCTTGAAGACGCGCGGGAGCAGAATCAGGCGTTGGAACAGCAACGGGCAGACTTGAAGAACGAGATAGAAGGTTTGCGATCGGACAAGGCCGTGATCATCAAGGAGCGAGATGAAGTAAGGGCGAGGTTTGAAGAGATCGAATCACAATGCCAATGGGAGTTAGTCAAGGATTTATCACTGATTCTGGCAAAGCTCTCTGCACTTGCTGATTTGGAACCCGAGTCAGTACGGGGGTTGACTCCCCGAGCTGTCTTCGAAAAGATGAAGGATTGGATGGAGAAAACCACCGGCGAGCAATTGGTGGCTTTTCCAAGCCAAACAGATCTCAAAGACAGCCTTTTCCTTGATCCAGATCGAGATGGTCTGGAGGCGTTGATGGAAAACTATGATTGGTCACCCGAGCATCCCTTCGAAGGCTTACCAGAGGGTGATCGTTGCCGAGAGTTTCGTGTCCTGCGACGTGGCTGGCGTGCTAACGAAAGGGTATTGACTCGCGCTCGGGTGACGCCTGTCGAGCAGGATGACTAAAGCTAAGCGACTTGTCGAGCAGCGGGAGAGTAAGAGCGGAATGATGGGCAAAGACGAGACGAGACAGAAGCAGGAACTCCTAGAGCATCTTCAGGAAGAGTCCCAAAAGATAGTGGAGGAGATTGAGCTACACTACGAACGTCTTATCCAGGAATTCGAGCGGAGATACCCGCCGTTGTCCTACGCGGAGGAGGTTCGTTTATCCGATAGATCTATGAAACAATGGATCGCAAGGCACTGCAAGAGGAAAGTGTAACGTGGAAGAGACACACCTCATTCTCGATCTACGAAACAGCAAATATGCTGCTGCTCTGCTGACGATAAGCGAACTAAAGTGGTACGCTCCGAGCATTCTTCAGGTCGTTAAGGATTGGGACACCGGCGCTCGTGACTCTGCCAGTGTCGTCCCCCTTTCATTTCGTCGGCGCCCGAAAGATCGCGACTGGGTTCCTATACAACCCGGGGCAATTCAGGCGTCGCACGAAGGCGAGTTCGAGGTCATCCACTACCTCTTCGATGAGCCAAGAGACCGCTTGGAAGAACTGCTCCCCAGGACACTTGGGCCTCTATTGGAAAGGACCTTCCAGCAATATGACAATGTATCGCACCGTTTGATGCTGATGGACAATGCGAATGCCTGTGATGTTCTAGAGAGCCAGTTCGAGAGATTCATTGAACAGAAGAACATACGTGTGTCCATCCCTGGGGACTGGGGGGCTTTGGGTGGCTTTGCCCTCGCTTTTCGCGAGTTGGACGCTGAGCAAATGCCGAATGAGGGATCGGAATGGCTTTGCGAGTTTGGAGATTCGACCAAGAGGAGGTATACGTGGAATGACGGACAGTTTACATTCGAAAGCGTGGATACAACACGATCCGCAACTGGAGATCCCATCTCTCGCTGGAAATCCGCTGAGGAATTGGAGCGAGCGGGTGCGGTATTGCTGGTACTCTACTGGCAAGATCTCCTGACAGAAGGAGTCAATCAACGTATTGATGTGCTGAGAAGACAATTGGAGAAGGACAGACATTTGCTTGATCGTCTTCGTGGAGCTTATGAGCGTCTATCGGCCGAGAGTTTTGTGCTGCGCAGGCAAACTGCTTGATCGGCGGATAGCATAGAACGAGGAGGTGCTCTATGGCAATACTTGTCGGAATCGATCTGGGAACGACCACAACACTGGTAGGTCGCGCCGTAGACGTAGAGGGGGCCATCTCTGTCAATGTCATTGATATTCGCCAAGGGGACGTAGAGTTGTCCTATCTCCCTTCGGTCGCGTATTTTCCTCCCGGTGAGGAACCTTTGGTTGGTCTGGAAGCTCAAAAACGCGGGCCGCAGGAGGACGCTTCGCGATACGTCCGAGCGGTCAAGCGCCAGATGGGGCGCCGCGTGCTACTTCCTGTCGTCGAGCAGGCACCCTACCAGATATCAGCTCTCTACCTAGCAAAGGCCTTGGACGAAGCACGCTACAAACTACCTGAGGATGAGATAGTTTTCACAGTAACCGTCCCGGCGAGCTTCACCACCAATCAACGAACTGACACCCTACTTGCACTTCGTGAAGCCTGTGATCGGGTGGGAGGAATTCACTATCCAGAGGATGATGAAGGCAAGCTCTTCATCAGCGAGCCGGTGGCGGCCATGTTGGCATTCCTTAACGAGGAATTCAAAAAGCCAGAGGCTGTGCGCCATCTAGATTTCTCCGAGGTTCGGCGTGTCGTGGTCTACGATATCGGCGGCGGAACGCTTGACCTCACGAGGATTTTCGTCGAGCCCAAAGGAAGCGATGTCAACGGCCTTACTGATCTAGAGATCCACGTAGACGAAATCGGATACTACAATCCGTTTGGTGGTGAAGACTTTGACTTGGCGCTGGCTAAGATGCTCTATAACCGACTTATGGAACAATTTCCCGAATTGCACGACGTCCGTTTGACTCCTGAGCAGAGGTTGGGCGTACGGCTGCAATTGATGGATCAAGCCAAAGAGATCAAAGAGAGCCTCAGTGATCAGATGCAGAGCACCGACGATCTTCTACTCTTTGATGAACCCGAGGAAGCAACCCACTACCACTCTGGAGAGATCAACATTCAGGGGCAACTCTACTCGTTGGAAGGAGAAATCGACGAGTTGGAGTTCAAGGAGGCGATTGAGGACTTGATCGCACAGGGCGTCGCTGGCACTCAGAGAAAGAATCTGATTACGCCCTTGGACGATCTCTTGACCAAGAGCAAACTGGATCCGGCTCGCCTGGATGGCTTGCTGATTGTCGGAGGGGCAGCACGTTTGCCCTTGATTCCGAAAGTCTTGAGGGAGTATTGGCCCAATGATCGTGTTTGGGTCTTTCAACCCCCCGACCACGCTGTCGTCACCGGCGCGGCGATTTACAGCTATCTGCGGGACCGGGCTGATTTCATTCTCGTGGAAAAAGCGGCCGATGTCTACTACGTCCGCCTCGAAGATCGCTTCGACCTGATCCTGCCGGCCAAGAAGGATCTCGGGGAGAAGAAACGCTACGAGTTGAATTCCGATGCTGATCGCTTGAGTTTGCAGATCTTTGCCGGACAACAGAAAGACGGATCAGACGATCCCATCCTTTCCAGTCTAGTTCATCAGGGGGGAACCGTCATCAATCTGGGGCAGGAGTATCAACAGGGAACGCCGGTCTGGGTGCAGATGCGTTATGCCGGTGAAGCTTCCGAGACAGATCATACCAAAGTCCCTTGGGTCTATGTTTGGATTGGCAAGAAAGAAGATCCACCTCAATTCCGTCGTCGCTACAGCGAGCTAGTGCAGGAGGTACGACATGGATAGACTATTCGAACCGGGCGCGCTCGAGTTGGCAGATCCCCACGGTGACCCCAGCCGAGTCATAGAGGTACAACAGCAAGTACAGGAGTTGCTGGAGGCCAATCGTCAACGTCGAGAAGGAATCAGGCAGGAACTGATCCAACGAGGAGCGTGGGCTCTGCCCGGATTGATGAACGCGACGTACGTCTGGATGAATGAGCTAGAGAGCTCTCCCCCCGACCAGGATCTGCTTTCCTCCATGATGGCAGACCTGGCAGCGGACAACCCGGCAGCTGCAGAGTTGCTGTTTCGTTACGGCATCCTGGAAACTCCCTTTTCAACCCCGCGATCCATTGCACGAAAGGCATTGAGAAGAATAGATTGGAAGCCAACTGCAGCTGACCTTCAGGATCTAAGAGAGACACTCAATCGCTATAGACAACTCGAAGGTACGCAAACGGTGATCGATTTGTATGACGTGCTATTGAGTGCCTGTCAAGAGGACGATTTCCGGGAAGCACTGGACCTGTGCAAGCTGTGGGCGAGACAGTCTATGAAGCCTGCTGGTGAGCTGATGGCCCTGCTAATCAAGCTATTCCCAGAGCGAGCCAGTGAGATTTTGGTCGAGGTGTTTCTTGCCGTTAAGGACAAATATAAAGACAAAAACCTTGCCGAGCTGCTCCTCCAATCTCTTCGAGACAGTATTCCAGTTGCCTGGTTAAGAGAGGGTGTCTTGCTACAGGTTTCCAAAGACGTGCTACCCAATACAGTGTCAAAACGTCACACGGCCGTGGAGTATCTCTGGGTATACGCAGTGCAGAATTGCAGAGATCAAGCACCTGAAGTGTGGCAAGAGCTACTACACGAACTAGACAACCAAGTGCGACAACAAGACGACGCAGAGGTTTATCGGTACTGGTTTGAAGCGATGGGCAGAGCGGATGAAGTCGAATATCTGGCGCAACAGGCACAAGCAGATACAAGAGATGAACAGTGGGGAATCAGAGCTGCATGCCAATTGCTCTTCCTCCAGCGTTATCACCGGCTGGCCAAGCAAGCCTTGGAGGACTTGAAGCGTGAGAGTCCTGCACGATACGAAAGGGCTTCACGCTTGTTCGAAACGATAACCGGGTCTCCAGGAAAGATAGAGGGCGAAACTGAAGAGGGTCCAAGAATCGGGCATTTGGTTTGAATCGACAGATTGTCCACTGTGCTGCTGCTTATGCAGTGAGCAGACCAGTAGCCTGAAGTCGTAGAGCGACCATTTCAGATGAAACCATCGTTACGCAGCCACATCTACAATGCTGTCGTCCAGTGCCGCCGATTGCTGGAGAGTGATTTCTCCCGGCAACTGGAGGGCACATACGGCGTCCACACCGACGGCACCTTCGAACCGCTGGATGGCCTGACCCACCTGGACGCCGTGGGGCGCGCAGACCGCCAGGCCATCGAAGCGGCCATCCGCCACGAAGAAGTGGCAGGTGCAACCCGCCAGGAAGCGGTCGAGCGGTACGTGCGCGAGAGCGCCTTCACCTTCCTCAACCGGCTGGCTGCGCTCAAGTTAATGGAGCACCCCAGCCGGGCGCTGATCCAGCCCTCAGTCGGTGCCGGGGATCAGTCGAAGGGCTTTCAGCAGTTCAGCCTGCTCTCGCCCGAGGCGATGCGGGCGCAACCAGGCGGTGGTTACCGGCTCTACCTGGAGTTGCTCTTCGACGACCTGAGCCAGACGTTGGGCGTGCTCTTTGACCGCACGCTGCCCACCTCGATCCTCTTTCCCACCCAATCGTGCCTGCAAGAGGTGCTGGATTTGCTCAACGACCCGGCACTGGAAACGGTGTGGGCCGAAGATGAAACCATCGGCTGGATCTACCAGTATTTCACCCCGACCGAACTGCGCGAGGAAGCCCGCAGGGCCTCCAGCGCGCCGCGCACCAGCTACGAACTCGCCTTCCGCAACCAGTTCTACGCCGATAACACGCTGGGCCGGCTGTGGTGGGAAATGCGGGGCGGGGAGACGCGGCTGACCGAACAATGCCAGTACCTTTTACGATTTACGAGTGATGATTTACGATTTACGAGTGATGATTTACGCCCCAAACGGGACCCGCGTGAGTTGCGGATTCTTGATCCGGCTTGCGGTGCGCCACGAGGCGCTGTTTGATAATACCCGAACGGTAAACTAGAAGAAAGGAGGCAAAAGCAGGTAGTACAGACGACCAGTAGGGTCAGCAGCGTACCTCAGCGCTGC
>JAFDED010000134.1 GCA_019310535.1 Deltaproteobacteria bacterium
CCCCAAAGTGTCTCAGAAGCAAACGGGTAAAGATGTAGTGCCCATAAATTTACGCTCTGCCGGTTAACTGCTTGTAATAATAGAATTTTATTTTTTGCTATGGTAAACTTTGGCCAAGACTATCCGGATTATTTCATTTTGATGCTGATCGACCAAGCCGGTTGGCACAGGTCGAACAGATTGGAAGTTCCTGAAAATATACATCTTATTGAACAACCTGCGTACAGTCCGGAATTGAATCCCGTGGAACATATATGGGAAGAGCTGCGCGAGAAGAATTTCCCTAACAAGGCGTTTAGATCGTTGCGAGGGGCTAGGCGCCTTCTATGCGGATCCTGTTAAACTTCGATCGGTGACCAATTTCCCATATCTTAATGTTACTTATTAGATGGCAACTTGGTATTAGACATTGTAAAATATGCTATCAACTTCTTCCTGTAATAAACGGTAGACAGGTTCAGTTAATGAGTGAAGATTTCAATTGGTAATCGATAGAAGGTCTCCTCTATTTATTCTTTTCGATGGATAGAGAATCCAGGGTGGTTGTTATCGTCTGATTTAAGGTGTTAATGCTTTTCATACCGCAATCTTTCGGAAAGTGCGGATATTGGAAAGTAGTCTGTACTTTTGCCTGCTTGTAGGAACCCAATATGTTGCGGTTGACTCAATTTTGGGAAAGAGTGCACCCCTCACTCCCGGGCAGCAACCTGCAGATCATGAATTCTGTTACCCTAGTACTGACTTTTGCCTCAAATGCCCACTTGATCTCGCTCACGGCTAAAACAACTCCACTGGAGGCATGATCGAAGCACCATAAACCATGCATTGGATCAACGTCTCGGCGAGTCCGGCCTTTACGAAAAGCTCGGAATTTCATTTAGTGGATGCATCGGTCGCTGAGAGCAACAACCGAACTGACGATTTGAGCCATCCTATGAACGTCAGGCTCCAGGCCAGCTGGGCTGCAAAAACAAAGTAACGCGGGATTTCCAACAGAAACTCCAGCCCCGTGGCTCTGGCTACAAAAACAGTACACGCTGTGTATACTCCTAAGGGGAAGACCAAGCTCCAGTACTGCGGATCATAGGTAAACTTCACACGTCGAACTAGGTGCCGCCAGACTCCCAGTAGCAGAAGCAGCGGAATCCACCATGTGGCTGTGGCCCAGAAGAGAAGGGTGAATCCCTTGATAAATGGTATCAGTTCTTTAAGAAGCTGAAATTCACTGTCGTTCAGGGTCAGCAGCGCCCCGGAGAGCGTGGATATTGCCACTGCCCCCATGTTTATCCAGTACGGCGGTCTGAGCGCTTCCGGCATAATCGGGAAAAACATAAAGCGATAAAATATCAGCATGATGATCAGGAGATAGAGCATCCCGGCAAGAAGGAACATAGAGAGCGAAAAGAACAGTATCACTTCATGCTGTCTCGTAAAATACAGTGCGGCCAAACCGCTGAGTATGGATACCGATTGGGTTGCCACGACAGAAACCAACCATAACCCACTGATCCCCGTTTCGAGGGGTGGCTTGATGGTTCTGATAATGAATGCAGTGAATACGCTGTAAATTACAACAGTCCAGAGGGTCGTCCCTATGATCAGCAGCGCGATCGCAACCTTGTATGCTTGTACCATTATGATGAACTGGCTGCCTAATATGCACGTTCCCGCGACCATGGTAAAGAAGCCAACGCCGTGAATGTGATCACTCAGATCGGCGAAAAACCGTTGGGGGTAAAGAAGCATACGCGCCAGGGTGAGCATCCATAAACTGACATACAATACTACATTCAGCCAGAGCAGCGGCATGGCGATGAACCAGAATCCCAACAGGTGCGAGGAGAGCGAAACGCTGCCCGTCGCCATGACCATAGAGAAATACGCTGGGGGAAGTTCTGCTATGGCAGATTGGAGTTTACTCTGACGTCCCATGGAGTGGTTTTCCAACGTGGATGATCCCACAGTTTCTCTTTGCTTTTCCTGCATCAGGAGAGGTTGAGGATATAGGTTCCTGGGAATTTTCGACTCAGGCCGAGTGACAGTGGCGCATTCATCATCAGAATTCTGAGGGAATGTTCACCTTATGACTTCTGAACAGGATGTAACTTCGAAACATGTAACCCAGTGGAACACTCCAGATATGAACCAACCGAGTGAAGGGGGAAAAAGCGAATAACACAAAAGCTCCAAGGATGTGAATTTTGTAACTGAACGGCACTTCTTCCATAAGCTGCGGCTCCGGAGCGAAGGTAACAATACCTCGAATCCATGGAGCAACGGTGTCAAGAAAGTAGTAATGTCCGAAAAACACATTGTAAGTCCCTGACGCAATGACAAATAAAAGAAGAATCGATGTTGCGAAATCATTTATACTGGTTACAGCCAGGATGCGATTTTTTGTGGCTCGACGCCAGAGGAGCAGCAGAATACCAGGTAAGGCGATCAATCCAAAAAATATCCCGAGAAAAATGGCAAGCCTCGCGTGGGCCTCACCACTGATGCCCACGGCATCATACATGGTCTCAGGAATCAACAGCCCCCCGGCATGCCCAATAAGCACCAGGATCATACCCCAATGAAAGAGGTAGATCCCGTACTTCAAACTCTGTTTTTCAAGCAATTCACTGGATCTTGGGTTCCAGGTAAATG
This sequence comes from Deltaproteobacteria bacterium, assembly GCA_019310535.1. Lineage (GTDB taxonomy): Bacteria > Desulfobacterota > JAFDED01 > JAFDED01 > JAFDED01 > JAFDED01. Next base: position 2,650 of record JAFDED010000134.1, read on the forward strand.
GATCTGTAAAATGCCGATACGCATGGCCCACCGCAAAAATGGTTAACGCCAGATAAGGAAAGATGAGATATGCAAATACAGTCCATTTATCCATTCCCATGGCCTCCTGCACGCTGTAATTTGGTGAAAAGCATCGAAATTGCTTCAAAAAGAAGCCCGTATGGACTTCCCATTTCTTGGAGGCGTGATGTTATAGCAGTAACTTGGTCAGTATATTCCTCTATGATTTGTAAATAAACATTTCCTGGACAAATGCTGAGAAATTCCAGAATCATCGGGAGATAATCGGGGATATCTTCTCCGAGAACTTCATAGCCTGCATTTTTGTACAGGTGTAGGAGATGAAGAAGAGCATTTGCCCGTTCTTTTCCGTCACCCCATCGATGATAGGTCAGGTTCAGACAGGTTGGAGGGTGCAAGTCGAAAATCTGTGTGTAGTTCTCCCGGAGAGGGAGGAGCGGGGTGCTTTCCAAGTACTGTAAAAAATCTTCGGATTTTGCCACAGCCTCAGTTCTCTTCAAACTCTTCAAGAGCTTGCGCGTTAATGCTAGAGAAGCCATCATGCCCTCATCCGGGTATTGCAGTAATGATGAAATAATTTTCAGCAGCAGACGCCCCTCTTCATCCATTTCTTTGCTCTTCAAAAGAAAGACCACACCTGCCCTGGATACTCTGTAAATCTTGCGCTTCTTCTTTCTTAACAGTGGGGATCGCATACCGCTCCTGATATTTTGCAACGGCCAGGAGACGATACATGTCCTCGGCCATCTGTGATGTCATTTCCGCTTCCTCGAGAACTTTCATGTGTGGCGTGTTCTCGACCCATAGGGAGCGCATATAGGCACGAAGGGCCACAAGCCGTTTCAATGTCAGTCGCAGGGATGCTTCATCACCAGCGGTAAGGAGATTGGCCAGATATTTTATCGGTATTCTCATGTCATCGATGCTGAGATCGCCGGAGTTTGTTTCTTCCATGGCCTCAACAAGAGGGCTTAAAGGAGGGATGTACCATACCATCGGGAGGGTGCGAAACTCTGGATGCAGAGGAAAGGCCAGTTTCCACTCCACCGCAATTTTATAAAAAGGTGAAATCCTGGCTGCATCCACATAATTCCGGGGAATCCCTCCCGCAATGGCCTCCTCCATTACCTCTGGATCATTGGGGTCCAGAAGAATTGACGTGTGGGCGGGGTACACCTGACGGTCATCCCTGACGGAGGCAGCCCGCTGAATCCTGTCAGCATCATAGAGGATCACACCGGTATGTCTGATCCTGCCCACGCAGGTTTCAGCGCACAGAGTCTGCATCCCTTGTTCGACTCGTGGGTAACAGAAAATACACTTTTCGGATCGGCCGGATTTCCAATTGAAATAGACCTTTTTATATGGGCAGCCGGATACGCAAAAGCGCCATCCGCGACATTGCTCCTGGTCCACCAGAACAATGCCGTCCTCTTCACGTTTGTACAGGGCGCCAGAGGGACAGGATGCCACGCATGACGGATTCAAGCAGTGCTCACAGATTCTTGGAAGATAGAACATAAAAACCTTTTTGAATTTGAGGTATATGCTGTAGTCCAAACCATTGAAGTTCACATCACCGGCCCCGGTTTCATTGATTCCGGCAAGGTCATCCCCCCAGTTGGGCCCCCATGTTATGTCCATATTCTTCCCTGTCAGCAGGGATTTCGGTCTGGTTGCGGGCTGATGTTTCTTACGGGGGCTTATGGTCAGCTTTGCATAATCATAGCTCCATGGTTCATAGTATTCATCGATTACAGGGAGATCCGGATTGTGAAATATCTTCCACAACTTGTTCAGCCGCCCCCCTGCCCGAAGAAAAAGGATTCCCTCCTCTATAGACCAACCACCCTTGTAGATCATCTGATTTTCCCATTTTTTCGGATACCCAATCCCCGGTTTGGTCTCCACGTTATTGTACCATATGTACTCCGCTCCTTCCCGATTGGTCCAGACGTTCTTGCAGGGAATACTGCAGGTATGGCATCCTATACATTTGTCCAGATTCATGACCATGGCGATCTGTGCTTTAATCTTCATACCAGTCCACCTCTCCTGCCTTTCTCACCGCGATCACCTCATCCCTCTGGGCTCCTGTGGGACCGTAATAGTTAAAAGCGTAGCTGAGCTGGGCATAGCCCCCGATCATCTGAGTGGGTTTGAGCAGGATTCGGGTCACGCTGTTATGAGTTCCACCTCTTTGCCCTGAGATCCTGGAACCAGGCGTGCTGATTAATCTCTCCTGGGCATGATACATAAAGGCCTTACCTCGGGGAATTCTGGGGCTTACCACCGCTTTTGCCATCACCACTCCGTTGACATTGAAACATTCAAGCCAATCGTTGTCCTTCACTCCAATGCTTTCCGCATCTTCATTGTTAATCCAGATCGCTTCTCCCCCTCTGAACAGGGTCAGCATGATCAGTGTATCCGAATATGTGCTGTGAATAGACCATTTTGAATGGGGTGTCAGGTAGTTCAAGATAATTTCTTTTCCGGTTTCTCGATTGACCCGTATAGATCCCAGAGCCTCCATATCTAAAGGTGGGCGAAAGACCGGCAGTCCCTCGCCAAAGAGCGCCATCCATTCATGGTCCTGGTAAAACTGGGCGCGTCCTGTCAGAGTGCGAAAGGGGACCTTCATCTCGATATTTATAATGAAAGGAGAGTATGGCCTCTTCTCGGACTCAATGCCGCTCCAGATAGGGCTGGTGATGATCTTGCGCGGTTTTGCGTCAAGGTTTGCGAAAGTGAACTGTTCCCCCATTCTTTCTTGACTCAGGTGGGCCAGATTCAGCCCCGTCTTTTTCTCCACTCCCTTCCACGATTTAACGGCGGTTCTGCCATTGGTTTCCGGGGCAAGAGTCAGCAGGGCCTCCGCGACCTGTTTGCTGGTTTCCAGCCATGGCATGCCCTGGCTGACTCCCTGAGCGGCAACGGTTCCCAGTCGTTCTTTCAGTTCGTCATACTCTTCGATCGCGTTCCAGAAAATCCCCTTGGCTCCAATGCCCATTTTGGGAACCAATGGCCCCAGGCTTGTCATCATTTTGTACACATTGGGATAATCTCGGGTCACAATGCCAAGAGTCGGCATGGTCTTTCCCGGCAGCGGCTTTATTTCTTCCTTCTTCCAGTCTTTCACTTTGCCGTAAGGTTGCGCGATTTCTCCCGGAGAGTCGTGCAAAAGCGGGGTGGCCACCAAATCTTTCTTTGAGCCAAGATGCACGGCTGCCATGTTTGAAAATTGGAGTGCTATCGCTTTGAACTGGTCCCAACTGGTCCTGGATTCCCAGAGCGGATCCACTGCGGGGTTGAACGGGTGGATGAAGGGGTGCAAATCCGTGGTGCTGAGATCATGCATCTCATACCAGGTGGCGGCGGGCAAGACGATATCAGCATAAAGGGCACTGGTGGACATCCGCATTTCCAGAGTTACCAGAAGGTCCAGCTTGCCTTCAGGGGCCGGGTCTCTCCAAAGGATTTCTCTGGGCTTATCACCCCTGCGGTCATCGTTCAACACCGCATTTTGTGTCCCCAGAAGATGTTTCAGAAAGTACTCATGCCCCTTTCCGCTCGCTCCCAGGAGGTTTGCCCTCCAGAGAAAAAATACCCTGGGAAAGTTATCAGGATGATCCAGATCCTCCAGGGCAAACCGCATCGCTCCAGTTTTTAACTTGTCTGTGGCATAGGAGATGATCTCTTCATCAGAAGTGGCCCCCTGCTCCATAGCCTCTTCGCAAAGCTGGAGTGGATTTTGGCTGAATTGAGGGTAGGATGGGAGCCATCCAAGTCTGGCGGCAATCACATTGCAGTCGGCTATATGCATGCTAAAATCATGGTCAGCCAGCGGTGAGGCAATGTGGCTCGCGTCGAACGTTTCATATCTCCACTGGTCAGTAGCAAAATAAAAAAATGACGTCCCATTCTGCTGCCGGGGAGGTCTATTCCAATCCAGTCCAAAGGCTATGGTTGACCAGGCAGCTAGCGGCCGCACCTTTTCTTGCCCTACATAATGGGCCCAGCCACCCCCGTTCACGCCCTGACATCCACAGAGTGTGGTAAGATTGAGGATGGTTCGATAAATCATATCGCTGTTGTACCAGTGGTTGGTGCCGGCGCCCAGAAATATCATGGACTTTCCACGTGTCTTCTCCGCATTTTCTGCAAATTCCCGGGCAACTCGAATCACCTCTTTTCGCGAAATGCCAGTGATGGATTCCTGCCATGCAGGAGTGTACGGTCCGGGATCGTCGTAGTCTCTGACGATGTCTCCTCCTCGTCCCCTATCAATGCCCAGGTTTGCTGCCATGAGATCGAAGACGCTGGTCAGAAAAATCTCCTCTTTCCCCTTTTTCATCTTCTTAACGGGGACTGACCCCGCCCTGACGCTGGTCCCTTTGAAGTCAAAAAGGGGAAAGCCAACATCTACCCACTCATCATTATCATCAGCAAAACTCAAAAGCGGATCAATAGTCAAATCAGTAATGGAGTCCTTCAGATGAAGATTCCATTTTCCCCCCTCATCCCAGCGAAAACCTATACTGCCGTTGGGCACAACGAACTGTTGGGTGGCAGTATCCCAGACCACCGTTTTCCACTCGGCGTTATTCAGATCAAGCCCCAGGTCTGCGGCACGTAAGAATCGATCTGGAATACACTTGTCTCCGTGTTTTTTCAGCATCACCACAAAGGGAAGATCTGTGAATCTCTTTGCGTAGTAGGTAAAGTACTCGGACTGACGATCCAAGTAGAATTCCTTCATGATGACGTGAGTCATGGCCATCGCCAGGGCCCCGTCGGTCCCCGCTTTGACTGGGAGCCAGGTATCAGCAAACTTCACGTATTCAGCATAGTCGGGAGCCACGGCCGTTATTTTGGCACCTCGATAGCGTGCCTCAATGAAAAAATGAGCATCGGGGGACCTGGTCACAGGAAGATTGGTACCCCAAACGATCTGATAGGTGGAATTATACCAATCAGCACTTTCGGGCACGTCGGTCTGTTCGCCCCAGATCTGGGGCGAGGCAGGCGGCAGGTCGCAGTACCAGTCATAAAAGCTGATCATGGGAGCACCAATGAGAGATAAAAACCGCGCTCCGGAGGAATATGCCACCATGGACATGGCAGGAATTGGAGTAAAACCAAAGATCCGGTCAGGGCCGTATTTCTTGATTGTATGAATGAGGGATGCGGCTATGAGAGTGGTGGCTTCTTCCCAGGAGACCCGGATGAACCCGCCCTTTCCCCTGGCCTCCTTATATTTTTTCGCTTTATCTGGTTCATCAACAATGCTCGCCCACGCCGTCACCGGATCCGGACTGGACTTCAGGGCTTCCTTCCACATCTCAACAAGAACTGATCGGATATAGGGGTACTTCACGCGAATTGGGCTGTAGATGTACCAGGAGAATGTGGCTCCACGTGGACATCCTCTGGGTTCATAGTCTGGTACATCCGGCCCCAATTCCGGATAATCAACTTTCTGAGTCTCCCAGACAATGATCCCATCCTTGACGTAGACATTCCAGGAGCACGATCCCGTGCAATTCACCCCATGGGTGGAACGGACAACCCTGTCATGCTGCCAGCGCCGGCGATACAGGTCTTCCCAATCCCTATCTCCACATCGGATCTCTGCCCATCCCTGGGATAGTTTCTCGTTATGGCAAAGTTTGCCGTCGCTTCTGGGGCGAAAGAAACGCAAGGAAGACAGGAACTTTCCTTTTTCCATAGATTTCCTCCATAATCGAATTATTCTTAAGAAACCCCCAAAAAGCGATTATGTGCGGTTATCAATTAATGTAACACTTTAGCTTTTTGAAAAAGCTCTTTGAAAAAAGAATAAGAAAAAGCTGGCGTCAGATTCGATACTGTTGTATAACGTTTTTCAAGAGCAAGGAGAGAGCGTTATGG
>JAFDED010000057.1 GCA_019310535.1 Deltaproteobacteria bacterium
ACGGAGATTGATCGGCTGTGGAGGGAAATGGATCATCTCATGAGCACCATAGGGGAGCAGGTACGAAGAAAGCCGACAGCCGGCGTCTTTCCCCTGGTCAATATTACCGAGGATCAAAATAATTATTACGTTCGTACAGAACTACCCGGGATGAAGCCGGGGGATATAACAATCTCTGTAACTGGCAATAACCTGTCAATTTGTGGAGAACGCAAGATCGGCCCGGAATCGGATAATGTCCGGTACCACAGAAGAGAGCGTGAGTCGGGAGCATTTCGCAGGGCGATGACGTTTAGCTCCGACATCGACGGGCAGAAAGTGGAGGCACTTTGCAAAAATGGAATTCTGACGATAATCCTGCCCAAAGCGGAAGAGGCCAAACCCCGGCAGATCTTGGTAAAGGGGGAATAATACAGAATGTCGGCTTCTTCATTACTGATTCCTGATTACTGTTAAGAATATCAGCGGCATCATCGCCGCGGGACTGATGTGACGAAGCGGGAGGGAAGAATCATGGACAGCCAAGATATCCAGGTCAAAGAAAAACAGGAAATGACTCAACCAGCCGAGCATACACGGCCTGGACCTATTTTTACCCCGGCCGTTGATATTTTCGATACGGACGAAGCAATAACTGTGCTGGCGGATATGCCGGGTGCAAGAGCGGACTCCATTCAAATCGATTTGAGGGATAATATATTAACCTTGCAGGGCGAGGCCGACTCACCGGAGGGAACTAGTGAAGTGGATGTGCTTCGAGAGTATCGGACAGGAAGATTTTTCCGTCAATTCACCATGTCGGAGATCATCGACCAATCTCGCATTGAGGCTTCCCTGACCGATGGGGTGCTACGGCTGGTGCTTCCAAAGGTAGAGCGTATGAAGCCTCGCCAGATTAGCGTGAAAGCCGGCTGATATATCCATGAAAATTAATGTTTTGACAGGATAACCGGGCAAGCAAGAAGGATTAAAAAAAACTCGTTCATCCGGTTATCCTGTCAAAAAACATTACAAATATTATTTTCAATCTCCCCGCCGAAAAGCCCACCCGATGCCTACTCATAGGAGCGCAATATGAGGGTTGCGTTGGTTCCCCCGAAGCCGAATGAGTTGGAGAGAACTGTGTTGATGCTCCTCTCTCGGGGACGGTTGGGGACATAATCGAGATCGCACTCCGGATCGGGGAATTCCAAATTTGTGGTGGGCGGAAGAATATTATTCTCCATCGCCATGATTCCAATAATGGCCTCAACGCCGCCGGCGGCGCCCAACATGTGCCCGGTCGTGGACTTGGTGGAACTGACGGCCAGCCTGCGCGCATAGTCACCAAACACTTCCTTGATGGCCAGCGTTTCATATTTATCGTTCAATGGGGTGGAGGTCCCGTGGGCGTTGATGTAGTCTATCTCATCGGGGGAGATTTCCGCATCATGGAGCGCGGCCCATATGCACCGGGCAAAGCCTTCTCCGTTCTCCGAAGGTGCCGATATATGGTATGCATCGCCGGAAACTCCATAACCGATGATTTCGGCCAGGGGCCTGGCATCTCTCCGCAACGCACGGCCCATTTCCTCCAGGATCAAAATCCCCGCACCCTCGGCAATAACAAATCCGTCCCGCCGGGCGTCAAAAGGTCGGCTGGCCTTCTGGGGATCATCATTTCGCGTAGATAAGGCTCGCATGGCATTGAAGCCGCTCACAACCAGTCGCGTCAACACCGCCTCTGTGCCCCCGCAAATCATGACGTCCGCCTCTCCGCGCTGGATTATCCGAAACGCATCGCCGATAGCATTGGTTCCGGCCGCGCAAGCGGTAACCGAGGCCATACAGGGGCCCTTTGCGCCGAAGCGGATGGCCACCTGGCCGGCAGCAAGATTGATGATCACCATCGGAATAAAAAAAGGGGTTACCTTGGAAGGTCCCCGTTCCAGCAACACCGAATGATATTGCTCGATTGTCTGGAGGCCCCCGATCCCCGATCCAATTAAAACACCGACGCGATCTGCATCTGTACCGTCGAATTGGATCCCCGCGTGTTCCACCGCCAACTGGCTTGCAGCCAGTGCATATTGGATGAAGGGATCTGTTCGCTTCACCTCTTTGCGGTCTAAAAATTCCAGGGGGTCAAAATTTTTTACTTCCCCGGCGATCTTCGTGTCTAGGTCGGAGGCATCGATCTTTGTGATGGGGCCGATCCCGGAGCGGCACTCCATTATGGCCTCCCAGTTTTGCTCCAGCCCTATCCCCAGGGGCGTGATAAGACCCATGCCAGTTACCACCACTCTTCTATTTTTCATCTTCTCATTCCTCCTGGAAATTCCCCCATCGTGATTACCACTGGATAAGAGATGCTCCCCAGGTCAATCCTGCACCAAAAGCGGTCAGTAGGATGCGATCCCCTTGCTGAACCCGTCCCCGGCGAACAGCCTCATCGAGTGCCGCAGGGATGGCAGCCGATGATGTGTTTCCGTATTTGTCGATGGTCACCATGACCCGATCAGGATCAATTCCCAGTTGCCTGGTCATGGCGTTCATGATACGGATGTTGGCCTGATGCGGTATGAGCAAATCGATGTCTTTAACATCCAATCCGAAATCATTGAGAACTTCTTGTGCAACCTCGCTCATGGAACGGACAGCGCATTTGAACACCTCGCTTCCCATCATCTGAATGCAATGATCTCCGTTGCCCAGAGATTCCGGGGTAGCCGGGCAGGCCGATCCCCCCATGGGAATCTTTAACAGATCCACACCCTGTCCGTCAGAGCGAATACGAGTTCCCATAACGCCGCCCGTGCCCTCGTATGATTGCAGCACTGCAGCCCCCGCTCCATCGCCGAACAGGATGCACGTCGCGCGGTCTTTCCAGTTCACTATGTTGGATAAAATGTCCGCACCGAGGATTAATATGGTACGGGCGCAGCCCGTGCGAATAAACTGGTCTGCAACTGCAAGGCTGTATATGAAGCCGGTGCATCCGGCGGCCAGGTCGTATGCGGCTGCCCGATTGGCACCCAGCTTTTTTTGCAATATGCAGGCTGAGGCTGGCATGGGCATATCGGGAGTGATAGTGCCAACAATGATTTGATCCAGATCCTCGGGCTTAACCCCCGCCATTTTCATTGCACTTCGAGACGCCCTTTCGCATAAATCGGACAGGCCCTCGCCTTTTTCCACTATGCGACGCTCATGAATCCCTGTTCTCTCTATAATCCACTGGTTGGTGGTTTCCACCATTTGTTCAAGATCGAAGTTACTCAGTACCTTCGGTGGATGATAGGAACCCGTGCCGATTATTTTAGATCGCCTCAGCCTCATGATTGCTCCTTCTGCAATGACTATGCCAAAATCATGCCATTAAAGAGTTACGGGAAACAAACCGTAACTTCTTGTTATGATTACTCTTTAAATTACTTTACCGTTCCTCCGGGATGCAAGTGGAAAATCATTTGCGCATGTTTTGCAACAGTGTGTATATTTTTTTTCACATCAGGGGCGTGATGGCTTTCTTTCGTGTGGTCTTTCCATCATGCTGATGTTATTCTCTGAAGAGAATACCTTTAGAAATATCCAGTTTGATCAGCAACATATTGATCAACGATATTACAGTCAAATTGCCGCCAACAGCCAACAATAGATGAAGAATGTTGTTGGGGTGGCCCGGACGACTTGTCGTCCGGGTCGCGAAGCGACAAGAGGTTTTGCCCGGTGCGCCCCGCGCCCGGGAACCATTAAACGAACCATGTACTGCCTCATGCTGCTGCGCAGCCCGGACAATACATTGTCCGGGCCACCCATTATGGAACCTGAATGCCATTAAGGTTTGGCAGGTATTGAATCACAGCTTTCGGTCCAATGGTTAAGCAATAAGAATTTAATAAAAATCACGCAATTAAAGTTTTATTTGCTGACCTAACAGGATAATCCTAATACCTTTTGACGGGATTAGAAGAGTAAGAAAATCCAGTTCATCCTGGTATCCAATCGAATTTTTCAATATGATATAAGATAAATCGATTTGCATGTCAACAACCGGCAATTCATTGCAAGGGGAAGAGGGTCATACACATGGAAATAGTTCGACCGAATACCGCCAATAAGGTTGTGGTTGTTGGTCTCGACGGCGTGCCCCATTCGCTGCTTGTTCGACTGGCAGAGGCTGGTGTCACCCCCAATATCAGCCGTATTCTCTCGGAAGGAATGCTGAGCCCCATGGAAACGACGTTTCCAGAGATTTCTTCTGTGGCGTGGACCAGCTTCATGACAGGCCAGAATCCGGGCAGACACGGGATATTCGGTTTTACAGAGCTTGCGGGCGACACGTATCGTCTCCATTTCCCCGGGTTCGGGCAGGTGAAGGAGCCGGTCCTGTGGGATATCCTGGAGCAATACGGACTTCGTTCCGTTATTCTCAATCTTCCATCCACGTATCCCGCCCCTCCGGTGAACGGGGTGCTGGTATCGGGCTTTGTAGCCCCTCGGTTGGAACACGCGGTCTATCCGCCCGAGATCATTCCTGTTCTTCAGGGAATGAATTACCGGGTGGATGTGGATGCCAATCTGGGACACACCAGTCCTGAGAAGCTCATGGAGGATCTCATGGACACGCTGGAGCTTCGCCGTAAGGCTTTTCACTATTTGTGGGAAAATCACCGCTGGGACCTCTTTCTCATGGTGATTACCGGCACGGATCGTCTTCACCATTTTCTCTGGGATGCCTGGGAGGAGCCCGGCCACAAATTTGTAGATGCTTTTCGTCACTACTATCGTCGCTTGGATCATTTAGTTGGGGAAATTTACTCCCTCACGCCCTCCGACGCCCTCTTCATGATGGTATCGGATCACGGGTTCACACGCCTTCGCAGCCATGTCTATCTCAACTACTGGCTCCACCGCAATGGTTACCTTTTTTACGAGAAAGATGACCCGGAAAGCGTGGAGTGCATAAACAGCAAAACCCGGGCCTTCGCCATGGATCCCTCCCGAATCTATATTCACCTCCAGGGCCGATTTTCCAGGGGTCTTGTGGTCCCGGGACAGGAGGCAGCCAGGCTTCGGGAAGAGCTCGCAGAAAGACTCTGCCGCATGGAGGTGCATATCCCTGACTGCCTGGATCCCACAGCCTCCAGCACAGTCCGTCCCATTCGAAAGGTTTACCGGAAAGAGGAAATTTACCGGGGGCAATTTCTGAACCTGGCGCCGGACCTTGTGTTGGAATCCGAGCCCGGTTTTGACCTCAAGGGCTCAACGCGCACCGGGCATCTTGCGGACAGGAAGGTATTTACCGGCATGCACACCCGCACGGACGCCTTTATTTTCATACGGTCGAAAAAGGCCTCTTTCCCCTCACCGGTTCGCATCGTTGATTGCCTTCCAACGATCCTGACGTCTCTGGGCATCCCCGCGGGTGATGCGTTTGATGGCCAGTCCCTGATTTAACCGCCATCGATCACCCCGATAAATGCTCTTTCCACCGGGAGATCACATCCATATCCAGGCCGTCTTTCCTGCCTGATCGCAGTTTATGGTCTCCCACGGCGGCTATCATGGCGGCGTTATCCCTGCACAACTGCGGGGATGGATAGTGAACCTGAATCCCCAGCGCCCGACCTTCCTCCACGGCGCATGCGCGTAAACGGCCGTTGCACGCTACACCTCCGGCAAGTGCGACCTGTGCCGTTGCGCATCGCCGGGCCGCCTCCATTGTCTTTTCCACCAGGATGTCCACCACCGCCTCCTGGAAGGCCGCGGCGATGTCTCGAATGTGTTCATGGCTCAAGGCGCCTCCCGCGATCTTGCCCCCTTGAACCTCTCCGCCTGGTCCCAATTGCTGTCTCACGTGATGCACCACCGCTGTCTTCAGGCCGCTGAAGCTAAAATCCAGAGATCCCTTCCCCAGTCTTGCCCTGGGAAAGCAAACGGCATCCGAATGCCCTTCCTTTGCCAGGTGCTCGATGACGGGGCCGCCGGGATACCCCGCGTTCATCAGCTTGGCCACTTTGTCAAAGGCTTCACCCGCCGCGTCGTCAAGCGTGCGGCCCAGCAGCTCGTAGTCCTCCGGTCCGGAGACACGATACAGGTTGGTGTGGCCGCCTGAGACCACCAGCGCCACGAATGGAGATTGCAATTCCGGACAATCCAGCAGCGCCGCGGCGAAGTGCCCCTCCAGATGGTTGATCCCCACCAGGGGGAGCCCCCGGGCAAAGGCCGCGCCCTTGGCTGCGGAAACACCCACCAGAAGGGAACCCACCAGCCCGGGACCGCGAGTAACGGCGATTCCTTCCAGATCCGACCAGTGCACGCCGGCCTCCGACAGCGCCATGTCAATCACGGGCCCGATGGACTCCATGTGCCTGCGGGAGGCCAACTCGGGAACAACTCCGCCGTACCTGCGATGGACTTCGTCCTGGGAAGAAACAACGTTGGAAAGGATCTGCTTTCCGTCTCGCACCACGGCGGCGGCCGTATCATCACAGGATGTCTCTATCCCCAAAACAAGCATGGAATTCCTCCGTTCAAATTATTCCGTCGCCGGGCAGACCCGGTTTCTGCCTTCTGCCTTTGCACGGTATAGGGCTTCATCCGCCCTGTTGACGATGGAATCCACATCCACTTCCTCGCTATGATTCCATGCAACACCAAAGCTTGCGGTAATGCTTATTGATTCCGAACCACCATGAACAGAAATCTTCAAAGCCTCCACCATCTCTCTCATGCGTTTGGCAATGGTGATCGCGTGACCGCCGGAAGCGCCGGGACAACACACGAGGAACTCCTCTCCTCCGTATCTTCCCACAAAGTCGTACGCCCTGCCGGCCCGGGTGAGGCATGCGGCAAACTCCTGCAATACCGCATCGCCTGCCTGATGGCCGTATCGGTCGTTCACCATTTTGAAGTAGTCGATGTCCGATAAGATAACGGCTAAAGGTTTTTCTTCCCGTCCGGAGCGGCTGATCTCAGCCTCAAGGCGTTCCATAAGCGAGCGGCGGTTCAGCACGCCAGTCAAATAATCAGTGGAAGCAATCCGCTTCAGCCTTTCCTCCAGACCGATGATTCGTTGGCCGATCCTGATTCGGCACTTCAGTTCCTCAGCGTCGAAAGGTTTGGTGATATAGTCGTCGGCTCCGGATTCCAGACCTTTGATAATATCCTCTTTGCTCTCTTTTGCCGTAAGAAGGATGATATACGTGTATTTATCGGTAATAGAGGTTCGAATTTTTCGACATAGTTCCACGCCGTCCATCCCGGGCATCATCCAGTCCAGGAGGGCAAGACGCGGGGCTTCCTCATGCCGGAGAGCTTCCCATGCCGTGTTGCCGTCTCTGGTCACAACTACTTCGTATCCCCATTTGCGCAGAAAAGCTTCCAATACCCGACGGGAGATGGGTTCATCATCGGCTATTAAGATTATCATCTCTTCAGTTCTCTTTTAATACGCCGTTCAATATCACTGATCACTGAGCATTTCCACCAAATCGTTTATCTTGTTTTCATGAACTGCCAGCGCCTGTTTCCCTTTCGACAGGTCACCGCTTTTCCCGATTTTTTCCAGCTCATAGGCGGCCTCTCTGGCCGGCTGCGCCCCTAAGTACCCCAGGGACCCTTTCAGGCTATGGGCTTCTCTCTTCACTGTTTGGGCCTCATTGCTGGATAAACCCCGGCGGATTTGCTCCAGACGATGCGGGTAGTCGTTTAAAAACAGGGCTACCAGTTCCCTGAGGAGATCAACGTCCCCATCAACGGCGTTGAAGGCTTCCGATATGCTGAAAACGTCTTCGCGCTGAAATCGTTCGGTTGCTTCTCCTTTTCGTATTTTATCATTAACATCCGACGACGAATGGAGGGTCTGCTTTTCGAGTATCTCGAAAAGTTCATCAGACCTTATTGGCTTGGAGATATAGTCGTCCATCCCCGCCTCCAGGCAGCGCTCCCTATCGCCCTTCATGGCGTGCGCGGTCATGGCAACAATCGGAAGATGCTTCCCCGTGAGCTTTTCCTGCTTCCGTATGGCTGCGATTGCCTCGAATCCGTCCATCTCCGGCATCTGCACGTCCATCAAGACCAGATCGAACCGCTCTTTTTCCATAGCGGCCAGCGCCTCTTTGCCGTTTCCGGCCACAACGACCGTATGTCCACGCTTCTCCAGCATGCGAACTACCAGCTTCTGATTGACTGGATTGTCCTCGGCCATAAGGATGTGGAGGCGATGACGCCTTTCGCGTATCCAATGCCGTGTAATCAGTGGGGGTCGATCTTCCTGGAGAGAAAGGGCACAGAAGCTGGTCAAGATAGCGTTGAGAAGTTCAGAATGCTTGATGGGCTTCATCAAGTATGCCGCAATGCCCAATTCCCTGCAGCGAGCGGCGTCGCCCCGATGGCCTGCGGACGTCAGCATCATGATGGTTGCCCCTGCAAGATCGGGAGTCTGTTTGATCCGCTCGGCCAGGGCAAAGCCGTCCATATCCAGCATGTTGGCATCGAGAATAACTAAGGCAAAAGGCGATCCAGCGTCCCTGGCACACCCCATTGCAGCGAGGGCGGATCGTCCCCCTTCTTCCGCCATCGGCTTCATGCGCCAGTGAGTGAGCATCTCCACGAGGATACGCCGGTTTGTAGCGTTGTCGTCCACCACGAGCACCGGCCTGTTTTCCAAATCTTCCAACTCAGCAGGCACCACCCTCGCAATGGGAACTTTTGACAGGCTGAAACGTGCGGTAAAATGGAAAGTACTTCCCTTGCCCATTTCACTCTCGACCCAGATTCGTCCGCCCATCATTTTGATCAGTTGGAAAGAGATGGGGAGTCCCAGCCCTGTGCCCCTGTACTTGCGTGTTGAAGTGCCATCAACCTGTTCAAAAGCCTCGAAGATCAAACCCTGCTTTTCTGCGGGGATGCCGGCACCGGTGTCTGAGACGGCAAAGTGGAGGCAGACCTCATCATCCGTCTGTGACTCAGTGTCCACATGAACCACCACCTCTCCCCGGTCGGTGAACTTTATGGCGTTGCCGACCAGGTTGACGACGATCTGCCGCAGGCGACCCGGATCTCCTCTCAGCACTTCGGGCACATCGGGGGGAATGTTGCAGACCAATTCCAGTCCCTTCGCATCTGCCTGCAGGGCGAGCGTATTTAAGGTATCGTCGAGGCTGTCGCGAAAATTGAAGTCAATGAAATCCAGGTCGAGCTTGCCGGCCTCGACCTTTGAGAAGTCGAGAATATCGTTAATCAAGGACAAGAGCGAATGTGCTGATACCTTCACCATGCTCAAATATTCATGCTGTTCGGGCGTGAGCTCCGTATCCAGCGCCAGTTCAGTCATGCCGATGATCCCGTTCATGGGAGTGCGGATCTCGTGGCTCATGTTGGCCAGGAACTCGCTTTTGGCCCGGCTAGCGGCCTCGGCCTCCAGCCGGGCTTTGACCAGGGAAGTGATGTCAATCACGTTCAAGATGACTCCTTGATAAGCTTTTTCGCTGAATATGGGCTGGACACGCAAGCTGACCCATAGCCCCAGAAGCTCTCTTTCGATCACAACACCGGTGGTTCGTTTCCGGGTGCGGAAGCTTTCAATGATGGCGTGTACCTTCTGTATCTCCAGGGCATTTGCCAGGGTCTTTTCATCTATAAGGCCGGCTTGAAGTAATAACTCCCCGATCTTTTTGCGCTTTTTACCTGAAATAGAAGCCGTCATTTTCTTATCTCTTCATCCAGCCGCGTTATAGTTAAGATTCATCAAAGGATGACACCTAATCCAAGAGGATTTCCAGATAGTTTCCCCCGAATATTACAAAAATAGTATAAAAGTCAATAAATTATACATTATTTGTATCTTGATTGCAAATCTGAAGAATAATAATTATGGTTTATCCGGAAACTACAAAAATCTAGTCTCAAACCTCATGGTAAAAAATTAAGGTTGGATTAGATGGCTTATAATATCAGCAAGTTATATTATAAAATAGTCTTTCTCTTCACACATGAAAATAGAAAAAGTAGGGTTTCCGGATGGACACCATTTAGAGGACTGTTCAACAGTGCCTTTCACTTAATAAAGGGGGAACGAAGCGAACTCTCTTTCACATATTCGCTCGAGAAAATTGACTTCGGGCAAAATCTGGGGTAAAAAGGTTTTCAAATGGCTGCAAAATCGTCCAAATTTACCCCGGATTTTACCACTGCTTTTTCCGACAATTCAGCAAATGAGGCGCTTTCGGTGCTTTGGGAAAAGCTTGATAAAGGAGTTGCGCGACTTTCAGGGGCCTTAGTGATATCAGGCGAAGGCCCCCCGCGGTACCGGATTCGACTGTTAGATCGGCACTATGAGGTTGATTCCGGCGGTAGAACAGTTCATCAAGTCCTGGAAGACGAAAATTTGTCTAAGGAAGATGCGGGCTTTGAGACCGCCCTTGTGATATTATCTCACCTGACCTCGCCGGAAGAAGCCGAACCATATGGAAGGTGGGTATCTGAAAAGGAACTGAAGGGGGGCACCATGTTTTTCCGCGGAGTTCATGCGTTGCCCCTGGAGCCCCTGGTGAAGCGGTTTGGAAGAGATTCGCGTTCCTTCCAGGAGGCGGGTCGGTTCCTGGGGGCAAGGAAAGAGCCGTTCGGCGATGCGTCCTTCTCCCTCCAGATTCTCCCGGGTGTTCCCCTGGCTTTCATATTGTGGGTGGCCGATGAGGAGTTTCCTGCCCGGGTCTCGGTGCTATTCGATGCCGGCATAGAATTGCGCTTTCCTCCGGACGTGATCCTGGCGCTGGTGAGGGTTACTATCAGGAGAATACTGGAAATTGACGCCGGCCAATCCAATCAGCTATTGACAACATGACAAAATGTATTTGGCCGGGGGCAGCTCATCGGTGCGATCAGTATAGTTGATATCCGGAGGATAAGCGGGACAATCAGACATATTCATCAAAAGCGTAACAATACATACACCATAAAGGAGGATCATTATGGATTTCGCGTTGACTGAAGAGCAGAAGGCCATGCAGGAGATGGCACGCTCATTCGCCGATAACGAGATCGTTCCTTTTGCTGACAAGTGGGATGAAGAACATTACTATCCCAGAGAAATCGTAACGAAAATGGGCGAGTTGGGGTTTTTCGGTACCGTCATCCCAGAGGAATACGGCGGCACCAACACCGGATCCGGTTTCATGAACATGACTATCCTCAGCGAAGAGATAGCCCGCGCTTCCAGTTCTATCCGGGTTGCATTCAACATGCAGACAGTGGGGCCGGGGCTTTCCATCCTCCGTTACGGCAATGACACCCAGAAGCAACAATACATTCCGCTACTGGTCAGCGCGGATATGGTCGGCTGTTTCGCCATCACCGAGCCCGATGCAGGCTCCGATGTGCTGGCCATCAAGACGACGGCGGTGCTGGACGGCGACCACTACGTGTTGAACGGAACCAAGACGTGGGTCTCCAATGCCCCCACTGCCGACTTATGCATAGTGTACGCCTACACCGAGCCCGAAAAAAAAAGCAAGGGCATGTCCACCTTTATTGTGGAACTGAAGAATGTATCCGGCGTATCGACACAAGTTCTGGAAAAGATGGGAACCCGCTCTTCTATCACAGGCGCCGTCATTTTCGATGACACCAGGGTGCCCCGGGAAAACCTTTTGGGAGAGCCGGGAGACGGCATCAAGCACATCTTTACCTCGCTCAATCAGACACGTTTGAGTTGCGCGGCCGGAGCGGTGGGCGTGGCGCAGGCCTGCCTTGATTCCGTAACCCGCTACTGCACGGAGCGGGTCCAGTTCGGCCAGCAGGTGGGGCAGTTCCAGATGAACCAGGATATGATAGCCAACATGGCGGTTGAGGTACAGGCCGCCCGTCTGCTTACGTACCAGGCCGCCTGGCAGAAAGACCGGGGTCAACTCAATAACGGGCTGGAGACTTCTTACGCCAAGTACTTTGCCGGTGAAGTGGCCGCCAGGGCCGCTCACAGCGCAATGAAAATTTTGGGCGCCTACGGATACTCTACGGAATACCCCGTGGCCAGGTACTTCCGCGACGCGGTGCTCTACCAGATCGTGGAAGGAACTGCCAACATCCAGAAAATGATCATCGCCATGGACCAACTGGGCTACCGGAAAGCGAATCGATGACTGGTTCCGGTCGAAAAAACGAGATTCTTAATGCGGGACGCGAAACAATGGTTTGCCAAGGAGGAAATGATGGAAGAAAAGGGATACCAGGCCATTTACAGTGAATATAAGGAAAAAAGAGATAAAATCTTGGCTATGGGTGGAGAACAAGCCGTCCAGAAACAGCACCAGAGCGGGAAAATGACGGCGCGTGAGCGGATCGACTATTTTTTTGATCCCGGCACTTTTACCGAAATCGGCTTGTTCATTAAAAACCGGACCACGGCTTTCGGCATGGACAAAAGAGAGATTCCCGCTGAGGGAGTCATTGTTGGTTTCGGCAAGGTCAACGGCCGATACGTTATGGCCGCTGCCGAGGACTACACCACCATGGCCGGCACCTTCGGCGAGCACCACGGTAAAAAATTCGCCCAGGCCATAGACATGGCCAAGGAAAAAGGGATCCCCTTTGTGGGGATGAACGATTCGGGAGGAGCACGGCTCCAGGAAGGCATGGACACCCTCCAGTGCTATGCATGGCTGTTCCGCTCACAAATCCTGGCCTCCGGCATCATCCCGCAAATAGCATTAATGATGGGCCCCTGCCTCGGGGGTCAGGCCTACCATCCCATCATGCAGGACTTTGTTTTCCAAAACAGAAAAACGGGCTTCATGGGGATCGCCGGGCCGGCTTTTGTGAAAACGCAGACGGGTGAGGACATCACTCTGGAGAAACTGTGCGGGGTGGAGGCGCACGCTTTTAAAACCGGACAAACCCACCTTATTGCAGAGGATGACCGGGACATCCTGGATAAAGCCAAGGAGATTCTGCAATTCCTCCCCTCCAACAATGAAGAGATCCCCCCTCCGGTTGAGACCGATGATGACCCTGATAGAGTAGTCACTGAGCTGGACGAACTGGTCCCCGAGCGGCCATCAAAGCCCTTCGACATGCATGAAGTTATCAGCCGGATCGTTGATAATGGCTACTTCTTCGAGCTGTTCAAGGATTTTGCCAAGAACGTCATCATCGGCTTTGCGCGATTCGGCGGCCGACCCACCGGGATCGTAGCAAGCCAGCCCAAGTGGTTGGCCGGCGCCATCGACTGCGACGCCGCGGATAAGGTGGCCCGCTTCGTCAGATTCTGTGACCTCTTCAACATACCCCTGGTGAATCTGCACGATACACCGGGTTACTGGATCGGCTCCAAGGAGGAGTGGAAGGGAATCCTTCGTCACGGCGCCAAGATGCTTTATGCGTACATCGACGCCACAGTGCCCAAGATTTCGGTGATAATTCGGAAATCATATGCGGGGGCTTATCTGGGTATGTGCTGCAAGGACACCGGGGCCGACCTCATGTACGCCTGGCCCAATGCCAGGGTGACCATCGTGGGCGCGGAAACGGCGGCCAGCGTCATCTTTGCAAGAGAAATCAGAAATGCGAAAAATCCCGATGAAGTGAAAGCCATGAGGATCGAAGAATACCGCAAGATGTATGAGAGTCCCTACCCCGGGGCGGAAAGAGGGTATATCGACGACGTGATCATGCCCCGGGATACGCGCAAGATCATCAACCGATCCCTGGACCTGCTGGAGCTCAAATCAGAGGCGCGGCCATGGAGAAAGTATTCCAATATAAACCTGTAAAATTGCGGGCATGGCCCGTAGCGGATAATGCGGCGGCAATTCACAAAAATTCAACTGCCACTGGGGACGCGGGATCAACCGGAGTTAAAACCCAGGCCGTCCACAGCACATGCACATGCTGCTTCCCTCCATGGGACTCACTCTCCTCTACCTTTTGAAAGCGGGCGATGCGGAATCCCGAGAGCTGTTCCAACAGGCTTGCCTCGCTGAAGAAATGTGCTGGTCTGCCACTCCTGGCGTCGAACGTTCCTGGTTCCACCTCCAGCCCTCTCCCGTACCCCGGGTCAGAATCGCTGAAAACGCACAGGACTATCGGAGCACCGGGCACCAGCACGCGGCACAGCTCATTCAACACCCGTTTCCTGTCCTCGCGCAGGAAAAAGTGCAAAACGTTGAACAGGTAAGCTCCCTCGAAGGACCCAGGCGCAAAAGGGCACCATCTGGCATCCGCCCGGACAAGTGCGGCTGAGACGGACCGGGAAAAAAGCCAATCACGCGCAATGTGCAACGCGCTTAGAGCAACGTCGAAGCCGGTGACCTCAAACCCCTCCTTTGCGAACAACAGGCAGTGTCGTCCGTATGAGCAGCCCTGAACCAGGATATTCCTGGCGCCAAAATCCCGGAAAAACCTCACCGCCTCAGCAGCCGAAGGGCTGGGATCCTCTCCCCACACCTTGCCGTCCTTGCGGAATCGGGCTTCCCAGAAATCAAAATCCGTGTTCACCGATGCTTACTCCGGGATGAAACGGGTTAATCCCTTCACCGCCGCTTGAGGATGACCCGGGAAGCGCCTCAAGCAATTTTTGCCAGCGCCTGGGCTTTTTTCCTTTCAACGGCTTCAATGGCCTCGGCTCGTTCCATTACTTTTTTGGCACGATAGTACACAGGGATGTCCACCATTTTCCCATCCAGTGCCACTGAGGCCGTCCCTTGCTGAAGCCCATCCTCGAACGCCTGGACTACGCGGCGAGCATGTTCGACGCTTTCGGGAGATGGTGAAAACACTCGATGCAAGATAGCAATTTGGTCGGGATGTATAGCCGACGCTCCCACGGTGCCCAATTGCCTTCCGCGGACGGCTGCTCGCTCGAACCCCTCCATGTCTCGAAAACCCGCCACGCTCCCCAGCAACCCGTTAGCCATGATCCCCATGGCCTTGCAGATAGCCACCACTTTGGATACCGCGTAAAGGAGTTCCATACCGTCCTCGGACGGTTCAACACCCAGAGCAAAGCTATAATCTTCAGGCCCCACTCCAAAGGTATCGATGCGGGAGCTTGCCTCCGCTATAGATCGGGCATGAAGCAGCCCCAGTGGAGTTTCAATGCGAGCAGAAATGGAGATGGATTTCGGGGGTATTCCGCGTTCTCTTTCCTTTGCCTCGAGCAAGGCATCCAGACGGTGCACTTGTTCGGCTGACTCGACCTTTGGAAAACGGATCCCGTTGAGCCCCGGATATACCACAGCATCAATATCCTCGCAAATCAGATCAGGATCGTTATTGACCCGGACCAGCACCTCCGCTCCTCCGCGTGCCACCATGGGGATTGCCTCGCGCACCAGCTTCCGGGCACCGGTTTTTTCCGAGGGAGGAATGGAGTCCTCCAGATCCAGACTGATGGCGTCCGCCCCGCGCGTATAGGCTTTTTCCACAAACTTGCGAACATTTACCGGGAATATTAGCGTTGACCTGCGAATCTTCAGGCCCATTTTAAGCTCCTTTCGTGATCAAAACAGCTCTTAATGATCGCGGGCTTGTTGAGTTGACGACTAAATACGCCCGCATCAGGGGGATATGTGTCAGTTCGCCTGACAATCTATCCTTTTTTTATTGCCCTCTTGGCGGTATTAAAGACAAAGCGAAACAATGGATAGAGGAGGATCGTTAACCCCACAGTGAGTAATGCGGCAGAGATTGGTCCTTCGAAGAAAATGGAAAAGCTGCCCTGAGACATCATCATCGATTGACGTAAGCTGTCCTCGGTGCGGGGTCCCAGTACTAAACCCAGGACGAGAGGAGCCATGGGATAATCCAATTTTCGAGCAAAGTAACCGATCCCCCCAAATAACAGCATCACCCATGCTGCAAAAAAACTAAAGCTGTAAGCATACACTCCGGTGATGCACAACACGGTAATAGCCGACAGAAGGTATGGTTGGACCATTCTTAACATGGTCACAAACAGGGGGATGAACCCCACATTCAAGATCAACAGCCCCAGATTTCCTAATAAGAGACCAGCGATGATATACCAGATAAACTCAGGATTCTGTTGAAAGAGAAGGGGTCCCGGCCGTATTCCCCAGATCATCAACCCTCCCAACAAAATGGCGGTCCCGCCTGATCCCGGAACCCCAAGGGTCAATAAGGGTATCAGTGCTCCGCCCTCCGATGAATTGTTGGATGACTCCGGAGCAGCGAGGCCCTCGACCATGCCGGTGCCAAATTCATCGGAACGCTTGGATACCTTTTTCTCGACGGCATAGGAAATAAATGTCGCCGGCGTACCACCGGCACCCGGCAGAACCCCCACGAGAAATCCTATAAGAGAGCCCCGGACCACGGGCCATTTGGATCGGAAAAGCTCTTCCATGGAAGGGTACAAATTCGACAAAGTGAGCTTGGTCTTGATAAACTGGATCTTCATCTCTTTTTCCATGATAAAAAGCACCTGGCTGACAGCGAACGCACCTAGCGAAACGGGGATAAGGTCGATGCCGTCCACCAGTTCCACGATTCCATAAGTCAGGCGTATCGTCCCGGTAACAAAATCGTGTCCCACTGTGGCGCAGAGCAATCCCAAGGCCGCCATAGCAATTCCTTTGGATTGAGATTTGCCGGATAAAATCCCGATGCAGGAGAGGGCAAATACCATCAACCCGAAGTATTCCGGCGGACCAAATCGGATGGCAAAATCGGAGACCGGGCCGGCAAAGAACATCAGCCCGGTCAATCCCACCATTCCTCCCAGGAA
This sequence comes from Deltaproteobacteria bacterium, assembly GCA_019310535.1. Classification (GTDB taxonomy): domain Bacteria; phylum Desulfobacterota; class JAFDED01; order JAFDED01; family JAFDED01; genus JAFDED01. The sequence goes on from JAFDED010000057.1 coordinate 16,727, forward strand.
AGAGGATATACCCGATATTCCCATGGCCGGGCCTGCCCTTCCTTTTTGGGCCATGGGATACCCTTCAAAGCAAGTAACGATGGCCGGGTTGTCGCCCGGAATATTGGCGAGAATGGAAGTAATTCGCCCCCCATACATGGTTCCCTGGTAAATATTGCAGAGGAAGACCATACCCACAATTGGATTGAGACCGAAGGTCATGGGAATAAACAGGGCAAGGCTAGCCGAGGGGCCTAGGCCGGGCAAAGCGCCTGTCATGGTGCCGATAAAACCGCCTAACAAGGTGTACAGTATGGTCACGCTGAGCAGCAAATCAATGGAGGCGTTATATACATGATGGAAAAGCTCCATGGGGATTCCTCCCGGCGCAGAAATTATTCGAAAACACCCCTTGGCAGTCTAATGCCGAGCCCCAGCTCGAACACGCCGTAAATGACGGTCATGGCGGCAACGGCAATGACCAGGGAATGCGTCCATTTTCTTTTTTCAAAAACCAGTTCCACGGTAAAAACAAGTACCAACTGTGCGCCAAGCCATCCGGTGTAAGGGATGATCAACAATATCCCGCCGATTAACGCCATAAAGGTGAACAGCTTCAAGAGTATTCGGGGTGGAGGGAAGACCATTGTTTCCGATTCCTCAGTGGTCTGGATAATGGTCCTTGCAAAAGGTATGGCGCTGCAAATGAACAAGAGGAGGGCAAGCCATCGGGGGAAGAAAGCGGATCCCGTGATGAGACCTGACTTTGACTCGGGAAGGATGAGCGTTTGCCAGTACGCACTCACGGCCAATGCCATGAGAAAAAGGCTAAACACTCGTTCTGCCCATTTCTTTTTCACAGTGGTTTACCTGGCTCTTTTTACGGCCGGAGCATACAAGAGGATCATACGTCAAGTGTTCGACCGAAGCAGAGTCTTGGTGGATCGCAGAACCATCCGGGAGTCCAGAAGCTTGACGCCCTTTCCTTCGGGCAGGACTTTAATAGGATTAAAATCCATGGAAGAAACAAGGTCTTTGAGGGCACACGCTATGAAGGAGACCCGCACCATAACATCCACCAAGGCCTGGCCGTCCAGAGGAGGCCTTCCCCGAATTCCGCTGAGAATCTTGGTCAGGCCGGGGATCTCATGTATCATTTCCCGGGCATCCTGCTGCCCGATGGGGCATACTCGCCAGGCTCCGATTTCGAGAGCCTCGACAAAGATACCACCCCACCCCAGCATCAAGATCGGCCCAAAGAGTGGATCATCGGAAACGCCAAGGATAAGCTCGATGCCCCCGGTGATCATCTTTTGCACCATGATGCCATTGAGCGTAACAGGAGGATCCAAAGACCTCCAACAGACAATCATATCATCAAAAGCCTTGGTGAGTTCATTTTCTTCCTGTATATTTAAACGAACGCCTTGGCATTCAGTCTTGTGAAGAATCTGGGGGGAATCCATTTTCAATACCACGGGATATTCGAGTTCCCTGGCAGTGGTCCTGGCCTTTTGGATTGATTGACACACGATGCTTGAGCTAAAAGGAAGCCCCAGGGGCGCAAGAATTTCCCGACATCTCCCTTCCGTCATAGTTTCGGAGGACTCCTGAGACAGAAAAGCCCGCACCTGCTCTATCCGAGGATCTGAAGATGGCAGGCTGCTCGGGGGCACTTTCTCTCTCCCGGGATCGTGATGATTTTGCACTATTTTGTAATAGTTGCGGAGGTGTTTAAGCGCCTTTATGCACTTCACGGGAGAAATGAATACAGGCATACCGCCGGCTCGAAGGGCTGGCAGCCCTTCCGAATCAAATTCGCTGTGCGTCCATACGAAAAGGAGAGGCTTGTCTGTTTCGCCTGCCGCCTTAATAACATTTTCTGCGTATTCCTTGTCGCTCCGAGTGGCCAATATCACCGAATCGACATTGGGGTCGTTGATGACCGAGCGCAAAATCTCTGGAAACTGGGGGCCTCGGGCAAAGCCTGTGAGGTCCAGCGGGTTCTCGCAAGAACCCCATCCCTGGAGAATCTGTTCGATTTTTCCCGTGGTGTCTTTGGAGAGACGGGGAACATGGAAGCCCTCACTGGAACATTCATCGCTCAGGAATGTGCATATCCCGCCAGAGTGAGAGATGATGCCTACCCCGTCACCTTTGGGAAACTTCCCCTTTGAAAACAGGTTGGCTACCTCGCACAACTCGTCGTAGTCATTTACCCGGACTATACCTTTTTGCCGGAAAAACCCGTCGTGCACCTTGAAGCTTCCCGTGAGGGCAGCGGTGTGGGTGAGCGCTGCCCTTCCGCCCGCCTCTGTGCGCCCCATTTTCATAAGGATGATGGGCTTTTTCCTATCAAGCGCCAGATCCGCAACCGTCTTAATCTTTTCTCCTTCCTTGAAACCCTCGATAAAGGCGGCTATCACGCGTACGTCCGGGTCATCCAGTATAAACCGAATGAAATCCGCGCTCTCCAGGTTTGCCTCGTTTCCTGTGGAGGCAATATATTTCAGCCTGACTCCCCGGTCTTTTGCTTTCGCAAGGATCGGGCCAAAAGCCGTTGCCCCGCTCTGGGAAACAACGCCAATGGGGCCGGGCTCCGGGAGCAAATTAGCTATTCCCGATCCTGCATTGGCGTGAATCTTTTCACTCACGTTTGACACACCCAGACAATTGGGGCCGCAGATAAACATGCCGTGATCCATGGTGAACTGCCGTAATTGCTTTTGCCGATCGATTCCTGCCTGCCCGTCGCGTTCCGAAAAACCCGCGCTGATAATCACCACGGAGCGGATCCCCTTTTCTTTACACTGTTGGAGGGCATCCAGAACTGCACGCGCCGGGATTACTATTACAGCAAGATCAACCTCCCCCTCGACCTGCAGAACGCTCGGATAGCATGGCAGGCCCTTTACTTCAGAACGTCTGGGGTTTACCGGAAAGACCTTTCCCCTGAATCCGCCATTCAGGAGGTTGTCGATCATTCGGCCTCCATACCCCGCACCCTCGGTCGCTCCAATAACAGCAATGGATCGCGGCTCCAGAAAATTCCTCATCAACTTGTCAAAATCTTGAGGCCATTGGTATCCCACTATTTCAACTCCTTATTGTCGAGTCGTTCGAATTAAAAATTAGTATTACAAAGGAGGAACTGAAAATAATTCCTGCTTGGCAAGTTTTTTTTATATGAATGAAGTGATTGATAGTAACGAAGAGGCAGGGGGCGGAAAATTCGCCTCTTCTCCCCCCGCCTCTCATTGACAAGAGCTTGAATTCATTCTGATCAATTCAACGGTCTACTTCAGCAGACCTAATGTCTTATAGATTTCTTTGTATCTTTCGGTTGTTTCTATGATTCGTTTTCTAAATTCTGCACCATTGCGAAATTGACGTTGAAGCTGGAATTTCTGGATATATTCTTTCTGCCACCGCTCAGAAGCATCCAGCTTTGTGAAAGCGTCTTCCAGAAACTTTCTCGCCTCCTCCGATATATCCGCCGGTGCGGCGATCCCGCGCATGGTACCAAAAATTACGTTGGCTCCGCTTTCTTTGACGGTGGGCATATCGGGCATATATTTGCTCCGTTCCTCGGAAGTAATCGCCAGGGCCTTGAACTTTCCTGCCATGATCTGGGAGTAGCTCTCGTTCATTTGATTGGCGATCACGTCCACATGCTTACCCAAAAGGGCAGTGGTTACCTCGCCTCCGCTCTGGAACGGGATGAAATTGAACTTCGCGCCGGTTTCTTTCTCTAGCATCAGGCTGACGATTCGATCGGATCCGGTTGCACCGGTACCACCATATCGAATTTTTCCTGGATTTTTCTTCGCAGCCTCAATGAGCTTCTCCATCGTATTGTATTTATAATCCGTTCGCACCGTAATAATGTTGGGATCGAAAGCAAGCTGACAAATGATGGTAAAATCTTTGTAAGAAACCTTTGTCAATTTCAGAATGGGGTTGGAGATAAACGTTGTGACAACGGTAAGCAGATAGTATGGATTTCCCTTCTTTGCTCCCACATAATCCATGCCGACGGCGCCACCGCCCCCGGGCCTGTTTTCAACGATAATGGGCGACGTGATTATTTTTTCTTTCCCCATGATGGCAGCGATGGTTCGGGCCAAAATGTCCGTTCCTCCACCGGGTGCATATGGTGCGACGATGTGTATGGGTTTGGCAGGATAATCAGCATGGGCGCAGGGAAGGCTCAATGGTGAGAAAATTAGACCACAGACTATAGTTACACACATAATCAGCTCAATTTTGTTTTTCAAAGTCATGATAATTTCCTCCTTTTGTTTATGCCGATAAAAGGTTTGTATGAAATGGTACCCTGAGCTTGAATTCTTTTGATGCTGTATTATAACTGGAAGGTCAAAAGATAGAGTCTATTTCAACCCATTTTCCGGAGACCTGAATTAGATCACCCCCTTCCAATAATCCCAGGAGGTTCAATGGCGAACATTACCGCCGTCAAGAATGTTTTTTGTGCCCGTTGATGGATACTAAGCGGTAAGATCAATGAGGCCGCCGTTCCACTTTCTGGATATAGACCTTTTTTAAAGGCTCAAAAAGTAGCATATCAAAAATTATTTTGTCAAGGCATAATTTTCACGGGAGGTGCCCCAAAATTCTCAAAGGAAAAAGCGGTAATTGCGGATCTGAGGGATCACCTCCCGCTCCGGGGTGGAGTAACGGAGCCCATGCGCAGCCCGGACAATAAATTGTCCGGGCTGCGCAGCAGCAAGAGGTTATGGCAAAACACCGGGTGCTGTTGCTGCGTCTATCATCAAGATTGCCTGGATATTCTTCTCATGTTTACCTGTATGCCGTCAGAACAAGGACTTTGCGCGAACAGCCTCTTGTCGCTTCGCGACCCGGACGACAAGTCGTCCGGGCCACCCTCCCTTTTCGAAAAGTTTCTCCAAAATTCCTTTTTCACTTGCTGATGAATGCAAGGAATTAAAATTCAAAGCATTTTGATAAATCTGTGTGAATTATTGGGGAAAGCCCTGGTTTTCATTTATTTCAATCATCGGATTTTTGGATTGAAGCGAGGGTTCGAGGGTTTTATTATAGTAAATGAAAGTACTTTTCGGTTCCCAGCGTGTTGATCTTTTAAAAAAAGGGATCCCAGGTCCTCAAAAGAAACATAATAGGTATTTGCCGTTTCCTCATATCGCATGGTTCTCCAAAGTCTCTCTCGGAGGTTGAGTTCGGAATGATACCTGGGGGTATAATTGATTACCGGTTGGCTTTTTTGGCAAATGAATTCCTCCACTATTTCGCCTTTATTCCGACGGGCATGATCCGCCCAGAGCTCTATCCTCATCCCCTTGAATCAATTAGACAATATTTCTAAGCAGGGCCAAGAATCCATCGGTATTTTCCCTTTCTTGTTGCAACATCCCATGTCTGCCTTCCACAAGTTGCACTTGACGTATAGAACTGCAATGCAATAAGATAAAAAACAAGGCTGAATATCCGCAAATTGAACAAACGGGAGAGAGTGATGAAAAACTGGGACTTCCGCCATGAGCGTGTCAGGGAGGTTGTGAAAAAACGCCCCGCATATGCAGAGCTTCTGGATTTTCTGGTGCGCGTTATCGAGACTCGCGAGAAAGCGTCATCGGAACTGACTACTGAATTGCCGATGCAGGTGGACGAGAAATTTCAGAAAAAACTGGAGGGAGGCCTGCCCGTTTTGGATCGGGAGAGCCTTCCATTGGATAAGGAGGCGTTGCGAAGATTTCTGGAACCCATGCTGGATCTTCTGGAAGAGCGCAAACGCGATGAAATCAAGAAAATCCGATCGGCCATCGCCGATGACCGGATTGACCCGGTTATCTGGGTCCGCGCTGCTTTATCCAGAGCCAAGGCGGAGGCAGCAAACAACAAAGATCTGTTGGACGAGGGACTTGTGGCTTTCCTGGCTCATCATGCGGCCTCCGCTCTTTTAGGCCGTTACGCTCAACAGTATGATTCAACCCTGGCATCGATCGTCTGGGAACAGGGGTACTGCCCAATCTGTGGGGGCCTGCCTCACATGGCGGATTTGCGCGGGCCCGAGGGTCGGCGTTTCCTTGCCTGTGGAACCTGCAACCGCAAATGGAATTTTCCGCGGATGACCTGTCCGTTTTGCGGAAATAAGGAGCAAGAGCGCTTGGGATATTTCTGGGCCGAATCGGAAAAAGAATACCGGGTGGATTACTGCACTGCTTGCAAGAAGTATCTCAAAACAGTCGATCTCCGGGAGCGAGAGACGCCCCTTGACCTGGAGATAGAGGATGCTGCAACCTTCCATCTTGATCTGCTGGCTCAGAAGAAAGGTTACCAGCCTCCCGTATCACAAAGCGGCATGCTTTAAGCACAGAAAAGAACAATGGCACCTCTGGGCAGGTGAATGTAACAGATCAACGGGACGGAACAGCGGATAACATAAAGTCATCATAACCGGCAGTCATCTTTTCGCCGGTATTATCGGTGTCCGTCATGATGCCTATGCCCGAGATCGCGGGAGGTTCCTCCTTGAACAGACGCCGAAAATCAGCGTAAACGTCCCTGTGATCCTCCACCCATTGTCCTGCTTTCCCGTCTCCGCTTTCCACCGCCATCATCATCACGGTTTTCCCGGTATAGGCATTGGGGATGGATTCCCCTTTGGGGAGACGGTTGGCCCAAATATATGTAATGGTTGCCGAAGGCGGATATTTACCATACCAGAGCCTGATTAAACCATACTTAAAGGCCTTTCCCACGGAGGCCTTTTCCGGGTCGTATTGAAATGTCACATAGATGCGAGCCGGGTAATCGTCCCCTTCTCGCGACCTGGCATCTCCTTTGCTAAGGATTCCGTGAACTTTCCAGCGCCAGGAGAGATACCTGTATCGTTTAGGATCCAGGGCAACCTCCCGATAAATGCCGGAGGCGGACGCATGGCTTTCAGCCTGCAGGTAAGAGTCGTTTCCTTCCCGGACAACCTTGTATCGGGTATGGCGAGGAATCTTTTTAAAATACAAGGGCTTCCAGCCCTCTGGAAGCTCTTCCGATCCTGCCGGCCCGGAAAAATCCTCCTGAAAGCCCACCGTTGATTCCGCTTTCCCTGCTGTGACGGGAGGCGCTCCCACGGTCATCAATGCTGCCAACAAAAAGAATATGAAAACTTTCATGCGTCCCTCCTGCGTTCATAGACCTTTCCAGGTATAAGGTCGTTACAATTTCTCCCATAGAATTGTAAAAAGAAAAAATTATTATCAGGTGATGTTACCATTTATAATTCAAGGCCCCCTTAAAGCAGAAGTTGGAAATGACGGCCAAGCCCGCACCCGCAACGGAATGAACAGGGTAAATTATACCATCTTAAAGAAACTATTACGAATCATTGATTCATCTGTTATACCTGTGATAAGAGAGATGCACGAGCACGAAAAAAATTGTACGATTTGGGAAAAGAGGTTAATGACCATGGACAATCTGTTCGACACCCTGGATAATAGAGGATTCATTCATCAATTCACAGACCCAACACTGCGAGAGATATTGAGTAAAGAAAGGGTCACCGCATACATCGGGTTCGATCCAACCGCCTCCAGCCTGCACCTGGGGACACTGCTGCCCATAATGGGGCTTGTCCACTATCAGCGTCACGGTCATCGGCCCATTGCCCTGATGGGAGGCGGAACCGGGATGATCGGAGACCCAAGCGGGAAGGCCGAGGAACGCAATCTCCTCTCGCTGGACGAAATCGAGCACAACCTGACATGCATTCGACGCCAATTCGAGCGTTTCCTTGATTTCCGCTGCGGGGAGAGCTCGGCCCTGATGCTCAACAACGCGGATTGGCTGGCCCGATGGAACTTTCTCGAATTCCTGCGCGACATCGGCAAGCATTTCAATATCAATTACATGCTGGCCAAGGATTCCGTCAAGCGGCGGGTCGCAGATCCCGACAAGGGGATGTCGTTTACAGAATTCAGCTATATGCTGTTGCAGGCCTACGACTTTTACCACCTTCGAAAACAGTACGAATGCAAAATCCAAATGGGCGGCAGCGACCAGTGGGGCAACATTACCGCGGGCATCGATTTAATCCGAAAACTGATGGGAGTTACAGTATATGGCATCACATTCCCCCTGCTCACCACTGCTGCGGGAGAGAAGTTCGGCAAGTCGGAAAAGGGGACACCCGTCTGGCTGGATGCCGGAATGACCAGTCCGTATCAAATGTACCAATATCTGGTCCGTACAGACGACAGGGACGTTATTCGATATCTGCGCCTCCTCACCCTGCTCCCGCTTGAGAAGATCGAAACCCTTGAAATTTCTCACCGCTCTCACCCGGAGGCACGTGAAGCGCATCGGGCGCTGGCATATGAGGTCACTGGTATGGTTCACGGAAAGGATGCTGCCGACGCGGCCCGCCGCGCAGCTCACGTGTTATACGGTGAAGAGATCGTGGACATGACAGACGCGCTCCTCCAGGAAATTTTCGCTGATGTGCCGTTCACACCAGTCTCAAGGGATCGCTTTAGTAAAGGTATAACGTTGGTAAATTCATTTTACGATAGCGGCCTTTGCAGCTCCCGTTCCGAGGCCCGTCGTCTCATCCAGGGAGGAGGGGCGTACGTCAACAATCGCCGGGTCGATTCTGTAGAATTTGTCCTGACTGCCGACTCCCTAGCCTCCGAACACTTCATCGTACTGAGAAAGGGGAAGAAGGATTACCATCTGCTGAAGGTGGAATAACTTGCATTTTAGCACTCTCCATTTAAGGCTGTGATCCGCGCGGTCATCATATTATGGGACCGACGCGGAGAAGATATCCTATTTGACTTATCCGAATAGATTATCCAGGGTCATCATGACCAGGAACCCTATGATGACGCCGAAAGTAGCTTCACGCTCATTGCCACGGCTGTGCGTTTCTGGGATTATCTCGTCGGAGATCACGAATAGCATGGCACCCGCGGCAAAGGCCAAGCCCAAAGGCAGGAAAGGGCGCGCCAGTGTCACCGCCCCGACTCCGATCAACCCGCCGATAGGCTCCACAAGACCGGATGCCGTGGCGATCAGGAGGGCTTTTCCGCGGGAATACTTTTCCCGCAGCAGCGGCAGCGCCACGGCCAGGCCTTCAGGCATGTTCTGAAGTCCGATTCCTATGGCCAGGGCGGTTCCTCCCGCCACGTCGCCGCCTCCGAATCCCACTCCCACCGCAAGCCCCTCCGGGAAATTATGCAGCGTGATGGCAAGGATGAACAGCCACGTCCTCCGAAGGGTGGATGAGGGTCCCTCCGGCCCCTTTAGAAAGTGTTCGTGAGGGATCCACTTGTCCGCTCTATCCAGGAATACAGCGCCCACTGCTATCCCAATTACGGTAATCCAGATGCCACCCGCCTCGATCGCCGGCACGATGAGGCTGAAAGAGGTGGCCGCCAGCATGACCCCCGCCGCGAACCCCAGAGAGCTGTCCATAAATCGGTCGGAGACACTGCGCACAAAGAGCGAGGGGAAGGCTCCAATACCCGTTGCAAGCCCCGCGATCGTGCTGGCCAAAATGCCGTAAAGAATTATCGTTCCACCGCTGATGGGTTCCATTTTTCTTACCCCCTCGATGCATGGACTTTATGAGCTACCGTTACTTTTATGTTTATCATTTCTGGATGGTGCAGGGAAAGAATACTTCAGATGTCTTTCGCACGCTGACATCTGTTTCGGAATGGATATAAGCGGGGGAGTACTCCAGAGGGAGCGCCCGAATCTCGATGGTCAGAGTCCGCTTGCCTGTCAGAACGTTCCGAAAAATAAAATATCCGTCAGAATGGGTCACCACTATGAAGGTGTCGTCCATAATAATGGGGATATCAGGGATCCCCTTCTCCCACGGCTGTTTTCTCTTGTCGCCGTTCTCATCAATGAAAAGATACCCCTCGATATCGCCGGTGATGAGCACCTGCCGCGGCCTGGGTATTCCAAGCCGCAATCGGGGACGTCCCCAATGGAACGCTTTCTCCAGCTTGACGAAGAGGTCGAAATCGGATCCTTCATCCGCCCCCCACTCATTCGCCCAACGAAAGTGGGATGACACCCGCCATCCCTTGTGGAGTTGATGTCCGTATCCCAGGTTGATGGTCAGCCTATCGCTGTCCTCATCATTGATTCTGTCTTTTGTGTTTATTAACTCGCATCCCACCGAGACAAAAATGCGATTCAGGGGTTGCCACCGGAGAGCAAGGTTACCGCTGGCAATAAGATCGTCACGGGTGTCCTCGGAATCGTAATTCCTCCGGATCTCGCCTTCAGCCGACATTCGTAATCGTCTGCTGAGCTGCCAGCCGAAACCCAGAATTCCGCTTTCGTCTTTTTCTCTCTCCTCAACGGGCTCACTGGTTATGTCCTCGGTGTATTTGAGCCGGATGTAAGGGTTGAGTCTCCCTCTGGCCAGGCGGACGAAGGCCCCCCACAGGAGACTGTAAGTCAGCTCATCCAGAGGCTTGTTCCCATCTGAAATCTTCCGCTGCACGATACTGGAGTTGAGGTTTGTGTACAGAATTTCATAGGGCGTATAAGATATCCCGAAGTTGCTGGCCCAGGTGACGAGCCGACCTCTATCGAGTTCCAATAGTGAATCGTCCCAGTAGTAGTCGCTGGATCCGTAAAGCGAAACCTTCTCAAGGCGCAGCTCACCGCTGGCGAAAAATCCCTCTTGGTTTGAGAAAGACTGGGCAGAACCCCCGACGAAGCGGAAATCTCCCCCCAGGTTCCGGTAGTTTGCATACAGGAAAAAGGGCGGTTTACTGTACTGCGGGCCGGCGATCAAGGCAAAATCATTGACCGTCCCCCGATCCACCTGGTCATAGAGGGAAAACAGGAGTTCACCCAGGATGCTGAGGTGTGGTGTTACGGCCAACTTTCCGTCCAGGAGGAGGATGTTGTTATTGTTTATAAATGGCCTACCCAAGGCATCCTTCTC
>JAFDED010000058.1 GCA_019310535.1 Deltaproteobacteria bacterium
CTAAGTGAGATGTTCGAATAGCTCCTTGATGCGTGCCCTGGAGCCATCGTTTAAGTAGTGATGCCACCCGATTCACTAAGCTGAGAAGATTTTCACCAACATGATCGCTTTGACGGACCACGGTATGGACGTGACCTTTCGAGGCCAAACTTGCGTACCCACTCCAGCCATCAGTCCGAACGATGCTTCCGGGTTCAAGGCTCTCAATGACAGCAACTGTCAGGCTTTCGTCCGAGGCATCCTGTACCCGGCAGAGTCGAATGCGTCCAATCCGATTATCTTTGTCTTCAGCCGCGACGACCACCAGTGCCTTTCCTGTCGCGCCACGACCTCGCTTGCCCGACTTCGTGCCGCCGATATATGTTTCATCGACTTCAACAGTTCCCGACAACCGGTCCCGTCCAGGACGTACCATGGCACTTCTCAACTTATGCAACCATATCCAGGCCGTTTCATAGCTTCCAAGACCAAGCACCCTTTTCAGACCCATGGCGCTTACACCGTTTTTCTGGCTGACAACATACCACATGGCCCGAAACCAAAGTCGCAGAGGTTTTCTGGCGTCCTGAAAAATAGTGCCTGCAGTGACCGAGGTTTGAAGGTCGCAATGGCAGCACCGATATAACCCGCGTTTGGTGGGCCAAGCTTTACTTTGACTGCATCGGGGACAACGAAAACCGTCCGGCCACCGAAGATCAAAAAGATACTGGCGGCATGCTTCTTCAGTAGCAAAGCGCTCCTCGAACTCAAGCACGGTCTGGGGGTAGTCTTCCATGTCATTATACTATATATTGTGGTTACGAGAGTTAAGTAGATACCCCCATTCTAAAATTCTAAAAAACAATTTAAATCATCGTTATCAAATTTGCATGCTCTATTGTGCCCGAGAAGGCATGGTTGTTCCCCTGAGGCTATCGCGGCATCAACACCATGGCGGGTCCGGGATCGGTAGTTTTTGTCCCTCTTCTTACCGAGACCGGTACTTTACTCTCCCATGACCTTGATGATCACACGTTTTCGCCGCTGCCCGTCGAACTCAGCATAATATATCTGCTGCCAAGGACCAAGGTCAAGCCTCCCCTCGGTGACGGGAACCGCCACCTGATGGTGAACGAGGATGCTTTTCAGGTGGGCGTCCCCATTGTCTTCCCCCGTCTGATGATGCCGGTAATCGACTCCCTGCGGGGCCATCCTCTCCAGCATATCCTCGATGTCCTGAATGATACCCGATTCCGCATCATTCACCCACACCCCTGCCGTGATGTGCATGGCGGATACCAGTATCATCCCCTCTCGAATTCCGCTATTGTGCAAGGCTTTTTCAACCTCGTGGGTGATGTTGATGAATTCCCGACGCCTCTGCGTGTGAAACCACAGATATTTGGTTGCGAATTTCATGGTTCTCTTCCATGGTTATTTCATCGGCGCACGGCCGGTACAGAACGATCACTCCACCTGATCGGGAAATAATCGTTGCGTTGGCAACCCGTAAAGTATGTAGCCGCTCCACAGGAGAAATTCCTCGCCCATTTGGTTCATGAGCGAAAGGCGGGACCGACGGACGGCCTGTCCGACCGAGGCCCCCTCCAGCAGTTCGCGATAAAATGGTTCGACAAAATAGGGACTGTTGCTTTCATTTGTGCAGTGAAGCGTCCCCAGGTAGAAGCGTCCTCCTCTCTCAAGGAGGGGCCGTGCGAAGGTCGCTACCTCCCGGGGAGAATAGATTGCACGCCCTTCCGGCGGCTCCCATTTCCAGGCATGGGCAAACAGAAGGTCGGGAGATCTCACCTGCTCCCAGATGGTCCCCCAAGTGACCAGCCTATTTTTGAGAATCCAGCCGGTTGACGCCGGCTCCTTGGTCACGTACTGGATAGGTCCTGCATAGTGCAAGATATTCACCTTACCCATCCGCAGGAGCCGATGGTGGGATATGTCTTTCTCCCAGAGGGTTCCCTTAACGCGTTGGGGATATTCTGCCATGACGCGCGCGAGAAGCTTCCCTTCTTCCCGAACCGAGGCCGTGTCATCCACAGGGTTGGCCGCTATTATCATACGTCGATTCCCCTTGGCGACGGAATGGAGTTCGGGAGCGGGAAGATCCGCCTGCCATCGGCCCATATTGAAGAGCAAACAGAGAAAGTCATGCCCATCGTGTATCAACTCCCAGTGGACGCCCGCCAGCCTGTCTTCCACATAAAGAAGCAGATCCTCGGCCACAGACGCAGCAAATATCTTTCGAGCTGCCGGCCCGAATAATTTCTGGTACATATGAAAACCCAGTTCCTGAAGCCTCTGGATACCGTGGGGGGCGCGGTTGCCTTTCTCCAGGATATCGCGGGTATTCTCGGCAAAGGCGCGCAGTTCCTGAGCCTTGATGGGCCGCACTTCCATGGGGGAAGCGTCCTGCTCCCCTTCCACCACTTCCGAAACCCCGACCCGCAACCCTTCCCGGCGCAGATCGAGCCGCACCGCAAGGATTCTCCGGGCCAGCAGTCGCTGTATCTCGTGAGGAGAGAGAAGTACGGTGCGGGGAGCGTCCTCTTCCTCCGATCCAAGCGGTGCGGCCGCGGGTGCTTCTTTGAGCCGTGATGATGTCATGCGTTGTGTGGCGATCCGCAAGATGCGCTTGATATCTCTGGCCATCACCATAGCATCGGGGTAGCGCTCATCAGGTTTCTTGGCCAATGCTTTGAGCACAATTTTATCGAGGTCGGGGGGAGTGCGTTTCCGAAACTCGTCCATCTTGGCCGGCTCTTCGTAGCTGACCTGATACATGGTGGAATAAATGTCTCTGCCGGCGAAAGGCTGTTCTCCCATTATCAGCTCGTACAGGACCACGCCTAGAGCAAATATGTCTGTTCGACCATCCACCTGCTGGCCGGCGATCTGCTCGGGGGCCATATAGCTGGGCGAGCCCAGCACCACACCCTCGCGCGTGACTCCGCCAGCCGGCAATTTGGCGAGGCCAAAATCGGTGATCTTGATAATTCCCTCCGTGGTGCGAACGATATTTCCCGGCTTGATGTCTCTATGGACCGTTCCATGTCGATGAGCATAATACAGTGCGTCGCACAATCGAATCATGGCGGCCAGGATGTGCCGCAGGGAAAGACGACTTTCAGGACGGCAGTAATGACCGAGATCCTTCCCTTCCAGATACTCCATTGCTATATATAACAGGTTTTGATCCTTCCCCACATCAAAGATGGTGACTATATTGGGATGAATCAGTTGGCCTGCGGCCCGCGCCTCGGTCAGAAAGCGCTGCTCTGCCTCCCGCCGCTTTTCGGTTTCCTGGAACAGTTCCATCCGAATAACCTTTATGGCCAATTCCCTTTCAATGAGGGGATCCCGGGCGCGAAACACCATCCCCATCCGCCCTTGGCCGATCTTCTCCAGAATCCGATATTTACCGATCTTTTGCAGCGAGCCGCGGTTATTCTTCCGCATTGCCTTCCTCAGGGATCACAGCGCCATTCACCTTCGAGTGCATATGGGGCGATTCCCATGTGGTTATTCAGAAACAAGTTCTATTTTTGCCATTATCCGGCTTAAAAGTCAAGGCCGGCATCCAACCCCGGACATTCCCGTTGGCTGTCTTACTTATAACGCTTTTTCGCCCTTTCCATTCGCTCATGAGAGTTGTCCAATACTCTCTCCACTTCCTCGCCGCGAAGCACGATCCTGAAGAAAGCCTCGTTCAGGAGCGAATCAAACTCCGCCCAGAACGGAACATTGGCCCGGAACACGCCGTGTTTCATCGCGTCCATCACGGCTTTGAAGTGGGGTTTCATCCACTCCTGCACGTCAGTCAATGCATCTTCCCGGATAGGCGGCCATCCCAGCCTGGCCACAAGCACCTCCTGGGTCTCCCTTGATTGAAGGAACCTAGCGAACTTCAGTGCCACGTCCCTCCTGGGCGAGCCTTTGGGGATTCCCAGAACCTCGCCGCCGATGACGTGGGCCTCGCGATAGGGTCCAGCCCACCCGTGATATGTTGCGAGCCACTTTTTCCCCCAGTCTTGAACGATCAGCGGTACGCCAAATGGCCAGTTCTGTGCGAGATACACACTCTCCCGGGCCATGTACTCATTGGACGTGTCCCATTTGGCCTTTTTTGAATCCGGATGAACATAAGGCCAGAGCCTCTGCAGGTAAGTGAAAGTGATCACACATCCTACATCGTTGAAGGCAAAGGGATCGCCGCCGGCCGCGATGATCCATTCATAGAGCTGTGTGGTTGTGGGTGCTCCTCCGGTTGCCTTGAAAAGTATTCTTCCTATTCCTTCCTTTTCGTATAACGTTTTGGCCACATGAAACAGTTCATACCAATCTTTCGGGGGTTTTAACCCGTACGATTTCAATTTCTTCGAATTTCCATAGGTAATCTGAACATTGGGGCGATACGGAAGGAAGTAAAGCTTTTTATCTATCACACCGCCCTCCACCAGGGCTTCCGGCACCTCAGGAGGAATCGCGGGCCGATATGCAGAAAGGTCTTCGACCACCCCCATATCAACCAATTCAGCGATGCGCATATTGTCCTGGGCAAAGATGTCAATTTCCATGCGCTTTGCCCGAACCATGGCCATAAGTATCTTCCCGAGGTCAGCGGCCTCCACAGGACTGGCTTCAATGCGGACGCCGGTCTGTTTCTCAAACATCGGCCATACCACCTCTCTCATGACCTTCCATTCAGCCTCTGCCAGAGACGTGGTGAACCGAATCGTTGTGTCCGCGCCAAAAGTCCCTGTAGTTCCCGCTATGAGAAGAATCAACAGAATAAAGCCGGTTATTACATGCCCGGGGAACCATCTGAAACTCATAGCGTCCTCCTTTTCGTGATTAGCGGTTGGGCTGCGGCCCGGGGAAGAATTTCAAGTACTGAGTAAATTTTTCCCGGTGGCCGGGTCGAAAAAGAGCAGGCTGTCCGTGTTCAGCTTGATCCTCACCCGCGCGCCCACTTGAATACCGGGGTCTCCCATTACCTTAAGCTTGAGCTTTTCCATCCGGGTTGAGACCTCCAGTATGGTCTCCGCGCCCAGAGGCTCTACCAGCAGGACCTCCAGCGGCGTCTCCACGGAAGACCGTTCCGGCGGAAGAATGCTTATATGTTCGGGACGAACACCCATGATGACTTCGGGTCCGCTTCGGTCGCCCAGCCGTTTTGCGGCCTTGCCGTTCAAAACAACCTCCAGGGAATCACTATTGAACAAAAACGTATTTCCGCGCGAAATCAGCCGGCCTCTGATCAGGTTGATGGGTGGACTCCCCAGAAAGCTTGCAACAAAGGTATCCGCCGGCTCCCGATAGATCCTGTAAGGGGTGTCCATCTGCAAAAGGGCTCCGTCCTTCAGTATGGCGATCCTGTCCGCCATGCTCATCGCCTCTGACTGGTCGTGGGTGACATAGACAAAGGTGGCATTGATTTTAGCGTGGAGTTTCTTGAGCTCGCCCCGCGTCTCGTTGCGGAGGGCAGCATCCAGGTTGCTGAGGGGTTCGTCCATGAGGAACGCCCCCGGGTTTCTGACAATGGCTCTGCCCAGGGCCACCCTCTGCCTCTGACCGCCTGAGAGTTCTGACGGTTTTCTTTCTTTAATATTTTCAATTTGCAAAATCCGTGCCGCACGACTGATCCGTTCCGAAATTTCATCGCCGGATACACGCAACATCTTGAGAGGAAATGAGAGATTATTGTACACGCTCATATGGGGATACAGGGCGTAGTTCTGAAAGACCATGGCGATGTTGCGCTTGTGGGGGGGGACCTTCTCCATATCACGGCCATCGATGAATATCTTGCCGCTGCTGGGTTTTTCCAGACCGGCAAGGCAGTTGAGAATCGTGGACTTTCCGCAACCTGAAGGTCCCAGCAGAACGGCGAATTCGCGATCCTTTATGGCAAGGGTCACGTCGTTCACGGCGAGGGTCGTTCCAAAGAATTTTGTCAGATTCTCTATGGCAATGTGAGCCATGGTGTGATTAACATTGACGAAGGTTTTCACGCCTGCCGATAGGGGCCAACCGCCTTTAATCACGATCATTTTATTTGTTTATGTTATCATATTATTAATGATTTTTGTCAAACTTCTTGACGATGGGGAGTTGAATCAGGGCGGCCATTGTTTGTCCTTATCCCTACCGTTGTCCCGATACTTTTGAATAAGGAAAGGCAAATACAGAAATTGCTCATTCTGCGGCGACGCGAGGGGCACATGAGAGAGAAATGTTCTCTCCTCTGACCCTGTACAGACTGGTTATGAGTGGCTCAGAACTTTTCAGCGATCACCTTTTTTTTCAACTGGCTGATGGCCCGGGTCGGGTTCAGGGATTTAGGGCAGGCCTCCACGCAGTTGAAAATTGTGTGGCAGCGCCACAACCCATGCTTGTTGTCCAGGGCGCCCATGCGCTCCTCGTCGCCTTCGTCCCTGGAATCGAAGATAAAACGGTACGCCTTGAGCAAGGCCGCCGGTCCCAGGAAGTCTTTGTCCGCCCAGTACGATGGACAAGATGATGTACAAGCGCCGCACAGAATGCACTCCCAGCAGTCGTCCAGCAGCTTGCGCTCCTCGGGTGACTGCAGTCGCTCCTTGTCCGTAGGCGGAGTTCCTGCGATGAAATAGGGCTTCACCGCCCTGTACCTCTCGAAGAAGTCGTCCATGTCCACCACCAGGTCCTTGATGACCGGGAAGGAGCGTAGAGGCTCCACCTCAATGGGGTCCTTTTTTAGTGTGGCCAGTTGAGCTTCGCAGGCCAGACTATTATGCCCCTGGATGGTCATGGCGCATGATCCGCAAATCCCGTGTCTGCATGAGCGGCGGAAAGCCAGGGAGCCGTCCTTGTACCATTTGATGTAATTGAGGGCATCCAGGACGGTCCACATCGGCTCAACCGGGATGGTGAACTCATCGTAACGGGGGGAGTCGTCCTCTCCAGGGTTGTGTCGGAAAATTCGAAACGTTCTCTCCATTTTCTCCCTCCAAAAAGCACAGGTTCCGTCTCCTGCATTGGTGCTTCGGCCTGAATACTCGGTTGACCGCTTTAGTACTTTCTCTCTTCCGGCTGGTACTTGGTTATGACCACGGGCTTGTAGTCAAAGACAACCGTGCCGTCCTTTTTCCACGCAAAGGTGTGCTTGTGCCAATTTTTGTCATCTCGGAAGGGGTAATCCACGCGATAATGGGAACCGCGGCACTCTTTCCTTTCCAAGGCGCCGGCCACAATAAGTTCCGAGAACTGCAACAGATTCCGCAATTCAAGGGCATCGGTCAGGTCGGTATTAAACTTGGTGCCGCGATAAGTAATCCCGATGTTTTCAAAACGCTGCTGAAGTTCGTGCACCATATCCAGTTGTTTTTTTATCTTGGTTTCGTTGCGGAATACGCCGCAGTTGATAACCATGGATTCCTGGAGTGTGTTGCGGATATCGGCCACATTTTCTTTCCCTGAGGCCTCAAGCAATTGTTGGATATCTTCTTCGGCGCGCTCCACCGTCTCTCCGGGGATATCGGGCCAACACCCTTCATTCTCCAGCGTCCATTTCCGCATGGCCATTCCCGCGCGACGCCCATACACAGCGCATTCCAGGGTCGAGTTGCAACCCAGCCGGTTTGCCCCGTGGACGGAAACGCACGCACACTCGCCGGCAACATAGAACCCTTCCACGGGCGTCCCTTTCGTGTCGGAAAGCACGAGACCCCATACAGTGCATGGAATACCCCCCATGGCATAATGAGCGGTGGGCAGGATGGGAATGGGCTCCTTGATACATTCCACATTTGCAAATTTCAGCGCCATCTCCCGGATCTGGGGCAGCCTTTCAAGAATGGCATCCGCCCCCAGGTGGGTGATATCCAGATGGACGTAGCCTTTGCCGTCTATTCCGCGCCCTTCGTCAATTTCGGTCTGGATTCCTCGCGACACAATGTCTCGAGGGGCCAACTCCATTTTATCCTTGGCGTATTTTTCCATGAAGCGCCGGCCATCCTTGTTCTTCAGGTGTCCCCCCTCTCCCCGGGCTCCCTCGGTAATGAGGATACCCGATGGGAAGAGCCCTGTGGGGTGGAACTGCACAAACTCCATGTCCTGCAAGGGAAGTCCGGCCCTGATAACGGCGCCAAGGCCATCTCCGGTGTTGGAGTGAGAGTTGGAAGTAACCTTCCAGGCCCGGGCGTATCCGCCTGTGGCGAACATGGTGGCCCGGGCGTGAAACACCACCAGACCGCCGTTGATTATGTCCCATGCCACCATGCCGGAGCAGATCCTGTCTTTTACCAGCAGATCGACGACGAACAACTCGTTGTAAAACCGGACACCGCGTTTCACACACTGTTCATACAGCGTATGAAGCTGGGCGTGCCCGGTGCGATCTGCTGCGCAGCAGGCCCGCATTACGGGGGCTTTTCCAAAATCCTTGAGATGCCCGCCGAAACGACGCTGAGCAAGTCTCCAATCAGATCTCCGGGAGAAGGGAACGCCCAGATGCTCCATTTCATACATCACAGGTATCGCTTCCCGCACGAGGATTTCCTGAGCGTCCTGGTCGCCCAAATAGTCGCTCCCCCGCACCGTGTCGTAAAAGTGCCACTCCCAGGAGTCCTCCTCTTCGTTCCCCAGGGCCGCTGCGCAACCTCCCTGGGCCGCACCGGAGTGAGATCGGGTGGGGAAGACCTTGCTTACCACCGCCGTGTCCATATAGTCGCTGGTCATCAACGCGGCGTATAACCCCGCAATCCCGGCTCCGACTACCACCACATCGTGCCTGTGTTCACGCATGACGCAAGTTCCCCTCTCTTGTCATATGACCGGCTGGAATGCGATCAGAGTATTGGCCCCAATGAAAAACAGTGCAAGGCCGAATATCATGATAACTGAAAAGATAAGTGCCCTCAACAGGTTATGGTGAACATAATCCTGAACCATCATCCAGACGCCATTGAACCCATGATAGATCAGCAGGAAAAGGAAGATCAGTTCTATGAAGCGAATGGCGGGTGATGAGAGGCGCTGTGCAACATCGTTGTAAGAAACTGCGGCGCCCTTGGCGGTAACATAGTGAATCAGCATAAAATGGATAATCATCAATATCGCCAGCACGGCGCCGGAGATGCGCTGGAACAGCCAGGCAAACGCCCCTCCGCTCATGATACCTTTGTTGACTCTCATGATTCGCGCTCCTCTAACCTGATGTCTTTTATATGGCTTTAACCATGGGGATGGCGCCAAGGATAAAAATGACGGCGCCGGCAGTCACAGCGATCCAGAATAGGGTCTTATGATCCCGCCATCCTGTGCCAAAATCCACCAGCATCACCCGTATCCCGTTCAGGGCATGGAATATAATGCCGGCCAGAAGGGCCATCTCCCCGAGCTTGAACAGTGGATGGTTATATAATTGAACGTATTGGTTGAATGTCTCGGGCCCGCTCAGCAATTTTTGCAACCCCCAGACATGGATGGGAAGGTAGATGACAATACCCACTCCCGCTATCCGCATCAAAACCCACGCTATAAACCCTGTGCGGGGCTGGTAACGCATGGCAACCTCCTTGTGGTCATGGCAAATGCATCCTCAATTTCCAGAAGGATTGTCCTTTTCGCACTGCAGTAGGTTATGCGAATTCATTCAGTCAAAAAAGCGCTAAGGAGGGGACGAATCGGAGGAACCGGCAATGAACCGCTCTCTGAATGGCCCGACAACCCCGTGCCCTCCCCTCATTCGCGGGCATACTTCTTGGCGCCTTCTTTATACAAATCATTCCCCCTTGTGTCATTCACAACCACGCAGGGAAAGTCCTCCACTTCCAGCCGGCTGATCGCTTCGGGGCCGAGATCCTCGTAAACCACGACTTCGGCTCTCTTGATGGACCTGGCGATCAGAGCGGCAGCCCCCCCTGTGGCAGCCAGGTATACCGCTTTGTATTTCATCATGGCCTCGATCACAGCCTGGGAACGCATTCCTTTGCCGATCATTCCCTTGAGGCCTAATTTCATCAACTTGGGAGAAAATGCATCCATTCGACCGCTGGTGGTGGGACCGGCGGAACCAATGGGCTTCCCAGGCTTTGCAGGTGCGGGTCCCACGTAATAGATCAACTGCCCCTTCAGGTCTACGGGCAATTTCTCACCTTTCTCGATCAGATCCATGAGCCGTTTATGAGCCGCATCACGTCCCGTGTAAATGACTCCGGTGATGAAAATCTTATCTCCGATCCTGAGTTTTTCAACGTCCTCATTGGACAACGGCGGTCTCAGTATTATAGGTTGAGTCATGCAACACCTCTCTTATGAAAATACACAGCAGTAACCGTTACAATGTGGTTATCAAGGTCCGTCGGCTTGGCAGGTTCTCGACGCGACACCAAAGGAACATCTGTTTTTTTAAATTACCGTCTCTTTATGCCGATGCGAATGGCAATTGAGGTTCACGGCCACTGGCAGCGAGGCGATATGGCACGGGATCATCTCGATATGGACTGCCAGTGATGTGATCCTGCCGCCCAGCCCCTGGGGACCGATACCCAGGTTGTTGACACGATCAAGTATCTCCCGCTCCATCTCCGCCACCTCTGGATCTGGATGAGGAGCGCCCAGTGGGCGCAGCAGTGATTTCTTGGCCAGAAGAGCGGCTTTTTCGAACGTTCCACCTATGCCCACGCCCACCACGGTGGGCGGACACGGATTGGAACCTGCCATTCGCACTCGTTCCACCACGAAATCCATGACTCCCTTTTTACCCACGCCCGGTGTGAGCATACTGACAATGCTCATGTTCTCTGCCCCGCCACCTTTTGGAACCACCCATAGCTTGATCTTGTCTCCCGGAACCATGTTCAGGTGGAGGATCGCAGGGGTGTTATCCCCTGTGTTCTTGCGTGTAAAGGGGTGACAGGCGCTTTTCCGCAGGTACCCCTCTTTGTATCCCTGCCTGACGCCTTCATCGATAGCCTCGTTGAGGTCTCCGCCCACAAGGGTGACATCCTGACCCAAATCCATCCAGATAACGGCCAAGCCGGTGTCCTGGCACAAAGCGACCTTCTCTTGGCGGGCGATCTCGGCATTTTCCCTGTACTCAGCAAAGAGTTCCTTGCCCACAGGAGACTCTTCCATGGCGCCCAATCGGTCTAAGATGTCGAGAACCTCCTGATTCAGGTCGGTATTGGCTTCAATGCAAAGTTGTTTTACGCGCTCAGTAATAACGTTGACATTAACCTCTCTCATAGCAACCTCCCCGGGAGGATGATAATCAATACATGGGGGGCTGGGGTGTTCTCGCAAATGAGCGATTCACCCTCTCCCCCCAGTGAGTCAAGCAAATTATCAGGGATTTATTTAACCCACAACGCTTCGTGATCAGCCTCAAGTATATGATCCTGCAGGTGTTTGACACGCTCTACTCTGAGAGTTGTGTTTTTCTTAATAACCTCAATGTCCACAGGCTTACGCGCAACACCACTATCCATGGCGGCCTTTGCTACTGCAGCAGCTATGGCAGGTGGAACGCGGAAATCGAACGCACTGGGGATAATATTGGTAGTGGATACCTCGCTGTCCGGGATGAGGCCCGCAAGAGCATACGCCGCTGCCATCTTCATCTCTTCGTTAATGTCGCTGGCCCGAACGTCTAAGGCGCCGCGGAAAATCCCTGGGAATCCCAACACATTATTGATCTGGTTGTCGAAGTCGCTCCGCCCGGTGGCCACCACTCTTGCGCCGGCGGCCTTTGCCTCATCAGGCCAGATCTCGGGCACGGGGTTGGCCATGGGGCAAACTATGGGGTCTTTTTCCATGGAGGCGACCATCTCCTTGGTCACCAGGCCGGGACCCGAGAGGCCGATGAAGAGGTTGCGCCCTTTGAAAGCATCGGCCAGTGTCCCCTTTACCTTATCCCGGTTGGTGCTGCATGCCACCTGTTCCTTGTAATAATTCATGTTTTCGGTCCGGCCTTCATAAATCGGCCCTTTCCGATCGCAGAGGATAATATCCCCGGCGCCCAATACCTGAAGCATCTTGACCGTTGCTATCCCGGCGGCTCCCGCTCCATTGATAACGACCTTAACCTCCTTGAATGTGCGTCCCGTAACCTTGATCGCGTTTATGATCCCGCCGGCCACCACTACGGCCGTCCCATGCTGGTCATCATGGAATATGGGAATGTCCATTGTTTTTTTCAGCCGTTCTTCCACCTCGAAACAGCGAGGAGCCGAGATATCCTCGAGATTAATACCGGCGAAGCTGGGTTCCAGCAATTCCACGCAACGGACTATTTCGTCCACCTTCTGACTCTTTACACAGATCGGCCAGGCATCGACTCCCCCGAACGCCTTGAACAGCAGGGCCTTTCCTTCCATTACAGGATATGAGGCCCGTGCTCCAATGTTCCCCAGTCCCAGAACGGCGGAACCGTCCGAGACCACAGCCACCAGGTTCCCTCTGACGGTGTACTCATCGATGAGAGTCTCATCCTGTGTTATGATTTTGCAAGGCTCGGCCACGCCCGGGGTATATGCCGTGCTTAGCTCGGCGCGCGTACAGGCGCCCATCTTCCCGATGATCTCGATTTTCCCTTCAAGTTTTTTGTGCATCTCCAGCGATAACTTCTGATAATCCGTAGCCATATGCTGCCTCCTTCTCAATCAATCCGCTTCGAAAATGTGGTCGTTTAAGCCGCCCGTACTGCGCTCCTGCCGGACCACTCAATTTCCCCTTGCCGGATATATTTTCTAAAGGGGAAATCCCGCTTCTCATCACTCCATGACTCGACCCCTCAGTCTAATGTGGAGTTCCTCCAATTGTCGCGGATCCACACGCGACGGCGCACCGGTCAACAAACACGTGGCCTTTTGTGTCTTGGGGAAAGGGATGACGTCCCGTATGGATTCCGCGTTGCATAATATCATGACCAGTCGATCGAACCCGAAGGCGATCCCCCCATGGGGCGGGGCGCCGAATTGCAATGCCTGCAAGAGAAAGCCGAATTTCTCCTGGGCTTCCTCAGGGCCGATGCCCAACACATTGAACACTTTCTCTTGAATATCTTTGCGATAATTTCGTATACTGCCGCCTCCGATTTCGTTGCCGTTCAACACAAGGTCATAGGCCTGAGCGCGTACCTTCCCGGGGTCTTCCGAAAGCCGAGGTATATCCTCATCCATGGGAGCCGTGAAAGGATGGTGCATGGCGGTCCAGCGCTTTTCTTCTTCGCTGAACTCCAGCAGGGGAAAGTCAGTGATCCAGGCAAAGGCGAACTGGTTTTCAGAAACCAGGCCCAGCCTCTCTGCGACAACAGATCGGAGATAGGCCAGTGATATGTTTACGGTGTGGGGTTCATCAGCCATAAGCAGCAAAAGATCGCCTTCCCGTGCCTCCATGCGCTGAGCAAGGGCGTTGATCTCCGTGGGCTCCAGGAACTTCAGGATGGGTGATTGCCATCCCCCGGAGCCGACTTTGATCCATGCCAACCCCTTAGCGCCCAAGTTGCTCACCTGGGCGGTAAGTTCATCCAGCTCACGCCGGGACATCCCGGCGCACCCCGTGGCGTTCAATCCTTTGGCCATCCCGCCATTCTGTAATACCTCTGCAAAAGCCCTAAACCGGGACCCCCGAAGGATATCCGAGACGTCTTCAAGCATCAGTTCATATCGGGTGTCAGGATTGTCTCTCCCGTACCTGGCTATCGCCTCATGATAAGACAGACGTTTGAACGGCAGCCGGATGGTTACGCCCAGAACGTCGTGAAAGAGGGTTGCCATCATGCGTTCGATGAGATCGAAGAGGGCGGAGCGATGGATGAAGGCCATCTCCATGTCAAGCTGGGTGAACTCGGGTTGTCGGTCTTTGCGCAGGTCCTCATCCCGAAAGCAACGGACGATTTGAAAATACCTGTCATACCCGGCAATCATGAAAAGCTGTTTAAAAAGTTGGGGGGACTGAGGTAGCGCATAAAACATCTGCGGGTTGACTCGACTGGGCACCAGGTAATCGCGGGCCCCCTCTGGAGTGCTGCGCGTCAGGAACGGTGTCTCAAGCTCCAGAAACCCCTCTGCATGCAAAAACTGTCTGATGGAACGAGCTGCTTCGTGGCGCATGATCAAGTTGCGCTGCATGATCGGGCGACGGAGATCCAATATCCGATATTGGAGGCGCACCAGCTCAGAAGCATCAGTATCATCCTCGATGGCAAAAGGAAGCGACAATGACTCGTTAAGGAGGCGCATCTCTTCCACCACCACCTCCACATCCCCTGTAGCCATTCGCGGGTTTACTGTTTCAGGAGGACGATGCCCTACTATCCCTCTTACGGCTAACACATATTCGCTGCGCAACATCCGGGCGCTCCGATGGGCATCCGGAGCTCGCTGAGGGTTAAAGACCAGTTGGCATGTTCCATATCGGTCCCGAAGATCCGCGAAGATGATGCCCCCATGGTCGCGTGCACTGTGGACCCACCCCATGAGGATCACTTCTTTATCCACGTCTGATGCTCTTATCTGTCCGCAGGTATGTGTGCGCTCCCAATGGCCCATATGATCGATCAATACTATGCTCCTCTCAGGCCGAGCCTTTGCTTAACCCTGCCAGGGCGGCCCATGTTTTATGAACGGCACTGCATTATGACTGCGTCAAGGATTCCCTTCAGAGGAATCTTTTCTTCACTTTGCCGCTGCATGTCCCGCAATACGACTTCTCCAGACCTTATTTCATTATCGCCGAGTATCAACACATAGCGGGCGTCCATTTTGTGCGCTCTCCGCATCTGGCTTTTCAGGCTGGCCCTGTTGTAATTGACCACGGCCTGGATGCCTCGAGTCCGTAAATCATTGGCCAATTTAAACCCCAGTTTCCCGGCCTCGTCCCCCAGAGAAGCTACAAATATCCGGGGTTTCGATTCGAATCTCTCTTCAGGCCGCTCTATCATATAAGACAAACGCTCTGTGCCGATGGCAAATCCAATGCCCGGGATGTCCTTTCCTCCCAGTTGGGCGACCAGGCCATCATATCTACCCCCGCCGAGGATGGCCTTCTGAGTGCCGAGCCTCTCGGAGACAATCTCGAAGATTGTACGGGTGTAATAATCGAGGCCCCGAACAATGCGAGGGTTGACCACATAGGGGATCTGAAGCATCTCCAGATACTTGCGAACCCCCTCAAAGTGCTCTTTACAGTGGGCGCACAAGAATTCGGATATAAGAGGGGCTTGGCGCGTCAAGTCCGTGCAGTTCTTGCAATCGAAAAACCGCAGAGGATTGGTCTCCAGGCGGCGCCGGCAGTCAGGACAAAGCCGCTCCCGGACGCCGCTCATATATTTGCTCAGCGACTCACGAAAAGCCGTGCGACATTCCGGGCATCCCAGTGAATTTATATGAGGCGAACAATTGCGGATTTCAAGCTCTTTGAAAAAGTGCATGGCCATGAAGATGATCTCGGCGTCAACAGCAGGCCCGGGGTTTCCAAAACACTCCACATCGATCTGATAGAACTGACGATATCGTTCTTTGCTGGGGCGCTCGTAACGGAACATGGGCCCAAAGCAATACAGTCGGGATGTATGTTCGCTGCTATCCAGATGGTGTTCCAGAATGGCCCTGACGATGCCCGCCGTGGCTTCCGGTCGAAGAGTGCAGGATCGTCCCCCTTTATCCGTAAAGGTGTACATCTCCTTCTCGACGATATCAGTGCTCTCTCCAATGCTGCGAGCGAAGAGTTCCGTACGCTCGATAATGGGTGTGCGAATTTCCGAATACCCGAAGCTTTCGAACACCTTCCGGGCGGTTGACTCGATAAAATGCCACTGCCCGGTCTTGCCCGGCAATATGTCGTGAATCCCGATCAAGCCTTCTATAATCCTGGTCATTCTTTTATCCGTCAATGTATCCTGCGGGTTGTATCAAAAAACCGCTCTTTCCGGCGCGTAATTATCGAAGCGAGTAAATTCTTTGCTGAATGTAAGGTGAAAGTCTCCCGTAGGTCCATTGCGCTGCTTGGCGATGTTGATCTTTGCTACATTTTCTAGCGAGTTTCCATCTTCGTCAGTTTTGATATCATAAAGCTCAGGACGATAAATAAGGCAGACCACGTCGGCGTCCTGTTCAATGGCGCCGGACTCCCGAAGGTCCGCAAGTTGCGGCCTACCCTTACGTTCCTCGGGTGCTCGATTGAGCTGGCTGAGAACCAACAAAGGCACGTCCATCTCGCGGGCCAATCCTTTGAGCGAGCGGGAGATCTCGGAGATCTCCTGCTGCCGATTCTCGCTACGGCTCAGTCCACTCATGATCTGCAAGTAATCCACGATGATGAGCCCCATCTCGTGCTCGGCCCTCAGCCGCCGGGCTTTGGCTCGGAGTTCCATGGATGTCAGGCCGGGTGTGTCGTCCACGTAAATGGGGGCCTCAGAGAGAATGCCCGCCGCGGTCGTAAGGCGCGGCCAATCGCGCTCACTGAGCATGCCGGTGCGCACCCGGGAAGAATCCACCCGAGCTTCAGAGCACAACATGCGCAGCGCCAATTGTTCCCGGGACATCTCCAGAGAGAAAATTACCACTGGGACGTGGGAGCGAACAGCGGCATACGTTGCCACATTCAGGGCGAATGTTGTCTTGCCCATTCCCGGACGGCCCGCCACTACCACAAGATCGGACTTTTGCAGCCCCGCGGTCAGGCGATCAAAGTCGTCAAAGCCCGTGGGCACGCCGGTAATTGCCTCCTTTCTTTCGTAGAGCTTCTCGATGTGAGCAAACCCGCTTTTAATCAGTTCCTTGATGGGATAAAAAGAGGGCCTGATGCGCTGTTCGGCGATCCGGAGAAGTACTTGCTGGGTGTAGTCAAGATATTCGTCCACGTTCCCGGAATTCTGAAAACCCCGGCTCACGATCTCGGTGGCGGCGCTGATTATATTGCGCAGGATGGCTTTTTCTTTGACTATCCGGGCATGGTACTCCACATTGGCCGCCGTGGAGACGTTCTCAACCAGGGAGGCCATAAAAGCGGGTCCGCCCACTTCATCCAGTTGGTTTTTGTCGCGCAGAATGTTGGTCAACGTAATGAGATCGGCTGGCTCGTTGCGTTCGAAAAGCTCCAGTATCCCATGAAACACTTTCCGATGCGAATCCCTGTAGAAATCACGCTCTCCAATGACCTCCACCACACGGGGAATCATTTCGTTGTCCAGCAATATGCTTCCCAGAACGGCCTGTTCGGCCTCGATGTTCTGTGGTGGAATTTTGGTCAGTGCAGCGTCGGTCGCCATAACGGGGATCTCCGATTATTCAGCCTTGGTCACCGAGATCCTGACTTCGGCCATTACAGATGATTGCAATTTGATGGGGACGGCGAAGTCTCCCAGTTGCTTAATGGGCTCTGGAAGCACTATTTTTTTTCGCTCGATTTCGATTCCTAGGTTGGAGAGAGCCTCCTGGATGTCCATGGAAGTTACGGATCCAAACAACTTTTCGCTCTCGCCGGCGGCCCTTGAAAAAGAGATCGACACAGTGCCGATCTTCTCAGCCAATGTCTCGGCATCGCGCCGGCTCCGCTCTATCTTGGTCAGGAGATGGCGCTTGCGATGCCCAAGTTCTTTAAGGTTCCTGCTGGTGGCCTCCAAAGCAAGTTTTCTGGGAAACAGGTAATTCCGAGCATATCCCCTTGCCACGTCCACTGTCTGTCCGGCTTCGCCCAGAAAAGGGACATCCTCTGTTAAAATAACTTTCATGAAACCTATCCTCCATTTTCAAGGGACCCGGCTTTTTTTGAACGGCCGGGAGTTATTTTGCGAAAATCAAACCATAAGTCAAAAAGGCCCACCACCACCACCAGAACCAGCATCAATTGTTGAATGCTGATTAATACGTACCCGATAATACGAATGACCGAGGGGACGCTGTATGCTTTAAAGAAATACGCCACAATGGCGATCCCTTGAAAAAAGTATACAAGCAGCATAATGAGCAATCCATTGATGGATACTGTCCGTAGAGCTTCCACGGGAATCAGCATAGCGCCTCCGCAGCCGATGAGCAACCAGACGAGGTGTTCGGGCGATCTCCAGCGCGTCAAATCGCCAAAATTCGGGAAAATCAATCCCCATCGCTGGAAGATCTTTTTGCTGGCAATCAAATTAATCCAAACGATAAGAGCGGTTATACAAAGGAAAAGAGCCGGAGCAATGCGAGTAAAAACGGCGATGACCACACCCGCGGATTCCTCTATCTTCTTCACCTGCTCGTCAGGAATGCCAAGCCCCTGATATATGCTCAGGGTATCATTCAGCGTTTCGTTAAAGTATTTATAAATTACCGCTGACGGGGCGGAATGATTGGCGATGGCCTGGAGGAGTATAAGCACGAGGGTAACCGCGAACAGGGAAAAAGAGGGCACAATAATGCTCTTCTCCACCGAAAAATCTCTGGCAATGACCTCGGCCATTATGGCTCCCAATAACGCGAATTGGATAATCACTATCGAGTTGAGAGGATAGCGCAACACAGCAGCCACAAAATAGGCCATCAGGACGGCCAAAATGGCCACCATACGCCCCTGGATTCGCCCCAGCCGCCCGTAGTAAACCATGATGGGAATGGGAATAAATAAAGAAAAAAATGCACCAACAAAAGGAAAGATTGAGGTGCCTAAAAATAATAAAGCTATTACACCCCCGCCCAGTATAATCTCCTTAACTGGGTTCTTGATATCAGTACTTGACAATGGGTTGGACCTCATATCAAAACATGGAGGGTAGCAGCAGAAAAGGCCGCATGCTTTGAACGGGAGGATCTGACCAGCCTGTATCAGTCAGACCCTGACGGGTGCCCATGAATTTTCATTGACCTGTCGCGGACTGGACGGCGAATCCGCCTTCTCGCCTTATCGTTATGGTAAATGGTAAAAGAGCCACAATGCGCGCTCGTTTGATCGCTCGCGTTAGCTCCCTCTGGTGTTTGGCGCAGTTCCCCGATATACGGCGGGGAATGATCTTGCCCCTTTCGGTAATAAAGTGTTTCAGTAATTGCGCGTCTTTGTAATCAATCAAAAGTCCTTTGTCCACGCAAAATTTACAAACCTTCCGTCGATGGTATGGTCTTGTTCTTCGATAACTTCTTCTCATCAAACCTTATCCCTTCACTCCTTATTCGCCGG
Organism: Deltaproteobacteria bacterium; assembly: GCA_019310535.1. Lineage (GTDB taxonomy): Bacteria > Desulfobacterota > JAFDED01 > JAFDED01 > JAFDED01 > JAFDED01. Next base: position 19,132 of record JAFDED010000058.1, read on the forward strand.
GTTTACCCTCTTTATATCTATGGTGCACTCCTGGTCCGGGTATCTCCGGTTTCTTCTGCACGATCAAGCCGTGTGACCGCTGATTTTACCCAGACTGTCATATCAGTCTTTTTCCGCTGTCTCTTCTGATAGTGTCTCTTCTGATGGTTCTTCTGATGGTTCTTCTTCAGCTGATAGTTCTTCTTCAGCGTGCTCTTCGGGTTGAGTCACATCAATCTCCTCACTTTTTTCCGGGACATCTTCTGCCCGAGAAGGCGCTGCGGCAGAGGCATCCTGCTCTGTGTATTCCTCTTCGCTCTCCTCTTTCTCGGGCGGTTGACCGGGCGGAGTGGCGATAAGAGCTTCGATCTCTTCCTCCGTGATCTTGTTTTTAAGCTTGACCGTCTGGTAATTCAATATACGCTCATCTATGCGGAAATTACGCTCCAGTTCCTTGATGATCTCAGGCTCTCCCGCATAATCCATCAGCATATAAAACCCTCTGGATTGTTTTTGGATGTTGAAGGACAACTTCCGGATTCCCAGGGGATCGGCCTTGATAACTTTCCCGTTGTTTCGGATGATGATCTGCTGGAATTTATCCGCAACATCTTGTGTTTCTTCTTGCGCTAAATCGGGATGAATAATAAATAGAGATTCGTATCTACGCAACAATGTACCTCCTGCTCACCGTGTGGGCACTATTTTTTGTGGCCATGCTTTCGCGAGGCCCGAATATACCCCCCATCAGAACATCTGATGGCATTTTCAGACGCTTTTCCTACAATCCCATAACTTTCTTTTATTTATACCAGATTGAAAAAGAAATCAAGGTATTTTTTGGTTTATTCACCTATGGTTAGTGGCCATGGCAAACCTTTATTTGTTTCAAGGGGAGTCGCTCATGCGCCGAACCGATTTTTTGCCCCTTCAGGCAGCCTGAAGGAAATGAGTCGGGAAGATGAGCATCGTTGGCTATCATCTGTGGACACCCCGCCCTATCCGCCATCGCGAATTATCGAGGGCAAAGAATAAAAATACAAACAGCGGAGATATACAGCCCCCCGCTGTCGTGATCTTTTTCTTTGTACAATAATCGGCTACAAAGGTGAGATCTCATCTCTAGATGAGAGTCTGAAGTGCGCTTATTGTATTTTTTTCAACTCTTGCGCAGCCTTTTTAGCTTCGGGCGATTTTGGGAAGTCTTGCATTACCTTGTTGAGAAACAAGCGGCATCCTTCATTATCGCCAATTCTACAAAACGCCATGGCTTCTTTGAGAATCGCCCCTGCCACTTTCTCGCTTTTCGGGTAACGTTGCACTACCTTGTCAAACTGAAGAATGGCCTCTTCATATTTTCCCTGGTTGTAATATGATTCACCGATCCAGTATTGCGCATTGGGGGCTAGCTTTTCATTGGGATACTTTCGCAGATATTCCCGAAACATCTTGCGCGCTGATTCGTAATCGCCGCTTGTAAGCTTTTGTCTGGCCTTTTTATAAAGCTGCTGGTGATCCGGTTCTTTTGGAACAGGCTTCTTGTCGACCGGGCGCTTTGCCGGTGTTTTGACCCGACGCAGGCCCGATGATTTTACATCACGCTCCACCTTTTTGAGACGCGTCATTGCATTTTTCTGAAACGTCTTGAGTGCTTGTATCTGAGAAATCAACTCCTGGTAGCTTTCCAGCAGTGTTCTCACCTGAGTCTCCAGGGACTGGATTTTTTGCTCCTGAGGGATAAATTTCTTTTGAACCGATTGCTCCAGTTCCTTTAAACCACCGAGGATTTGCTGAAACCGATAGCGGTCCTCATCGGAAAGACCGGTGATCTGCTGGATTCGAGTCTCCATTTCATCCAGACGGCTGAACATGTCAGCAATGTGTTTTTTGAGGGGATCTCCTTCTTTTTTGAGTTTTTGGATTTCCCCTGAAAGTGTCTGTCTCTGAGTTTCCAGACGACTTTCCGTGTCATTTAACTGCTCTTGGATTTTTCGCTGCCTGTTTTGCAGGTCAAGGATGGCAAAATCCAATCTCTGGACGTCCTGGGGCTGGACGCAACCGGACATCCCTGCCGCTAGCAAAACAATCAGCAGAGAAAGACGAAAAATGTCCCTCAGTCTCACCAGCACACGTTTCTCCTAAAGGGCGGTCTTCAACCGCTCCGTAGCCGGCAGCAGCAGAGTCAACGACATACAAACAAGCATGGACTCCCCGCTCTCTTGGTTCGAATGGGATTTTTGCCCTTTTGATCTCACTGCGATATAACGATGAATTGAGCCCTTCGGTTTTTTGCCCAGGCCTCCTCGTTGTGTCCGGAATCGATCGGTTTTTCCTCTCCATACGAAATGGTGGAAAGCCGGTCAGCATCTATGCCCAGAAGAATGAGGTATTGTTTGGATGCATTAGCTCTGCGGTCTCCCAGCGCCAAGTTATATTCGTTGGTCCCCCGTTCATCGCAATGCCCCTCGATAAGGACCTTTGCTGTGGGGTGATCCATCATCCATTGCTTTTTTCTTTCGAGGATTGGTTTTTCTGAATCCTTGATTATGAACTTGTCAAAATCAAAATGCACATGCTCCGACAAGAATCTGTTGAGCAGTTCACGTTCGCGGGTCATGCGCGCACGCTCCATAGCCTCTTTTCTTGCGCGCTCTTCATTTTCTCTCCTTTTGCGAGCCAGCTCTGCCTCTGTAAGAGCAGGTTTTTTCGGGACAACTTCCTCGGGCTTGACCTCTTTCGTCGGCGTGACCTCTTCTGGCGGCGCAACCTTTTTCTTCGCACATGCCGAGACAACAAAAACCAACAACACAACCAAGCTCAGGTACAACAGGATTCTGAACGAACGCTTAGCCATTTCTTTTTCCTCCTTTTCCCAATGGAAAAGACCGTTTCTATTGGTCCAGCCTCGGTGACCATGCTGGATCTGAAAATTCACCTTTCGACATTGTTAAACGTCGCACATTACTTCCATTAGCTTCCATAACGAATATTTGTGATGTATTCAAACGGTTAGAGAAAAATGCGATGAGCCGGCCGTCGGGCGACCAACTCGGTGATTCGTTTCTTCCCGCTCCTCGTGTCATGAATCGATTGCCGCTCCCATCAGGACTGATGAGGCAGAGGTCAATGTCTCCATTGTTCAAAGAAGTGTAAACAATTTTATCTCCCCGTGGAGACCAGGCCGGGGAAGTGTTGTAGTTTCCTTCATACGTCAGTCGGCGAACATTCCCCCCTTTCTCATCCATTATGTAAATTTGCGGGCTTCCAGCCCGGTCGGAGACGAAAGCTATCCATTTGCCATCTGGCGACCATGTGGGTTCAGTATCTATACTCCAATTTTTGGTCAGCCTCGTCAGCGTTCCTCGGCGATCCTGAACATAAATTTCAGGATTTCCGTCCTTGGTGAGAACAAAAGCCAAATTTTGTCCATCGGCGGACCAGGCCGCTGCTGTGTTAAGTCCGGGAAAGCCGGAGATCAATTTCTTCTGGCCGTCATGCAATGACAGGGCATTGAGCTTAACGCTGGAGTCCGCCGGGGAAATCGATGTAAAGGCCAAATATTTGCCGTCCGGCGACCAAGTGGGCGAAAAATCAATGAACGGGCCCCTGGTCATCTGCCGAAGGTTCGCGCCGTCGAAATCAATGACATAAAGATGCTTGTACTTCCCTCGCTTGGAGGAGAAAGCTATCTTGGTGTCAAATATCCCCCGTTCTCCTGTTAACTTATATACGATATCGTTGCCAATTCTGTGAACTATCCTCCGGGCGTCTTCCACGCCTGCTTCATATCGCTTCCCCAGGATCGGGCTCTTGATGGTCAAGTCATAAAAATACACGTCAATGCTGAGGAGTGTGCTTTTTGTCTTCGGATCACGTCTATAGCGATAGCCGCCTTTTACAAGGCCATCCACTTTCAGCAAAGAAACCCATTGGCTGTAATTAACGGCATCGTGGTCTCCGAATTTTTCATCCTTGAGCAAATCAACATTCAGCCCGGGTGCACGGACATCGAAAATCCCGGATATCCTGAGATCATTTGACAAAACATCCGTTATTTTACGAACCATACCTGACAGGTCGTCTCCACTATCCAGGTACTCGAAATCGGGCACCGCCACGGGGAATTTCACTATGCCTGTGGAATATATATCCAGGTATTCCCGTGCCAAGCTCCCGGCCGGCTGAAACGTACAGACAGTCATCAGTGATGCGATCAAAAGCCGTAACATATTTTGCCATGCAAAACGCATGCACTACCGTCCTTTTTTTGAATGAAAGGCACAGAGAATCTCAAGCGTGTTTTCCCGGTATGTATCAGGTAATGGCGGGAGAGGACCTGCCTTTTTAATCGCCCGCAACACTGCATCATCAAAAAAGGAGTTGCCCGATTTCTCTTCGATCTGAACTCTCTCGATTATACCATCCCGGAGGATCCGAATGGATACCAGGGTAATCCAATCTTTTTCTGCATCAAGGGTACTGGGCCAAACCAGGACAGACTCGATTCTCTCGCGGACCTGGTTTAAGTATATTTTCATGCGCAGATTTGCCACCGCTCCAAAGTGAGCGCGGCCCAAAAGGCTGCCACCCGATGGTCCGGTGAGAATCTGGATATCCGGTTTATCGTTCGGTGGAGATTTTGCCTGTTCGCCGGGTCTTTTTCTCTGGGCGTCCGCCAGTCTTTTCTGAATCTCCTTTAACTTCTTGGAGGTGTCTGTTGGGGGTTCAGTTTTCTTTTTAGGAAGAGAAACCTCTCGTTTCGGAGGTACAGGCTTCTTTTTTGGTAAAACTGGTTTCTTCTTCTTTGGTGAGGGCTTTGGAACCTCTTCCTGCACCCGTTTTTTAGTAATTTTCTCAGGAGCGATCTTTTTTTTCTCCAAGGATTGCTTCGGCAGAATAATAGCCGGCTCGGATGTGGAATCCACAACAGGCGGCACAACGGGCGGCTCCGGTGCGGAGGGCATTGTGATATAACTGGATCGTGATGGAAGCGCCAGCGGTTGTGCAGACAAACTGACCAGCTCTACCTGGTAAATCGTGGGCACATACGGCCCTCTTCCAAAGGTCAGGGTAGAAAGAGCCAAAACAGCGATAAACAGTAATCCATGGAAAATAATAGAAAAAAAGATCATCCATCCCAAACTCACATCTGGAGGATAAACCATATGTATATGTCGATCAATATAATTCATCGACTTAATTCAGGGGGCTCGGTAATCATGCCCAATTTGCTGATGCCAGCTTTTCGGATCAAGGCCATTGTTTGCACCACAAACCCATACTGAACCTCTGCATCAGCCCGTAAGAATACTTCTTTATCTCGACGCAAACGGACGATGCCCTGGAGCCGCTGTTCCAATTCATCCAGGGCGATTTTGGTGCTGTTCAAATATAAAGTGCGATCTTTCTGGATGGTGATGATTAGTTTCTCTTCCTCAACGGGTAGTTCGCCCGCTTCTGTTTTAGGTAAATCTACTGCAATACCCCTTTGCATCATTGGGGCGGTAACCATAAAAATAATGAGGAGCACCAGCATAACGTCCACCAACGGGGTAACGTTAATCTCTGCCATGGCACCTCGTCTGCCGGATGATTTTTGCAAGGCCATGACTGCCTTTTGGAGTCATTATTTTGTCAGAAGATGTCTCCTGACGATATTCAAGAATTCCGAGGAGAAGTTATCCATCTCTGCAGAAATGACAGCTATCCTCCCCAAATAATAATTATAGGCAATTACCGCTGGAATTGCAGCAGCCAGTCCGGCGGCGGTGGCTATCAGAGCCTCCGAAATGCCTGGAGCCACTGCGGCCAGGCTGGCGCTTTTCTGAACGCCGATCTCCCTGAAAGAATCCATAATACCCCATACGGTTCCGAATAATCCGATGAAGACAGTGCTGCTTCCTGTGGTTGCCAGAAAATTGAGCCATTTTTCCAATCGAGTGATTTCAGATGTAGTGGCCTGGCGCAAAGCGCGCTCAACATTGTCTATACCTTCCAACTCTATGCCGATGGTTGTGGGGTCTGCAACAGTGACACTTCCGCTTCCCGTGCTTTCTTGGTGCCTGCTGAACTTGCCCAGTTCGGTGTATCCGGACCGAAAAATTCGTGCTATTGAGCTGGAAGAAGTGCGTTTTGACTCGGCAAACACTGTCGAGAGCTTCTTGCTCTCCCAAAACATCCGCAGGAAGATTTGAGATTCTTTTTCCGCCTTGCGGATGGTTACCAGTTTGGTGAAAATAATGGCCCATGAAATCACTGAAAAAAGAAGCAAGATCAAAAGCACAAACTTCACGATGGGGCCAGCCTGCAAAATCATTGCCCATACGGAGAGACGAGGCCCAACACCCTCAGCGGCATACATAAGAATTGAAAGAACACTCATCGACTCTTCGTCTACCTCTCAATAATTTAAAGGGATCGGGATGGAGCGGTCTCTTTTTAAGCCCCCACTTCCCGATCCCAATCAGGGTTTTAATTTAATAAATTCTCATCTAAAAGTCAATGCCCATTTAAAGAGTGCAGCCGGAAAAAATTCGCGTGATTTCTTTCATAATATTATATGGTAAAATGTTTCAATAATAATTAGTTTTACAACTAATATAAGTAATATCCCTTTGATGATCGATAGGGAAGACGCTTCTCAATGAATAGTGGTAGGGAGTCGGGCATAGCGACGTTTACATAATAACGGAGGCTTTTCAAGGGATTCCAGATTCCGGGAATCCTTCTTCTGCTGCCGGCCTTCGGTGGATCTCCTGAACCTCGATGCCGATGGGATTGGCGTCAATATCAACGGAGGTCAAGAAACTGAAAAAGGCGGGATTCGGCTCCTCATCTTCATCCACGTCATACTGCCCTAAGCTGACCACACTCAACCAAGGAGCCTGCTCATTGATTATGTAAAGCCAGTTCCCCAAGGCTGTTTCCATGACCTTCAGAGCCAGCGGAGAAGCTTCAAGATCGATGGTCATGATATTTGTTCGTTCGCCCACATCGATAACGGAGAGATTGCGGCTTTGACGATTAGCGACGAACGCATATCGTTCAAAAGGCTCCAGGGCGACCGCCACGGGTTCGATCCCAACTTCAAGGGTCTCCAATAATTCAGGACCTCCCAATCTAACTATGCTGGCTGTGTTGTCCTGATGAATGACGATAGCGCGTCCAAACGATAAAGAGACCGCAAAGTCCACCGGTTGGATTTCGAATGTGATAGTGTCTTGATCTTCAATATCGGGCAAATCAACTACCGTAAGGGCATTGTCCGCATCGTTCAGGATGAACAGCCCTTCGTCGCCGGGTCCCACTTCCATCTTGCCCGGTCTGAATTCAAGTGGGGTTGCCTCACTGATTTCAAGGTCATCCATATCGATATTATAAAGCATCCGTTCTTCCCGACAGGCAACAAAGGCCTGTTCCCCGTCCGATGTAACCGCAATGGATGTGGCGGGACATTCCAGAGGGATTTCGGTCGCTCTATCATTTCTCTCAGTATCGATGATTGTGACACTATCGCTTTCCTCATGAAGAATAACCACATAAGGGTTATCCAGGTCAGGGATGCTGGCCCCCGTGAGAGGTTTCAACGCCACCGGAATCGTCGTGATAATGCTGTTATCGAAAGATCGTATCACCGATATTGTGTTATCATTGGCGTGGATTGCGTAGGCGTGCCGTCCGTCGTAAGAAAAGACGATGTTTGTGGGGACGGCCGGAAGCTCAAAGGTTTCTTCGACACGTTGGACGTGGGTGTCAAGCGCTGTCATTCCGGTGGAACTTTGATGCAGGACATACAGCCATGAGCCCACCACTTCAAAGGGAACTGCGTTGCTCCCTTTATCTCCTACTTCCACTCGCAGGTCGCCGCTAAAGACATCATCGGGGATTCTAAATCGGATACGTTCATCTTCGATATCAAAAAATTCCCTGGAATTTATTTCCGTCCCGGCAATCTCGATTGTCGTCTGGGAGTAAATGTCCAATAAGTTTTCTCCGAGAATGGTCACTGGTGAGCCGGGCTGGCCTCTGGACGGGGTAACAGAATCAATAGAGGGTTCATCGAAAGAATGACCGCAAGCTAACATAATACTCGCCAGCCCCACAATCAGACCAATGCAAGAAAGTAATATCCGAAATCTCAATGGCTAATCCTCCTTTTAGCTGTGGAATGTTTATCATGGAAAGAAAAATTTCTCAAGTTAAAAATGGTCGAAACAATGGGAAACGGAAACAATCGCGGTTTAGGGATACGGAATAACATCATACCCCCCTTGTCTTTTTTTGTCTATGTGTTGGATGAGGAGTTCATCTAGAAACACCGGGGGCAAGTTTACAATATCCGGTGAGACAGTTG
>JAFDED010000012.1 GCA_019310535.1 Deltaproteobacteria bacterium
CGGTTGCTCCCCACCCCGCCTCACAGCGACGCAGTTACCTTCGGCTACCGGGAGCGGGCATCTCCCGGAGGAGGACTTTCACCTCCCAGATCGCGCCTGCTGACAGGCGCACTATGGGGGTGCGGTTCAACCGCACCCGGGAGGGGCGCATGATCCAGGTACGCATGCTTGGCCACAGCCGTGCCCGTTCCTGCGAATCCATAGGAGGCGGTAGAGCTGTTGTGGAGGTGCTTCGCGGGGAGGCGCTGAGACGGGACGTGCGGTTCATAGAACGGACTGCCATGGTTGCAATTCTTGCTGAAGACGGCTCCGTGACAGGCGCGCTTGCCTTCCCGGTGCAGAGAGGAACTCCCATGGTGGTCTGCGCGCCGGCCTTGGTTGTTGCCGCGGGCGGGGCTACCGGCTTGTTCTCTGCCCGCAGTGCCAGTTTCCCCACCACATCCGTTGGTCCTATGGCAGCTCTGGATGCCGGGGCGTCCCTGGCCAATTTGGAGTTCATCGAGTTCTCCCTGGTTCCTGCGCCTGGGGGAAAACCTCTTGCCGCTGGTGGGATCAATCCGTTCCTTGGCCGCGGCGGTCGCCTGTTCAACGCTCTTGGTGAAAGGATCATGGAGCGGGTTGACCCTGAACGGCTGGAACTTGCGGATCGGTCTTTACTGGTTGAGACGGTTGCTCGTGAGTATCGGGCAGGCCGGGGCCCTGTAGTGGTGGATCCTGCATATATAACCCGGTATGAACTCTGTCGATGGGAGTCAATGAAGCCCCATTTTTTTACTCGATTGCGCAATGCTGGCGTAGATCCCACCAAAGACCGCATGCCCTGGGTTGTGGCGATCCACAGCTCTCTGGGCGGTATCGTGGCGGGTGAACAGGGGGCCACAGGTGTGCACGGCCTTTATGCCGCCGGGGAGAGCATCACGGGCTTTCACGGATGCAATCGCCTGGGAAGTAATGCTCTGACAGCGTGCGTTGTGATGGGTACAGAGGCGGGAAGGAATGCAGCGTTGTCCGCCATGAAGCGAAGCCCCGTCGCGCTACGTAAGGGAGCAAAGGAGGCGGCGGAACGATTCGTCTCGAGACGGCACGGGGGAAATCTTCCGGCAAGAGAGTATTTGAGGCGCGTCAGGGAAACAGCGGACCTACATCTCAACGTCCCCAGGAACAAGGAAGGGCTCGTAAGAGCACGCGCCGTTTTTGCGGATCTTGCAACCGCGCCTCCGCCGCTTGATGGCCCGGAAGGAGCGGTGCCGGCCGTCGAGTGCGCTGTCCTTGCCAGGCTTGGTTGTCTGACCGCCGAAGCGGCCCTTATGCGAACCGAAAGCCGGGGACAGCACGTGAGAGAGGACTGCCCCCACCAGGATCCGTCCCTGGAAAGATGGTTCGTCGCCGTCCGGAAGGGCGAAGAGGTGCAATGGTCCGATATCCCGGTTCCGGGCATCGAGCATACGTGATTAGGGAACGGACAATGTCCTCTGTTCACTGTAAGTGCGCACATGAATTATTAAAATTCATCATCATTGTGAAACAAATTCATGCGTCAGCCAAAAAACCCTTCTGCAGATTTAGAATACGTTTAAAGGTTTTAAAGAAATTCCGAATTGAATTCCCAAAACGCCAAAGGGCTTTTGTTAACAAGCTTTTAAACACGTCTCTCGGTTTTTTTCTTTGCAGTGCCGTTTTCTTTGTGATATAAGAAGCAACATCGAACAGATGCCTGCCGATTTAATCCGATGGGTGTTAACCGCATTTTGAGCCGATTTTAAGTAATAACCGAGGAGTTGTGAAATGGAGATCAGCAAGGACCTCATGCTTCGCGCAGCGCTGAAGTATCTTGAACGGATTTCGCTCAAAAAAGACGAAAACCTGCTTATTATAACTGAACCACCAACGGATAAGCGCGTGGCGGAAGCGCTCTTCGAGGCCGCCTGGCAAAAGGGCGCCCGTCCCATCATCACCATGACGCCGTTCCGCGGTGAGCAAAATATCGAGCCCCCGCCAACTCTGGCCGTGGCCATGAAAACCGCAGATGCGGCCATCACACTCGTCCCGTATGATAGCGCGGATTTTTACACCAGAGCTTTTCTCGATATGCTGCAAGGCGGCACCCGAATGCTGGGATTTCTCAGCGCCACAGCGGAGGGGCTCATCGAGCTTATTTATCATCATGATTTCACCATAACGGACCGTATATGTGAAGTGCTGAACAAGACCATTTCGCGCGCAAAGAAAATCCACATCACGTCCCCGGGGGGAACGGACATTAGCGCCGAACTTGGCGGCCGACCGGTCCAGTTGAACCCGGGTCGAGTCGCTCACCCGGGCGACGAAGGCTATTTGCCGCCGGGCGTTGTGGGACAGGCCCCCATCGAGGAGAGCTGGAATGGAAAGGCGGTCTTTGATGCATTTGTCTATCCTGTAGGAGTGCTCTCGGAGCCTGTGGAGGTTGAAATTAACAACGGCCGTATAACCTCCATTTCAGGAGGACCTGAGGCGCAAGCCTTTAAAGAATGGTTTGCAAGTAGAAACGATGAAAACATCTATTGGGTGGCGCACTATGGATTCGGCGTTAATCCGAGGCTCAAGCGGTTGAGTGGGCTCAAGGTTCTCGATGAGCGCATATGCGGATTGTTTGATATTGGATTCGGGACGAACGACCTGCCGTGCTTTCAGGGTAAAATACGCGCCAACGGCCATACCGACGGGCTTATGACCCGCGCATCAGTCTTTTACGATGGAAATTGCGCGTTTGAGGACGGCTCGTTTGTCGATCCGGAAATTAAAGCCTGCATAGCATCGATCAAATAGCACATTCAGGTTGAAGGGAATGCCTTAATGCCAGAGCGCGTGGTACTGATAACCGGAAGCAGTGGAAATGTAGGGATGTATCTCTCTTTGTTTTTGGCACGTCTTGGCATCGCCGATATCATCTACCTTGGATCGAGCAATATTCAAACGGCTTCTACGGTGCTTTACAATGCACGGTGTGTCGCTCTTATGGGGGGATTCAACGTGAGAGTTGAGCATGCCCGATGCGATCTTGCAGTCCCGGAAGCCACCGCGGATATGCTTTTACGTATTAAACCAACGCTCATTATCCACAGCGCAGCCCTCTTGTCTCTCTATCCCTTTTTTTCAGCGCTGCGCAGACGCCAAAATCGAATGAATTTTGTGGCGGGCTTTGCACATACGCTCCCAAAGGATCTCGCCCTTCTCTGGCCTCTTATGGTGGCCGTCAAAGACGCTTGCCCTGATACTCCTGTCGTCAATCTCGCCGCCCCTGATACCGCCCATGCCATTCTCAGCAAGAGAAATCTCTCTCCGACCGTTGGAGCCGGGACCATCGACTCCACGGCTCATGGCATCAGACTCGCGGTTGCGAACAGGATAAACGTCGATCCACTTCGTGTAGACGTGCGACTCGTATGCCATCATGCGATTCGACGGTTTTCTCCGGATGACGTGCCGTTTTTCCTTCGAATCCATCTTGATCGGACAGACGTGACGGAGAAATTCGATCAGAAAGAGTTGATTTCAGAAGCCGTGGATGTCTCGGGCGTGGAAACAATGACGACCCCTGTCTCAACAAATGCGCCCACCACCGCGGCATCAGCCGCGGAAACGGCCCGCGCCATGCTTCTTGAATCAGAGATGATTCGCCACGGTGCGGGAGCGCAAGGCATACCAGGCGCAACGCCGGTTCGCCTGAGCATGAGGGGCGCCCAGATAATTTTGCCGGACGGAATCCATATGAAAGAGGCTCTCCGGATGAATGAAGCAGGAATGAGGATGACCGGAGTGGAGCGAATAGAGGAGGATGGGACCGTTGTTTTTACCGATCGGGAGTGTTACTGGCTACGGGAAGGGATGGGTTTGTCATGGGGAAAGATGCCCCTGGAAGATGCACGCCTCATGTCAGGAGAACTGGAAAAGGCTTACAATCGTCTGAAGAAAGAAGAGACGGTATAAACGAACAGGCTTGAGGAGAAGCATTATGGTCGTCCTGAAGGGCGGTTATCCATTTTACGGAAAGCATGTGGGTGTCATAATGCTGGATTGCTCATTTCCCAGGCCCCCCGGCGACATCGGTAATGCGCGAACATTTCCTTTTCCCGTCCATTATGAGGTTCTAGAAGGAGTGCCGGCAGCGAGCCTGACCCGTGATGGAGATAAGGCCGCGGTGAATTTGCTTATTGATGCGGCAAAGAGACTGGAACGAAGGGGAGTGCCCGCCATAGTAACCAGTTGCGGATTGTTGATTCGTTACCAAAACCAGCTTTCACAGGCTGTACGAGTTTCTGTTGCCACCTCTTCGCTTCTCTTGTTGCCCTTTCTGGGGGCAATGCTCCCCAAAGAACGCAAAATCGGTATTATTACGGCCGATGCCAGTGCTATTGATCCACATGTATTGCTGCATGCGGGATGGGAGCAGCCTGGTCGAGCTGTTATACGGGGGATGGAGGGATCCGAGATTTTCAGAAAGGCCATCCTGGAACCCCAACCGCCTTTCGACCTGGACATAAAACAACTCTGCAACGAGATTCTTTCGGTAGGAAGGCAGCTTCTTTTTGAAGAACCAGAGATTGGGGTCCTGCTATTGGAATGCACAAATCTCGCCCCTTATAGCAGCCAGATGAGAAAAACTCTGTCCATTCCGGTTTATGACGTGACACACCTTGTTTATCTGCTTCATGCAAGTATGAATGACGAAATCGCCGGAATGCCATGAGCGTTGGAAGGATTGCATCACCACAGGTTCATTCACATGAAACACAGAGGAGACACGGAAGGGAATGATCACCGAGATTATCCTTGCATCTGCTGCGAGAAAATGATATTGAAGAATACGGTTTTTTAAGGCCGATCTCATTTTTAAAGAAAAGGAGGAGCATGGAATTATGAAACTTAAACCAATTTTAATGGTTGCTTGTTTGGGAATGGTGTCCTTTGCGCTGCTCATGGTCCCTTTTGGGAGTGCAATGGCCGAATCGGAAGTTAAGAAGCTCGTGTTTACAGCGGGTCCGGCCGGCGGTGGGTGGTATGGCCTGGCGGGAGCCATAAGTGAATTGATCAAAGCGAAGTTTCCCGGAATGCTGGTCACAGTTACTCCGGGAGGCGGGGTCGGCAACATCACCGTTGTGGATAAAGGAAAAGCCCAATTGGGACTGAGTATTGCACACCTTTACAAGTCGGCAATGATGGGAACAGATCCATATAAGAGCGTGCATAAAAATCTTAAGGCGTTGATAAAGTTTGGCGTCAGCGACATGGGCATCTTCTTGGTTAAAAAAGATGTTCCCCTAACTTCTATTGAAGATTTAAAGAAAAAGAAATATCCTCTTCGTTTGACGACAACGGGAAAGGCGAGCACCCCCGCCCTGGCGGCCAAACGCCTGCTCCAGGAGTATGGCGTAACCTTCGATGACCTGAAGTCCTGGGGCGGAAGCGTGACGTTCACCAGCTATGCGGATGCGGCCTCCCTCATTGCCGATGGGCATGCGGATGCCACAATCACTGTGACCGTGCCGGCGATTCGGGAGCTTGTTAGACGTGTCAAGATGAGATGGCTGGATCCCGATGAGGCGGTTGTGGAAAGCATGGTTGGAAAGTATGGATATGCAAAGAATTTTATTAATAAGGGCAAATATCCCTGGGCCGTCAAAAAAGGCTGGACCATAGGAGAACCGAATGTCATCATCATCCGCGCGGATATTCCGGACAAGGTGGCTTATACAATTGCCAAGGCGATATGCGAAAAACCCGATACGATTCGCAACTTCGGAGCTCACTATAAAGGCTTCGATCCCAAGACAGCATGGAAGGATGTGGGGGGGCCGCTGCACCCTGGAGCGGAAAAATTTTACCGAGATGCGGGTTATATGAAATAGTGTTATTTTGCACGTAACATAAAGTAATTGTCATGCAACGGCTGCACCCTCGGAGCATGAAAAACGATTATGTATTATGTCGATAGGGGCGGGGCATAATCCCCGCCCTTTATCCATTCTGAAAAAAATCCCCATAGTACACCTTCTCTTTCCTTGGAAAGAGAAGGTGTACTATGTCTGGAGTGTCGATTTAACCCAAAAGATCATGCTTAAGGAAAATAAAAGACAACGTGATTCGTTGCTTATAAGCACTATCGCTGTCGCCTTTGCGCTCTTCCACCTTTACACCGGTATATTCGGGGTTTTGGTGCCAACCCTCCAGAGGACAATTCATTTTACCTTCTCAGTCATTCTCGCTTTCTTACTCCATAGACCCTGGAAAGGAGCGAAAGCGCATCACTGGAAAGTGCTGGATTCTGTCCTGGCGGGCGTGTCCCTGTTTTTTTGCGGCTATTTCATCTGGCAGAATGAGGTTATTTCGGAATGGATAAAGTTCGTCAGTCCTTTCGGATCTTTTGAATTTTTTATAGGCATAGCATCCACTTTCCTTCTTTTGGAAGTAACACGCCGATCCGCCGGCCTTCCTCTGATGATCGTGGGGACGTTGTTCCTGCTGTACGGAAAATTTGGGGTCTATCTTCCCGGCGCCCTCAGGCACACCGGCTTTTCCTGGAGAGATATCGCGGAAAGCCTGTATTTCGGGCTGGATGGTGTATTCGGGATACCGATAGGGGTATCAGCAACTTATATTGTTGTTTTTATTATATTTGGAAGTTTTTTTGAGAAAGCCGGCGGAGGAAAGGCAATCATCGATGCCGGAAAATTTGTTGCCGGCCACACCAGAGGAGGACCGGCTAAGATAGCAGTTATTACAAGTGCCTTTTTCGGTACCATCTCGGGAAGCGGGGTTGCTAATGTTTATGCTACAGGGACGTTTACCATTCCCATGATGAAAAAAATGGGCTACAAACCGAGCTTTGCCGGTGCAGTTGAAGCCTGTGCCAGTACAGGCGGACAAATCATGCCCCCGGTAATGGGCGCAGCGGCATTTGTGATGTCTGAACTTACGGGAATCCCCTATGTAAAGATCATGGCGGCCGCTCTGATCCCTGCGCTCCTTTATTTTATCTCGATCTTTTTGATGGTCGATTTTGAGGCGGCGCGAACCGGAATCAAGGGTATTCCCAGAAAAGAGTTGCCCTCTTTTCGAGAAGTTCTGCTCCAAATGCACCTCTTCATTCCGTTAGGGGTTCTGATGTGGGCGCTTATCACGGGGTACAGCCCAATGCGGGCTGGAATTTATGCAATTGCAAGCACGGTGGTGGTGAGTTGGGGAAGGCGCGAAAATCGGCTCACCCCCAGGAAAATTATAGGAGCTCTGGAGGCAGCCGGGCAAAGGACCGTGATGATCGGCGTCGGGACTGCCTTATGCGGCGTGGTGATCGGCATCGTCACCCTTACGGGCGTGGGATTGAATTTTGTTGGATTAGTGATTAGTCTTTCCGGCGGCATCCCATTTATTAGCCTCCTTCTGGTGATGGTTGCAACCATTATACTCGGAATGGGGGTCCCCACTACTGTTGCTTACATCATCGTGGTTGCTGTGGTCATTCCCGCTTTACGTGCATTGGGATTTGATATTTTACCGTCTCACATGTTTGCATTCTACTTTGCTGTCATTTCTCTTATCACTCCGCCGGTGGCCGTATCATCCCTGGCGGCCTCAGAAATTGCAGAGGCGGAGTTCTTTCAGACTGGCATGACCGCCTGTAAGATAGGAATCGTCTCATTCATTGTTCCCTTTATGTTCATATACTCACCCGAGCTTCTCATGTATGGAGCATTATCAAAGGTCATTTTGGCTGCTGTTACATCCATTATGGGTGTGATCTCGCTGAGTGCCGGAGTATTTGGGTGGCTCTGGGTTAATCTCGCTTTGATTGATCGGGTGTTGTTTGTCCTGGGTGGATTGATGATGATTAAACCCGGAGTAAACACCGACGCGATAGGGTTGATTCCAATATCTGTTGCGCTCCTGCTGGCGCTCAAACGACGTTCTTCTCTCCAGCGCCGCTTAGTTCCCGAAGGATGAAAACAATACCTGCGGGCGTTCATATCCCCTCGAAATCCCAATTTTTCCTTTGAAAATTTTGGGGTAACTCCTTTTATTTCTTCCTGTTGAAATTTACTAATTTTAATGATACCCTCCTATCAGGAATTTGGATTCTGGTAATGCGTAACATAAAGCAAATCAATGACATCTCAAGAGCGGTTGCTTAAGTCCTTGGCGCATCAGGAGCCTGATCGATTATCTCTGGATTTAGGCGGCTTCACCACTACAATGGAGCAAGAAGTCATACGACAGCCTGAAGAAGCACCTGTGAATATACACCTTTACCGTGCGGTCTCAGCACTACATGCCGATATTTAAGAACTTATATTTCGATATTGTGTTCCGGACCTTCCAAGAGATCGGGGAATATTCAGTCATTCTTCATTCTTCTTGAAGAAGGTTTAATTGTATATACTCTACGAAAAGAATCAACTGCCAGTTGAATTCCTCCATGAGACAGTCACGCATTGGAGAGACAGATCCGGTTCTTTTGTCAGTTGTCATCCCTACATTTAACCGACAGGGTTTGCTCCAAGAGTGCCTGAATTCGCTGTTCTCCTGCGATGACCCCGGGTATAACTGGGAGCTAATCGTAGTTGACGACGCCTCTACGGACAATACTGTATCCTGGTTTATGAGCAAGTACGCGGACGAGCACTTATTGAGGCAGAATAAGAATCGAGGTTTTGCCGCTGCCGTCAATCGGGGCATACGGAAAGCGCGGGGAGCCTGGATTGCCCTGATTAATAATGACATAACGCTGGATCCGGAGTGGTTTCTTCAGGTCTCCACCAAGTTCGCTCCCGACGTCGGCTCTATCGCCACCAGAGTGTTGGTCTATTCGGAACCCACAAAGGTGGATACGGAAGGGGATTATTACACAGTCGTGGGAGGAGCGCTCAAGTCCAGTTATTTTCAGGACGTAATGAAATCGGAATGGAAAGGTCATAAGCCTTTCTCTGCCTCAGCAAGCGCAGTGGTTTACAACCGTCAGGCACTTGAAGATGCAGGCGGGTTCGATGAGACCCTCGAGGCCTATTACGAGGATGTTGACCTGGGCTTCCGGCTTCTTCTTATGGGGTGGAAATGCGTTTTTGCATCAAAGGCGATCTCTTACCATCGCGTCAGCTCCTCGTATGACTCGCGTAGCTATCGCTATCATTTCTACGGATCCAGGAACCAAGAAGTGGTTTTTTGGGCCAATATGCCCACCCCTTTGCTGGCTCGATATGCCTTCTCGCACCTGGTGTTCGTCCTCTTTCAACTTGTATCTCATGTTTTCAAAGGTCAATTTTTTCCTTTTCTGCTCGGGAAGATTGACTTTCTGGGACAACTGCCAGCAGTATGGAGAAAGCGCCGATTAGTTCAAGCCCGGCGAAAGATTTCCTGTAAGGAACTACAGTCGCTGATGATCAGCGAATGGGTTCAGGTTTACATTCTCAAACGGCTGCAGGGGAAACTCCACCACCTATGAGCAGGCTGTGCGTTTCCAAGTGCTTGGAGCGCATGAGTAAATTTTTCTAATGCCCGCTCAACGGTCTCTCCAGAAGAATGATTGATACTATTTGGCTCAATAAGGTTACCTAGATCGAACATCTGGAGGGAGTGCTCAAAAAGAAGGAAACTTATATCGCTCAGATGGAGTAGGCGCTGGAGGAGGAGAGACAGCCTCTCCACCGGAGTCAGGAGGAAATGGGCTTGCGACTGTGGGAAAAATTTCGACAAGGCGGGGCGGGGTTCTTCCCTTCAGGAAGCAGGGGGCGAATATTGCTTGATAGAGCCCTCATGGCCTTGATCTTTATTCAAAAGAGAGGCCTGAAGGAATTTTTAATCAAACTAGCAGATCGGGGCTACTTGCCAAAGCAGTTCATTACGAGATCTATAATCATTTTTCAGATGGACATGCTGTCCCAAGAGACCCATATTCCCCTCTCTCTGGACGCGGAGGAAGGTATAAAGGGAGAATTCATTTGCCCAATGGATAACCTTGCAGAGTTGCAAGTATTTACTTCCACCTATCGGCGGCGCAACGCCGACCTGTTGTTGTTTGTCTATGCGAATTCTATGAATGATAAGAATAAGATGCATCTGAGAAAAGTGCGGGTGAACGGGAGAAAAATAAAGGACAATGGATACACCAGCTTTGCCTTCAAACCCATACCGTCAAGCGGTAAGAAATTGATTTCCTTTGAGCTTAAAAGCACAGGCACTCCTGCCGCGGCCGTGTTGTATAATCCTGAATTACATTTCAATGAACTGAAAATACAGGTCAATAACAGAATTGGAGGAAGTATCAAAGTTAAGGCTCTTGCCAAACTGAGGGATCAGAGTCTTTATGGATTATGGATTATTAAGAACGAGCCCTCAAGGGAGGAGATGCCGAAACTGAGGCAAGAAAGCCTTGCCTGGTCTTACAGGCCGAGGATCAGCATTATTACACCCGTTTTTAATACCGACCCAAAATGGTTGGATCTGGCGATAAAGTCAGTTATAAACCAAACATATGACAATTGGGATCTTTGCATAGCGGACGGCTGCTCCACTCGTAAAGGGGTGAAAAATATTTTGGAGAGCTACGCCAGGAAAGACGGGCGGATTAAGGTAAAATTCCTTTCTGAAAACAAGGGAATTGGGGGGAACTCAAACGAAGCCCTCTCCCTTGCCACGGGGGATTTCGTCCTCTTTTTGGACCATGATGACGAGCTTGCCTTTTTTGCCCTACACGAATTGGTGAAGCTTCTTAACCAGTATCCTGACACTGACTTGATCTATTCGGATGAAGACAAAATCACTGCCAATGGTCACAGAACATCCCCTACATTCAAGCCCGATTGGTCCCCCGATTTTTTTCTCTCGGTCAATTACATTATCCACATAACCGCAATTAGAAAAATGCTTATGGATAAGGTCGGGGGATTTCCATCGGGGTATGATGGAGCTCAGGACTATGCCCTTTTCCTTAAAATAACGGAGCACACCGGGAAAATTCGCCACATCCCCAGAATCCTTTATCATTGGAGAACAATCCGGGAATCTTCGGCCAGCTTTTTTGAAGCCAAGCCGTATGCTTATGATGCAGGACGTCGATCTCTGCTTGATGCCATGTCGCGTCGCGGGATCGAAGTAGAAGATATATCAATGGGACCGTTCAAATACTCCTACCGCATCACGTACTCTCTAAAAGGAACGCCCGATATCGGCATCATCATTCCAACCAAAGACAGAATTGGCTTATTGCGTAATTGCCTGGAGTCAATATTTACAAAGACCACCTATCCCCATTATCATATTATCCTGGTAGATAACCGGAGCGAACGTCCGGAGACGTTGAAATATTACGAATTACTGAAAAATAATCCCAGAGTCAAAATACTCAATTATGCAAAGCCTTTTAACTTCTCGGCGATAAACAATTATGCGGCAAAACATGCGGATTCGGAGTACCTTCTGTTTCTGAATAACGATATCGAAGTCATTTCAAAGGAGTGGCTGGCGACAATGCTTTCCTTTGCCCAGAGGCGGGATGTTGGGGCCGTTGGGGCGAAACTCTGCTATCCGGACGACACGATTCAACATGCAGGCGTTATTTTAGGCATTGATGGTGTCGCAGGTCATTCACACAAGAGGTATTCGCGAAAGAGTTTGGGCTATTTGGGCCGTATCCAGTTAGTCCAAAATGTCTCAGCCGTAACTGCGGCGTGTATGATGATGCGAAAAGATGTTTTCGATGAAGTGCGAGGATTCAGCGAAGATTTTGAGATCGCCTGTGGCGATGTGGACTTGTGCCTGAAGATTCGGCAAAAAGGGTATCTCATCGTGTATAATCCTTATGCTGAACTTTACCACCACGAATCAGCTTCACGCGGTTTTGAAGATGCCCCGGAGAAACGGGATCGGTTTGCAAGGGAAAAAATGTACATGAAGGAAAAGTGGGGAGATATCCTGACGGCCGACCCATACTACAACCCCAATCTTACACTCCATAAGGAGGATTTTTCTATTCGAGTATGAATCATTGAACACACTGTCAACCGATCAAGATGTATGTCATCAAGGTATTTCAAGATCGCTGTGGGTGTATCCATTGAAAGCAAGCCACCTGTTTTATTTTGGTATTCAATTCTTTACTTATGAATATGCATGGCGCGGGTACATCCCCTTTGCCTTTTTGAGCATCGATGCTTGCCGGCCACAGATTTTTGTTGAATGAGGCTGCCCATGCGGTACCTAAAGAAAATTAATATTTTTCGGCTGAGATTTCGACTGATTCTCAAAATTTTAAAATGGACGGCTTACTGGATTTTGACTTTCCAGATGCGCAAGCAACTCAGATTTCTCTACAACTATATTTTGATCGATCAATCGGGTGTATTTGACAGCGCGTTTTATCTTCAAAACAACCCGGATGTACAAGCGGCCGGGGCCGACCCGCTGGCGCATTATTTGCGTGCTGGTGCCGAAGAGGGTCGTAATCCAAATCCCCTGTTTGACACTTCATACTACTTAGCCCAGAACCCCGATGTAGCCGCGGCGGGTGAGAACCCTCTGGTGCATTACCTGTCCTGTGGTGCCGGCGAGGGCCGAAACCCAAGTCCTTTTATTGACAGGTACATTGCGCTCAACCCGGATGCGGCCGCCAAAAGCACAAATCCGCTTTTGCAATACCTGTCGCCAGGCATGGCTGAAGACAGCAAATCTAAGTTTATCGCTTTCTTACCGCAAGGCGTCCCTGTCTTACCTGACCGCATCGAGCCAAAACAAAACATTGTGGATATTATTATTCCTGTCTATCGGGGATTAAAAGAGACGCAGGCGTGCATAGAAAGCGTTTTTGCCGCCAAACAATCAACTCAATGCGAAATTATCGTGATTAATGATAAGAGTCCTGAACCACCGCTTTTAGAATATTTAGAAAATGCCGCCGTGCGCCACGGCTTCAAGCTGTTGCACAATGAAATTAATCTTGGCTTCGTCCGCAGTGTAAATCGTGCTATGGAGCTTAATCCGAATCATGATGTCATTCTGTTAAATAGCGATACTATCGTTGCACATGACTGGGTGGATCGCCTTGTTCGGTGTGCTTATGCCAACCCCAAGATCGGCACAGTTACGCCATTTTCTAATAATGCAACCATTGCCGGTTACCCGCGATTCTGCAAAAATAATCTATTACCTGACGGTGTTACGGTTCAATCCCTTGATGCCGTGTTTAAAGAGGTAAACGCCGATACATTTGTGGAGATACCGACTGCTGTGGGCTTTTGTATGTATATCCGGCGTGATTGTCTTAATGAAATAGGGTTATTCGATGCAGAAACGTTTGGCAAAGGCTACGGCGAGGAGAATGATTTTTGCATGAAAGCTTTACGTCTTGGGTGGCGACACGTTTTGGCCGCGGATACGTTTGTTTTTCATGCCGGAGAGGTGAGTTTCTTAGATAGCAGTGATCCAAAGCAGCACCATGCGTTGGAGATTATCCGTCGCCTCTATCCACACTATATTCCAATGATCCAGGCTTTTTGCGGGTATGATCCTGCCAAGCAATATCGTCTTGCCGCAACCGCTCGTTTGATAAAAGAGGAAGGTAACCCTGTTATCCTGTTTATTACGCACGTATTGGGCGGAGGCATTGAAAAACATATCAAAGACTTAATCTCATTGTGGCGTGAAAGAGCTCATGTTCTGATTTTACGTCCGAACATCGGCAATAAATGGTTACTGGAAAGCAGTTCTAATAAATACCCGTTTGATTTCTTATTTGACTGCGAAGCAGAACGTGATAAAGCGGTGAACATTCTAAAGGCTTGCGGGCTTAGCCGTGTTCATATACACCACATCCTTGGGTATAATGCAGAAATACAGCATTTTACTTATGCTCTCAATGTGCCCTATGATTTCACGCTACATGACTATTTTACCCTTTGTCCAAAGATTCAAATGACCGGGGAAAATCATCAATATTGCGGAGAGCCTGATACCGCAGGCTGCAATGCATGTATTAGCAAAGCACCGTCCTCTAACATGCAAGATATCGAATCATGGCGTTCGACGCATGCTTGGCTGATCAATGGAGCTGATCGCATCTTTGCGCCAAGTGCAGATGTTGCAAACCGACTGCGCCGGTATTACCCAAATAAAAATTTCATTGTTGTTTCGCACCCTGATTCCCTTGCCAACACCCTATGGTCTGAAATTCGGGTCAAGCCGGTTTTGGGTAGTGAACCGTTAAAGATATTGATTTTAGGAACCCTTGCCCCGCACAAAGGCGCCGACAGGGTAGAGGATGCCGCTGTTTTAGCGAAAAAAATGGATCTCCCTTTGGAGTTTCATGTCCTGGGGCAGACATACCGGCGGCTAAAGGTGTTTCCGCAGAGTTCGCTTCATGTATATGGTTCTTATGATGACTCGGAACTTCTGAAACTTATTAGCGATGTGGACCCTCACGTCGTTTGGTTTCCCGCGGTATGGCCGGAGACATACAGTTATACCCTGAGTGCTTGTTTTGCAACCCGGCTTCCGGTTGTCGCTCCAAACCTGGGTGCTTTTTCCGAGAGACTGAAGGGACGTCCGTGGAGCTGGATTGTTGATTGGGATTTGCCTATTGAACAGTTGCTTCAGTTTTTTATCCATATTCGGCAGGAATATTTTTCAAAGAATTTCGCGCCGGAAGTTAATGATGAGTCGCTGATTTTACCAAAACCCTTTTATGACACGGAATATCTGACACCAACTAAAATATCGGCGAAACCAAATCTGACCGATCTCCGCCAGCCAGGCAAAATATCCGTTATCGCAATAATGCCAAGGTTTACCAATGGGCAGCTTCAGGCCTGTTCATATATTCGACTTATATCGCCTTTAACACACCCAAGCCTGGCGAATACTGTAGACTTCAAAGCTGTCCTTCCCCGTGAAGCATTGCGATATCGCGCGGATGTCCTGATCGTTCAGCGAGATGCCGTCTCTGACGAAGATATGGCTTATAATTTACTCGAACACTGCCACGCAACAGGGATGAAGGCGGTGTATGAGTCGGACGATGATTTGTTTCATTTGTCCCCTACCCATTTGGACGCAGACCACTATGAACACACAGCACGGGCAGCGTATATTTACTCAGCCCATGCTGACAGATGTATCGTCTCGACTGCTTATTTAAGAGACAGAATGCTTGACATAAATAAGAACATCTCTCTTATACAAAATCTGCTTGATGAACGGATTTGGATAAAATCATCTGAACCACGGTCTTCACCTCTCGAACCCAGTTCGATAATTCGAATTCTCTATATGGGAACTGTGACACATGACGAAGACCTGTCGATTGTAGAGGAAGCGATAAGACAGCTATTGAATGAATATGGAGAACGGTTATGTTTTGATGTTATCGGTGTCGTTCCAAGCAATAAACGCTCAAAATGGTTTAATCATATTCAATTGCCTGCGGCAATATCTAATTCCTACCCACGATTCGTCGGATGGCTCCTGAGCCAAAGGCGCTGGAATATTGGAATCGCTCCTCTGGTTGATACAGAGTTTAACCGGTGCAAAAGTTATATCAAATACTTAGACTATGCTGCCCTTGGGTTGGCCTCGGTTTTTTCAGAAACCGGGCCGTACCTAGAGGTTGTGAAACAAAATAAGACAGGACTTATTTGTAAAAATACAACCGAAGAATGGTACGCCGCATTGAAAAAGCTTATTAATGACCATGAATTGAGGGTGAATATTCAAAGGACAAGTTACCGCGATTTGATTAGCCGCTATACGTTAGCGAGCCGGGCTGTATCCCGGAAAACTGCATGGGTAAGTGTTTTCTCCGGTGTGTCAGAAACAGCCCACGACAAAGCCGTACTGCCTTAACTGAGATTCTGGTCAGATTTACGAGAACTCGGAAATTCGGAAGATTGTCCTAGAGTCAAATGCAAACAAATTCATGCTCCCCTTAATAATTCCAAATCCCATTCCACCAAGAAATCTTTGCTTGAAACCTTGTTATATGTATGCTATGATTTAAACAATAACAATATGTGTTAAAAAAGGGGGTTGGAGCGTGAGCGAATTTGAGAGCCAGGCCTTGGAGAAGCTGAATCCCCATAAGCTTCCGTGGCACGTCGCTATTATTATGGATGGCAATGGCCGATGGGCCATGCAGCGCTCTTTGGACAGAGTGGAAGGACATAAAGCAGGGGCCGAATCCGTTCGGGTCGTCGTTAAGGCCTGTCGGGAATTAGGGATCAAAATACTTACTCTCTATGCGTTTTCTTATGAGAACTGGCAGCGCCCGGCGAATGAAGTGCGCTCACTGATGAATTTGCTGGTGCATTATCTTTATCGGGAGTTCCGAGCCATTCGAGATAATGGTATAAACGTTCGCACTATCGGCCGATCCTTTGATTTGCCGGTTCGCGTACAAAAAGCATTGAACCGCATAATCACCGGAACCGCTCATAATAAAGCGATGATCATGAATGTGGCACTAAGCTATGGCGGGCGAGACGAGATTGTACGAACTACGCGGCATTTGCTGAAAGAGGCTATGGAAGGGCGTATCAAGCCAGAACAGATCGATGAAAAACTATTTGCGAGATACCTGGATACGGGAGACCTTGAGGACCCGGATCTTTTGATCCGTACCGGTGCCGAGTTCCGCATCAGCAATTTTCTGCTCTGGCAATCTGCCTATACCGAGCTTTATTTCACGGACGTGCTCTGGCCGGATTTTCGCAAAGAGCAATTGCTGTCCGCCATCTTGGACTACCAGAGGCGAGAGCGCCGCTTTGGGATGACCAGCGAGCAGCTCTCCAAAATCGCCACGATATCATAGCAATCCAAGCCCGTGACAAAGGAAAGTTCGGGAGAATCATGCTGCTAAGACGTTGGCTCACGGCGCTGGCTCTGCTGGGTTTTGTCATCCCCCTGCTCCTTATCGCCTCTCCTTTCTGGGTATTGCTTGTGGTTCAGGCCTTTGCCGCTCTCGCCCTTTATGAATTTTTTGCGCACGCCCTGCAAAAAGAGCCATATGTTTTTCGGATTATTGGCATGGGCATGGGAGTTGGCCTTTCCGCCGCGGTGTGCTTTGGAGGTCCCGGGCAACTCGGATGGGCTCTGGTACTGATTGTTCTTATGACACTGGGGCTGGGGGTATTATGTTTTCCCCGGACCCTCAACTCCTTGGATTTGGCGGGCAGACTCCTGCTGGGCACGATTTATATCGGATTTTTGTTCTCTCATATGGGCCTGATACTCACCCTTCCAAAGGGACAACAGTGGATTGGGCTCGCGGTGATAAGCACCTTGCTGGTGGATACCGGCGCATTTTATGGGGGCTATTTTTTCGGACGAAAAAAACTCTGCCCTTCCATCAGCCCCAACAAGACTGTGGAAGGCGCTGTGGGAGGGATGCTAGGGGGTCTCTTGGGTGTTTCAGCATGCAAGCTTGTCCTTTTCCCCCAGATATCCCCGGCCAAGGTTCTGTTGCTTGCAACAGGCATCGGCCTGATGAGTCAAATTGGCGACCTGTGTGAATCGATGCTCAAGAGGAGCTTGAATATAAAGGATTTTGGATCATCTTTACCCGGCCATGGCGGGTTTTTGGATCGCATTGACAGTTTTCTCTTCACCGCCCCCTTTGTTTTCTATGTTGCTGTCTGGCTCCCTTTTTATTAAGAAAATCGCCGTACCCGCCCTCAGGCTCTTTAGGAGGCAAGGTTGAAAAGCCTGGCCATCTTGGGATCGACAGGATCCATTGGCTCTAACGCGCTTGATGTTGTCCGTCAACATCGTGACCGCTTCGAGGTTGTTGCCCTAGCTGCAGGGAACAACATAGACGCTCTTTTAAAGCAGATGAGAGAATTTCGCCCACGATTGGTCTCAGTGGCCGATCAAGGGCTGGCGGAGAAGCTGGAGGCCCGTTGGGCGGATCAGGACAGAGTGGAAATTTTTTGGGGACCGGAAGGACTGGAGCGCATAGCAACAGCGGAGGGCGCCGACCTGGTTGTATCGGCCCTGACGGGGTCGGTTGGCTTGATTCCCACAATGCGGGCAATTGACATGGGAAAGGACGTGGCACTGGCCAATAAAGAAGTGCTGGTGATGGCCGGTGAGCTGGTCCTGCAGCAAGCCAGAGATACGGGGAGCAAGTTGCTACCTGTGGATAGCGAACTGAGCGCGATATTCCAGGCCATGAGGGGCCACCATTATGAAGAGGTGCGCCGAATCCTCCTGACCGCTTCGGGTGGGCCTTTCCTGGGTTGGTCACGAGAACAGCTCAGTGGCGTCTCGCCAGAGAAAGCGATGGGCCATCCCAACTGGAACATGGGCAAAAAGGTGACGCTGGATTCGGCTACTCTCATGAATAAGGGATTGGAAGTGATTGAGACCCGGTGGTTTTTTGACATTCCACCGGGAAATATCGAGGTGTACATCCACCCCCAGAGTATCGTTCATTCCATGGTGGAATACCATGACGGATCGGTGATCGCCCAGATGGGAATCCCGGATATGCGCATCCCCATTGCATACGCCATGTCTTATCCCCAGCGGATACAGAACACATTACCATCGCTGGATCTTTTGCACCTAAGAACGCTCACGTTCTTGCCACCCGATCGGGAGACTTTCCCCTGTTTGGGGCTTGCATACAGGGCCCTGGATCAAGGCGGAACGTATCCTACGGTGCTGAATGCCGCAAACGAGGTGGCAGGCCAGGCTTTTCTCAATAGGCGGATCCGGTTTCAGCAGATCAGCGGCGTGGTGGAGCGGGCTCTGGAGAGTCACATCGGGCATCCGGTACGCTCTCTGGAGGATGTGATAGAAGCCGATGCGTGGACGCGAAAAGAATGCAGCCGGTGGGTCGATGGAGGATAAGAAAGGCTTTGCAGAAATAGTCCTTCAAAATGGCCGTTTATGCGATAAAAACCGAAAGCATTCATCGCCGGATGCATTTTCATATAAGTAATGTGCACAGTTACACGTATGAGGTCAGTCGACCTGTCCATTGGAGAAAGTAATCACAAGAAATGGAGTGTAGAAACCCATGTTTGAACAAATTCTGCAATTACTCTGGACGCTCCTGTCGGCGGGAATCGTCCTGGGTGTCCTGATTTTCGTCCACGAACTGGGCCACTTTTTACTGGCCAAGCGGCTGGGAGTAAAGGTGCTGAAATTTTCTCTGGGCTTTGGCTCGCGCCTGGTTAGCAAAAAAATCGGGGAAACCGAATATCAGATCTCCGCATTTCCGCTGGGCGGGTATGTCAAAATGGTTGGAGAGAACCCCGAAGACCAGGTAAGTCCTGAAGAAGAGACACGCTCGTTTTCCGGACAAAGACTGTGGAAGCGGATCGCAATCGTTGTGGCGGGACCGGGATTTAACTTTCTTTTTGCCATGGTGATTTTTTCAATGTTGTTCTTTGTGGGTATTCCATCTCTTACCACTGAGATTGGAGATATCCGCAAAGGGTTCCCTTCTGAAAAGGCGGGCCTGCAGCCCGGCGATGTGATTGCAGCCGTCAACGGAAGGAAGATTCAATTCTGGGAAGAACTATCCGAATCTATCCGTAACAGTCAGGGGCGGCCTTTGACGTTCACTGTGTTGCGCGGTGAAAAAACCTTTGATATCTCTATATCACCGGTCAATTCATCGGGGCAAAACCTCTTTGGCGAGGAGGTTTCCAACTGGATTATCGGGATTAGTGGCTCAAGCAATTATATCAACCGCCGTTTTGGCCCGTTGACATCCATCTGGAGAGGTGTGGAACAGACTTGGAAAATCAGTCAATTGACGATTTTGAGCGTGGTAAAGCTCATTCAGCGAATCATACCCATGGACACGCTGGGGGGACCCATTCTGATTGCGCAACTGGCGGGAAAGCAGGCCAGGGAGGGGATATTGAACTTTTTCTTTTTTATGGCCCTGATCAGCGTGAACCTGGGCATCCTTAATCTGCTTCCCATACCCATACTGGATGGCGGCCATCTTTTGTTTTTCATGATCGAGGCCGTGGTGGGCGTTCCCGTTAAGGCCCGATTTAGAGAGGTAGCGCAACAGGTTGGAATATTCTTGCTGATAGTTCTCATGGCCTTTGTCTTTTATAATGACATTATGCGTAATTGGAAACCCTGATATGCGAGTGCTGGCTGTGGATACCGCTACACCATGGGAAGCCCTCGCCATCCTGGAAGATGATCATATATGTGCAGAGATCGCGGTGAAGGCTGAGACAACGCATTCAGTTCGTCTTTTGCCCGCTCTGGCACAAATGCTAAAGGAATGCGGCCTGTCTCCTGAAGATGTAGATGTGTATGCCGCAGGTATCGGCCCGGGGTCATTTACCGGCCTGCGTATCGGGCTGGCTTTGATCAAAGGAATGTCCATGGCTTGCGCTCAACCGGCCATTGGGATTCCCACCCTGGATGCAATGGCGCAGTCGTTATCCTATACCTCGCTAACGGTTTGCCCGCTGATAAATGCCCGAAGGAATGAGGTTTTCGCGGCTGTTTACCGACCCAATACCCATGGAATCCTGGCCAGAAGCTCACCGTTCCTGGTTATAGCGCCCGAGGGGCTGCATTCCATCCTGGGAGACGAAACCGTGGTTTTTATGGGCGACGGTGTACCGCCCAACCGGGAGAGACTCCGACAATCCCTGGGCGAACGGGCCGTCTTTGCACCACCGGAAACGTGGCACCCTCGCGCCTCCGTCATCGGGAGAATGGCCCTAGAGGCACTCAAAGCGAGTCAGTCAAAAAAAATGCCTCCACTGGTTCCGATTTACGTGCGCTTATCTGATGCAGAGATTCATTGGAAAGAAAGGTAGTCCAATCCGTTCCGATATTCCGCCGTACCTCCGGTAGGTAGAGAAAAGTTGACAAAATTACTTTAAATCGGCTACAGTAATGCTCATAGTGTGATCTTCTGCCCGAGTCTCCAGGTTTAAGATTGAAGAGGCGCTCAGGATTTATAAAAGGTCTCTTCGCGACCGGTTCTCAGAGGCAGTTTTAGTTTTATTTCTTATGACGTAATTAGTTGCACGAAGGCGATTAACCACGCCTCTATACTGCATGGATTAAGGATAAATCGTGATATTAGCAAGAAAGGGGGCAAGATGGAGGAGTGCGATAGACGGTTGATTCAGCAGTGGCTCGATAAAGACCAACAACTACGTCAGTGTGTTGAAGAACACCAGAAACTGGAAAAAAAACTCGAACAAATGCAAGCTCGCCCCTACTTGTCCACCGAGGATGAAATAGAGATCAAGAAAATTAAGAAGCTGAAGCTGGCCGAAAAAGACCGGATCGAAAAAATTCTTGCCCGGTATCGAGCCATGGCGTGAGACATTGAGGACAAAAAGGTGTTGCCTTGTTTTGAATGGAGCAAAACGGTGAAATTTATGGGTGCAAGGCTGTGTAAAGCTCCATTTTTAAGAAGATGTAGCACACACGCCTCGGCTTTTCCGGAACTTCTTGTGGAAAAGGCAGGTTACCGGCTGTGAGCGAAAAGAAGACAGGGGCCAGGATATTATTAGAATGCCTGGTTGAAGAGGGAGTTGATGCAATATTCGGATTTCCCGGTGGGGCGGTGCTGGATATCTTTGATTGCCTGGGCGAATCCCGGTTCAAATTTATTCTGACACGCCACGAGCAAGGAGCTGTACACGCGGCGGATGGATATGCGCGCGTATCCGGCAAAACGGGGGTATGTATCGTCACGTCCGGGCCGGGAGCAACGAACACAGTAACGGGCATCGCCACCGCCTGCATGGATTCGATACCCCTGGTGATAATTACAGGGCAGGTACCTACTCTGCTCATCGGAAATGACGCGTTTCAGGAAGCGGACATCGTTGGGATAACCCGTCCCTGTACCAAGCACAACTATCTTGTCAAAAACATCGAGGATCTGCACAGCACCGTCAAGGAGGCATTTTACGTGGCACGCACCGGACGTCCGGGTCCGATTCTGGTAGATGTTCCAAAAGATGTGCAGCGTGTCACCTTGTCCACTGACAGCCATGGGAAGGCAAGAGCGCGCAAGTACCGCCTTCAAGTGCGCCCCCATGCGGGCCAGATCCGCAGAGCCATGGAAGCTATCCGTAAATCCAACCGTCCAGTGGTTTATGCGGGAGGAGGAATCATTACCTCGGGTGCGTCGAGGGATCTGATCCAGTTTTGCGAGAGCCTCTCTTTGCCCATAACCCTCACTCTCATGGGCCTTGGCGGGTTTCCGGGTACGCATCCACTGTTTTTGGGAATGTTGGGCATGCATGGCACGTTCCCGGCCAACATGGCAGTGACGGAATGTGATTGTCTCATCGCACTGGGCGCGCGTTTTGATGACCGGGTCACTGGGAATGTAGCAGAATTCGCACCCAAAGCCAAAATCATCCAGGTGGACATTGATCCCTCTTCCATCAGCAAGAACGTACCGGTGGATATTCCTATTGTAGGAGATGTGGGCGACGTCCTCCGTCGATGGAACAGGATGCTGGATGAGAAAGATCGACAAAAAACAGCGAGCCTGTGCAAGGAATGGACGGAGCAGATCGATGCGTGGAAGCGTTCCCACCAGCTTTCCTATAAAGTTAACAACAAAGGAACAATCAAACCCCAATTCGTCGTGGAGAAACTCTACGAGCTGACCCGTGGTAATGCAATCATCAGTACCGAGGTAGGACAGAACCAGATGTGGACCGCACAATTTTATCGGTTTGACCATCCGCGGACCATCCTCACATCCGGAGGTCTTGGAACAATGGGCTATGGATTCCCCGCCGCTATCGGCGCGCAGGTTGCCGCCCCCGACCGGACGGTCATCGATATTGCCGGAGACGGCTCCATACAGATGAATATTCAGGAACTGGCCACCGCCGTCCAGCACCAACTCCCCGTGAAAGTGGCCATTTTGAACAACGGTTTCCTGGGCATGGTGCGGCAATGGCAGGAGTTGTTCTACGGAAAGCGTTATAGTCACACGGAAATGCCGCAATTGCCTGATTACGTCAAGCTGGCCGAAGCATACAATGCGGTGGGCCTGCGTGCCACAACAGTCAAGGAGGTAGAGCCAGTCATTCGCAAGGCTCTGGCAGAGCCCGGGCCGGTTATTATGGACTTTTTGGTGGAGCAGGAAGAAGGCGTCTACCCCATGGTGCCTGCGGGCGCTTCCATCCGTGAGATGCTCCTGCTTTGAGCGCCCGTCTCCGATGCGGCCTGAAATGGCGGGAAGCTTAACGCCGTTTTTGCTCTGTTTATTGATACTTCAATGCTGATCTGAAGGTAGGATGAATGAGACACGTCATCTCCGTCCTCGTTGACAATGTGCCCGGAGTTGTTTCCCGCATATCCGGACTTTTTAGCGGTCGGGGATTTAATATCGAGAGTTTTGTCGGCGCTCCATCTCTTGATCCTAATTTTTCGCGCATAATTATCGTCACAGAGGGAAACGACCAGATAATAGAGCAGATCATAAAGCAGCTCAACAAGCTCATCGACGTGATCAAGGTGACAGACCTGACAGGAAGCCAGTTTGTGGATCGCGAGATGATCCTCATCCGGGTGAAGGCCGAAGAAAGCAACCGGGCTGAGGTGCTGCGCATTGTGGATATATTCCGCGGAAAGATTGTGGATGTAAGTCCCAACTTTTATACCATTGAGATCACAGGCGACCAGGGCAAATTGGAGGCGATCCTGGATCTGTTGAAACCACTTGGTATTCAAGAGATCGTCCGCAGCGGCTGCATTGCATTGCCCCGCGCCAAGAAAAAATGAGAATGTTCCGAAGGAATGAGCGAGCCCCATGACGAAAGTTGATGAAGGCCGAGTCGTTCGAGAGGGATATCCCTTCTGTATTATCCCCGCCGTTGCTGGTTTTATCCTGTTAGCGCTGCAATGGTTTATCGCCGGAGCCCTCTTGATGGTTATCGCCCTGTTTTGCCTGTATTTCTTTCGCAATCCGCAACGCCGGACACCACAAGAGACCGGGGCCGTAATCGCCCCGGCGGACGGCAAGGTTATTCAAGTTGATCCATCATTTTATGAAGCCCGATTCCTTGGCACCTCGATGAAAAAAGTCAGCATTTTCATGAGCCTTTTTGATGTGCATGTCAACCGGTTTCCCGTGTCGGGTGTTGTCAGGCGCATATCATATCATCCGGGGCGGTTTTTTTCTGCCAACCGGAACAAAGCTTCCAGGGAAAATGAACAGAATGCGCTCTTTCTGGAAACCCCCAGTGGACAGAACATACTCATGATCCAGATTGCCGGCGTGGTGGCACGTCGGATAGTCTGCTGGGCTGAGGAGGGCGACCGTGTGGTGGCTGGAAATCGTTTCGGCCTCATCCGATTCGGCAGCCGAGTGGATATCTTTCTTTCGCCCCAATCTCGTCTGGTCGTTCGGCCGGGCGATAGGGTTCGCGCCGGGGAGACGGTTGTGGGGTACTTGCCATGAGAGCGAAAAAAAGACGGGTAACCCTGACTGAAGGCCGCATGAGCAGGGTTCGCAGGGGCATTTTTATACTACCCAGTGTCTTGACGACCGCCAGTCTGTTCTGCGGCTTTTACTCAATTATATCCTCCATCAAGGGTGATTACAATGCCGCGGCCATATCCATCCTGATCGCTGTTTTTTTCGATGCCATGGACGGCAAGGTAGCCCGCGTTACTCGGACCGTGTCGTCTTTCGGCGTGGAATACGACTCTCTTTCCGACCTTGTCGCCTTTGGCGTGGCACCGGGGGTCCTGGCATTCAATTGGGTCCTTTCCCCCTTCGGGCGTATGGGGTGGCTGGCGTCTTTTCTGTTTGTGGCCTGCGGGGCCCTGCGGTTGGCAAGGTTCAATGTTCAGATAGGGCTGATGGACAGCCGCTTTTTTAACGGCCTTCCAATACCCGGAGCAGCCGGTATGGTGGCCGCAACAGCACTTTTATTCGGCGGGATGGGAATCCATATAGGAAACTTTCCCATGCCTTATTATATAGGATTACTGATCATGATATATGTCCTCTCTTTTTTAATGGTCAGCAACATCAAGTTTACAAGCTTTAAGGATATGGAGCCCATTAAGCTCAAACCTTTCCGCGCCCTCGTGGTGGCCGTCTTATTTTTAGTGGTGGTGGCCAGCGAGCCCCATTTGATCATTTTCATCCTGTTTGCTTCGTACGTTATATCGGGCCCTTCCTTTGCAGCCCTGCGTTTTATCCGCAAGCGCAAAAAGACAATACTGGAACCCGACGCATCAGTTGCCAGAGGGACACTCAGCGAAAGCCCGAAGAAAAATAAAATATAAAATAAAATAAAAAGTGAAAGGATTTCGATACAATTGAAGGAGGATTAATCGAGCATGAGAAAAGGGCTGCACGTGGCAGTCGCGGGGGCTACCGGGGCCGTGGGAAAGGAAATGGTCAAAGTTCTGGAAGAACGTAACTTTCCGGTTAATGAGCTCAAGCTTCTGGCCTCACAGCGATCCATCGGTCTCACTATGCCGTTTCGTGGTGAGGAATTGCCCATAGAGCTGTTGACTGAAAAAGCCTTCAGCGGAATTGACCTTGGCCTTTTTTCTCCGGGAGCCGCTGTGAGCAAGGAGTTCGCCCCCATTGCTGCTCAACAGGGATGCGTTGTGGTAGATAATACCTCCGCTTTTCGGATGAACCCGGATGTTCCTCTCGTGGTGCCGGAGGTCAATGCCCATGCCATTGCCCACTACACGAACAAGGGAATAATCGCCAACCCAAACTGTTCCACCATACAGATGGCGGTGGTTCTTAAGCCCATCCATGATGCCGCCCGGGTGCTACGGGTGGTTGTATCCACTTACCAGTCCGTATCCGGAACGGGTAAAGAGGCCATTGACGAACTGGAAGCGCAAACCATCAGCATCATGAACTGCAGGCCGGTGACGAAAAAGGTTTACCCGCATCAGATCGCCTTCAATTGCCTTCCGCACATTGATGTATTCCTGGATAACGGCTATACCAAGGAAGAAATGAAGATGGTCAACGAAACGAAAAAAATCATGGAGGACCCCTCTATTCGCATCACTGCCACCACTGTGCGCGTGCCGGTTTTCTATTCCCATTCGGAATCCGTCAATATCGAGACCGAAAGGAAATTGACCGTCGATCAGGTTCGCGACATACTCTCAAAGTCGCCGGGGGTGCGCGTAGTGGACGACCCTTCCACCAACACATATCCATTGGCCATCGACGCCGCGGGGCAGGACGAAACACTGGTGGGGAGGATACGGGATGACGAGAGCATCACATGCGGGATCAACCTCTGGATTGTCGCCGACAACCTTCGAAAGGGCGCGGCCCTTAACGCCGTCCAGATTGCTGAAATTCTTGCTGAGAAGTATCTTTGAAAACTGAGGGCTCTTCATTTGTACATTAATATACGTGGGGCAGGTGAAATAGGCGGTAATACCATGAACCTTACCCCCGATGTTGAATAACTGCTTCTCTGCAGGCTGGCAGGGAAGCAATCCCGTGAAGACGACATGAACGGAAGCGACTCCATTGATGCCGTAGTAATGGCCGGAGACAAAGGCCGGGCCAGCAGGATGGTGCTTGGAACCAACAAGGCTTTGTTGGAAGCTGAAGGAGTTCCCTTTATCAATTGGGTTCTATCGGCACTTGAAGATACTCACGGCATTCAACGGATCATAGTCTTGGGCCCTCGACGCCGGTTGGAGGAGGCCATTGCAAGAGCAAAAAACCCTTTTCGAGGGATCAAAGAGGTGGTGGTTCTGGAGCAGGAGGAGAATTTTTTGGCCAATGCATGGAAAGGGTTTATATATAGCGTGCCCTGTCCCGAATCAGAAATACAATTCCTTCCCCCCGACTCTCCCGTTCGAGAACATGGTGTTTTATATTGCTCTTGCGATATTCCTCTATTGATCGCCGCGGAATTGGAGGAATTTTTATCAAACCTGGATATTGTTCACTATGACTACTTTCTCGGTTTAACCGCCGAGGCCGATCTGGAACCCTTTTATCCCACCCCCGACCGTCCCGGCATTAAAATGGCTTGCTTTCATTTCCGGGATGGAAGCTTCCGACAAAACAACATCCACTTCGTAAAGCCCCTCAAAATTAAGCACCGCTCATACATACAGGATATGTATAACTATCGCTATCAGCGTCAATGGGGAAAAATCATTGGGCTGGGATGGGAGGCTATAAAGCTGGGGGGCAGAAACACCCGCTTTTTACGTCACTTCTTTTCACTGCACTTAGCCAGAGCAATGGTGAAGCTCGGCCTGAGAAATGTCCGCTTTTTACGGCATCTCTTCTTGAATCGCAGGGACGTTGAGAGCAGCATATCCCCAATCCTGGGCACCCGTTTTACATCAGTGCTGACAAGCTTTGGGGGCGCTGCGCTGGATGTGGACTCGGAGGAACATTACGCCGTCATGAAGTTTAATTTCTCGCGCTGGCGGGACTTCCTGGCCCAGAAAGCTCGCGCCCATCAACTTTCGCAGCAAAAGGCCGTATAGAATAAGTGGGCAGAATAACAGGATAAAAAGGATTAACACAAGCTCGTTCATCCTGTTGTCCCATCAAAAACCCTTCCTCTTTTTATGTTTCGTTGTGACCGGAGGTCATGGTCGTGCAAATTTAATCCTCCCATACCCGCTGAATATTCGCCCCCAGCCCGTTGAGTTTTTCTTCGATCCTCTCGTAACCGCGATCCAGGTGATACACACGGTCGATCACAGTAGTTCCACGTGCCACCAGTCCCGCCAGGACAAGAGAAGCGCTTGCACGCAAATCCGTGGCCATGACAGGTGCACCCTTCAAGTAGGGAACACCGGTGACAATGGCCGTGTTGCCCCTGATCCGGATGTCGGCACCCATGCGCTGCAGTTCCAACACATGCATGAAACGGTTTTCGAATATCTTCTCCCGAATGACGCTTGTCCCTTCAGCGACGCTGAGCAGCGCCATCATCTGAGCCTGCATGTCGGTAGGAAATCCGGGATACGGAAAAGTTTCGATATCCACAGGGCGAATAGGTCCTTCGCGCGTAACGCGCACCCCATCATCCGCGCGGATTATCCGGATCCCGCACGCCTCCATCTTGTCCGCAACCGCCTCCAGCATGTCCATAGGGCACTTTCGGATTTGCACGTCCCCGCCGGCAATGGCTGCAGCAGCCATAAAGGTGCCTGCCACGATTCGATCCGGGATGACCTCATGCCGGATGGGTTCCAGTCGCCTCACGCCATGGATGACCAGGGTTTCTGTCCCGATGCCCTCGATACGCGCACCCATTCGGTTGAGTACACGGGCCAGTTCGGCCACCTCGGGCTCGCAGGCCGCGTTCTGGAGCACGGTGGTGCCCTCAGCGCAGACGGCGGCCATCAACATGGTTTCTGTGCCGCCTACGGTTGACACATCGAAGCAGAACCGGACTCCCCTCATCCTATCCACCCTGGCATCGATATATCCGCCGTCAAGCTCTATATGAACACCGAGGGCCCCAAGGCCCTTCAGGTGCTGATCCACCGGTCGGGCTCCGATGGCGCATCCACCGGGCAATGAGACTCTGGCCCTCCCCAGACGTGCCAGCAGGGGACCGAGCACCAGTACAGAGGCGCGCATGGTTCTTACCAGCTCGTAAGGCGCCTCGTGACCGGTTATGCGAGATGCATCGATACGAATTTCATCCTTTCCTACCCGCTCAACGGAGGCCCCCAGGTGTGTGAGCAGCTTGCACGCGGTGGCAACATCATTGACCCTGGGCACATTGGTGAATGTACTGCATCCACCGGCCATTAGAGAAGCGGCCATGAGGGGGAGAGTGGCGTTTTTGGCACCGCTGACCTCGATCTCGCCTTCCAGGCGCTGTCCACCCTGAATGATCATTTTGTACATCGCTTCAGCCCCCTTTCACTTCAGCGCTGACCACGCGAGCACGACCCGAAAGGTCATGGAAAAAAACCGGGTCCTTAAAGGCCTGAGTTTCTTTGATTACGGTTCGGATCGGCTCTTGCTGTTCGTCGCCGAATTCCAGAAAAAAACATCCACCGTCCATCAATCGATACGGAGCCTCCCGAATGATACTGCGGATGAAAGCTAATCCATTGACTCCGCCATCCAGGGCCTGGACCGGTTCATACCGCTGCACCTCCGGCATCAAGTAGGGAATTGCGGCAGAGGGCACATAAGGCGGGTTGGAGATAATGAAATGAAAGCGAAGATCGGGATTGATCGGATCAAATAAATTTCCGCAAATGAACCTTACATGCTCACTCACACAGTGCCGAATGGCATTGCTCCGGGCGACGGCCAGAGCCATGGGAGAGATATCCGTTGCGGCGATGCTCGCCCTGTGGGCCAGCGACCGCGCCAGAGCGACCGCCACGGCGCCGCACCCAGTCCCCAACTCCAGAATGCTGATTATACAGCCCGGTTCCCGACATTTTGATTCCGATGCTCTCAGCGTCTGCTCGACCAACAGCTCGGTTTCGGGCCTTGGTATGAGTACGCTTGGATTGACGGCGAAATCCAGCGACCAGAATTCTTTGACACCGGTGATATATGCCACAGGCTCTCGCTCGGCGCGCCGTCGAACTAGATGTCGGAAGCTGCGCAGCTCATCATCATGAACGGGACGGTCGTAGTTCAAGTAGAGATCGATGCGACGGACCCCCAGTGCATGGGCCAGAAGCAACTCGGCATCCAGCCGCGGACTCCCGATTTCTTTTTCCCGAAAGAATGAGGTGGTGAGGCGGATCAGCTCTATTGTATTTCTCATCACCTTTCGCGCTCAGTGGGAGACCCCTCATGAGTTGCATCGGCCAGCAAGGACTCGGACTCGAAATGCGAGGCCAGTGCATCGATGATCTCGTCCATGTCCCCCTCAAGCACCTGTTCCAGGCGGTAAAGGGTCAGGCCGATGCGATGGTCTGTAATGCGCCCCTGAGGAAAGTTATAGGTCCGTATACGCTCGCTTCGATCCCCGGAACCTACCTGATATTTGCGGGTTTTGGATATCCGCTCGGTTTGATCTTCCTGGAGCCTGTCCAAAAGCCTTGCGCGAAGGACACGCATGGCCTTGTTCTTGTTCTTGTGCTGGGATTTTTCGTCCTGACACGTCACAACAATGCCTGAGGGGACATGGGTAATTCGAACGGCAGAATCTGTGGTGTTCACGCTTTGCCCTCCAGGGCCCGATGAGCGGTAGACATCGATTTTTAAATCTTTAGGATCGGTGTTTACCTCGATCTCCTCCGCCTCGGGCAGTATGGCCACGGTAACGGCAGAAGTGTGGATACGGCCCTGGGATTCGGTAAGGGGTACCCGCTGCACCCGGTGAACTCCGCTTTCGTATTTCAACCTGCTGAAGGCTCCTTCACCCTCAATCAGGGCGATGATCTCCTTATACCCGCCCACCGGGCTTGCGTGCTCGCTCATTACCTCAACGCGCCATTTATTGCGCTCAGCGTATCGGGTATACATCCGGAAAATGTCCATGGCGAAAAGCGCTGCCTCCTCGCCCCCCGTACCCGCCCGGACCTCAAGAAAGATGTTTCTGCGATCATTGGGGTCACTGTGGAGCAAAAGACGCTTGAGCTGATCCTCAATGGCGGCAATGTGCTTTTTTAATGCGCGGACTTCTTCCAGGGCCAATTCCCTTAGTTCCTCATCCCCCTCAAGGGTGATCTGATGGGCCTCTTCCAGTTGCCGGGATAGCTTTTTATACTGCTGGTAAGTTTTTACCAAATCATCCAACTCGGCATGCTCCCGGGCGAGGAGCAGAAACTCATTGCGATTCCGGATAATCTCCGGCTTGCTCAGTAGCCCATTTATCTCCTCATGGCGCGCTTCGATCTCTTGCAGTTTATCTAACATCTTTTCCCTCCCTGAATGGGAGATCACACCTGTTTTGCTCCATTTCCAGGGTGCTCTTCAAGGCTGTCAGGGCGACCTCAAGTTGCTCAGCCGTGGGCTCGCGTGTGGTCATACTCTGCAGCCATAGACCAGGCCTGGTGAGAGCCTGAAGAATGAGGTTCCGAGGACGGCGATCAGCCAGTTTGATGATTTCATACGATATCCCTGCAATGGGGACAAAAAGCAAGATTTTGATCACCATGATTGCCAGATGGATTTCGTATCTTCCCAGAGTTCGAAACAACGGTACCATGGGGAAGAGAGCGGAAAAGACTATAATGCTGAGAGTCAGCACCAGCAGGATAAAAGCGGTCCCGCAATGCGGGTGAATTGTGGGAAAGGGCATGGCTCCCTCCAGGGTAAGCGGTTGGCCGGCTTCGTATGCATGAATCGACTTGTGCTCTGCGCCGTGATATTGAAATACCCGCCGTATGTCCTTCATCAGGGATATGGTCCGAATATAAAGGATGAAAAATGCGAGTTTCAATACTCCATCCACAACATGGAATCGGACGGTCTCCACCCCCATGTCCGTGTTTCCAACCCTTCCCATTATCAAGGTGAGCACATGGGGAATGACTACAAAAAACAGAATCCCCACGCCTGCCCCAATGGCTACGAAAATACCCATTGCCCATCGGTCTTTTGCTTTATCCGGGCTGTTTGCCGCCTCACCGGCCTCATCCTCCATATTCTGTTGCGCGGAGTACATAAGAGCCTGGATCCCTTTAATCAGTGCTTCCACCAGGACGACCACGCCTCTAAAGAAGGGCTTACCCAAGAATGGCATCCGTTCAACCACAGATACCAATCGCTCCCGCTTGATCTTCATTTCGCCGTTGCGTTTCCGGATCACGACGCTCAGCGACCCCTGGGTGCGCATCATGACGCCTTCAATAACCGCCTGGCCTCCAACCTGGATTTTCTCGCTCATTACACGAACTCCGGAATGTTAGCATCGCTCCAATCCTCATGAACGGTACCCCGCTGTTTGGAGCAGTATTTCAGCCAATTCGGATCGCGCGGAAAGGATCAAAATATTCCCCGCAGCATGGCCTATCTTAACGATCTCTAAGAGAAAGAGTCCAAAGGAAAACAAGACGGAAAAAATTGGAGGGATGGGATCGGGCGCAAAAGGAGACTTCGGGAACTTTTTCGCTTAAGCTCTCTGAGCGCCATCCGTCGCAAAAGAATCATCGTGTTGAAACCGCAACCACACACTTTTTAAAATCCATCGGGTACGAATCGTTTCATGCTTGGGAATCTTTAATATTGTACTTCTTCAGGAAACGTTCAATGCGCCCGGCTGAGTCTACAAGCTTCTGCTTGCCAGTGAAAAACGGATGACACTGGGAGCAGATTTCCACCCGGATGTCCTTTTGCGTGGAGCGTGTGTGGATGACATTTCCGCATGCGCAGGTAATGGTTGTCTCCATGTATTTTGGATGAATATCCTTTTTCATGGCATACTCCTCGATGTTCAGGGGCGACGTTTATTCAACTTACTGCCATTAGCTCGTTCTTGCAAGGGAAAAATAAATGCCGTCAGTATAAAATGTGTGTATCACTGATTCATGGAGCTAAGAAACTCTGCATTAGTGTCGGTTTTGGTCAGTTTGTCCAGGAGGAACTCCATACTTTCCACAGTGCCCATAGGCGCCAACAGCTTTCGCAGCAGCCAGATGCGGTTAAGATCCCGTTCGGGGAGGAGGAGCTCGTCCTTACGCGTTCCTGAGCGGTTTATGTCCAATGCAGGGAACGTCCTTCGGTCCACCAGCTTGCGGTCAAGCAAGAGCTCCATGTTTCCAGTGCCCTTGAATTCTTCGAAAATGACCTCGTCCATGCGGCTCCCGGTGTCGATCAATGCGGTGGCGATAATGGTGAGCGATCCGCCTTCCTCGATGTTTCGTGCAGCGCCAAAGAACCGTTTGGGGCGATGGAGGGCATTGGAGTCCACACCGCCGGAGAGGATTTTCCCGCTGGGCGGAACCACAGTATTGTGGGCTCTGGCGAGCCGCGTGATGCTGTCCAGCAGAATTACGACGTCGCGTTGATGCTCCACCAGGCGTTTGGCTTTTTCGATAACCATGTCCGCCACCTGGACATGGCGTTGGGCCGGCTCGTCAAACGTGGAGGAGATGACCTCGCCATTTACGTTGCGTATCATATCGGTGACCTCTTCGGGCCGCTCGTCGATGAGCAGGACGATCAGGATCACCTCCTCTTGGTTCGATGTGATACTGTTGGCGATGCTCTGCAAAAGCATAGTTTTACCGGTTCGGGGCGGCGCAACGATTAGGCCGCGCTGGCCTTTGCCAATGGGGGTCAGAAGGTCCATAACACGGCCACTGATATTATCGGGAACCGTCTCCAGTTTGAGCCGTTCATTGGGATAAATCGGGGTCAGGTTATCGAAGAGAATCTTGTCTCGCGCGGCTTCAGGGTCGCTGAAGTTAACATTCTCTACCTTGAGCAAGGCGAAGTATCGTTCAGAGTCCTTTGGAGGGCGTATCTGGCCCGATACCGTATCGCCCGTGCGCAGATTAAATCGCCGTATTTGGGATGGTGATACATAGATGTCATCCGGTCCGGGCAGATAGTTGTAATCCGGTGCCCTGAGGAATCCAAACCCATCGGGCAGGATCTCCAGCACGCCCTCGCCGTAAATTTGTCCGTTTTTCTCGCTTGCAGCCTGAAGGATGGCAAAGATCAACTCCTGCTTGCGCAACATGCCGGCATCTTCCACATTGAGTTCTTTAGCGATACCGAGCAGATCACCAATCTTTCTATCCTTGAGTTCCGCCAGATTCATCTCTTCTCCTTGTAACGGTTTCGTGAAAATGATAAGCAAAATAGCCTGTCAATAAAGGCCATAAATGAATGTCTGCCCGCCGTTTCCATTATTCTCTTCTTTCTGCAGGCCCCGGGGTATTCTGGTCTATTAAGGATGCAGTTACACAATGGATCACCAACACTAGGGTGTCCATAATGTCCTTGCCAATAAAACAGAAGTTAAATTGCATAGAAATGTTGTGTCCAGATACCTCTACTCGTTATCGGCGGATATCGGCATGATCATGGGCTACCATGGATATTTGAAGTGTTGCCCAGGCAGGACATTCTCGATAATTATTAATAATAATACCAGCAGAAGCAAAAGTCAATACTTTTTGGCAGCTTATTACAATTTATGAAAACAACAATTATGAAACCTGTTTTGAGATGACCCGCAATAATCGTCCCGGGAACGGTTTCTGAGTAATGAATAGCAATGTTTATTTACTGGTATTTGGAAGATCCATCAAAGGCTGGGTCATTGTCAAGGTCAAGGTGTGTCTTGAACCGCTCGGCCTTATAAGGAACAATCCTATGACTCGCTTGTTGCTCTATTCAACAAGGATGGCCTGTCGCTAACCGTGATCCGAACGCTCTTTGATGGCAGGAAAATCCCTTGTGTCGATACTAAAAAATGGGGCGCGTCTTTTGATGCGCGCCCCACGTACATTTACGCCACAATGGCATTAGAAGAATACACGGAACTCGGCCTTGAGCAGGTAGGAATCGTCGTCTCCTGTAACTCCTCCTCTGGGAGCCGAGAAGACCGCGCTCTCAGCCAGGTCGTCGAAATAGTCGCCCGAGAAGAAGTAGCCGCCCGTAAGGTTGATCTGGAAGTTATCCACTAGCGAATAGCTCACCCATCCGTCTATCTCAAACCCCATTGCGTGGTCGACGTCTCTTGGGGCCTGATCCCTGAACGAGTAGATACCCTGAGCCACGAGTTTCAGCTTCTTGGTGGCCTGCCACGTACCTTCCACCCTGACAAAGCCGCCGTTGTTGACCTGACCCTCTATCTTTTCCCAGAGAATCACGTCCACGTCGCGGTCGGAGTGCCAGTCGTTCCTGTAAGCTTCATCCGGGTCAAGAATGAAGGGTTCGCCGGTGTCCATGTCGATCCGCTCGCCCTTGGACCAGCCACCCTCGGCGATGATGATGAAGGGCTTTGCGTTGTACTGCAGCTTCAAGATGCCGGCAGCGTTACTGAATGCCTCGTTGTCCCGATCCTCCCCGTTCGGGTTCTCGCTGGAGGTTCCGAAGCGGAACATCCACTCCGTGCTGGCGATAAAGGGCCCGAAAGCGAGCTTCACGTATGGTCCCACGTTGAACTCCTGGGCACTGCTGCGTTGAATACCGGAAGCCGGCCAACCGGGACCCTGTGGTCTTCTATCCCTGCTTCCGTGAAAGTACGCGGGTGCAGTGGAGGTGTAACCCTGGATGTACTTGGTCAAAATGCCGGCCTGGAGCCATTCCATTTTGTACAGCAAGCCCACACCGAATTCATCCATGTCATCAAGTATATCCCTGCTATCCTCTAACGCCTTGAAATAGAATGGGAAGACGGTCAGGGGACCGAACTTCATATCAAGTCGAAATCCATCGTTTTCCGACCCGTTATCAATGATTTTCTCTCCCCAGCTAAAGGGCATACGGCCGAAGGAGAACTTCCCGAAGGGGAGCTTGATCTCCGCCCAGGCCCGGTTGATATCCAGCTCCTGGCGGTCAAAGTCGCCGCTGCCGGTGCCGCGGTCAACAATAGGTCCCTCGAAGTTCCCCAGGTCCAACTCCCACCGCTGTTTCAGAGTGACATTGTCGTTGATCTTCCATGTAGGCTCAATACGCAGACGCCCATCAATGTGGGTGGTGTTGTTGGGGTCCGCGTCATCGTTGAGGTCTCGTTCCGCCCACCACCAGGCTCTCGTTCGGAAGTATCCTTTGAGTGTTGCGGCTCCGAAATCCAGTGCAAGAGCAGGGGCAGTCATTGCGAGAACGACCACCACAGCACACGCTAAAATCAATAATCTTTTCATTCTTCTCCTCCTGATTATCCAGATTGAATCCCTATTCGGCAATCCATTGCCACTTTTTTATCTTT
Source organism: Deltaproteobacteria bacterium (assembly GCA_019310535.1). Taxonomy (GTDB): domain Bacteria; phylum Desulfobacterota; class JAFDED01; order JAFDED01; family JAFDED01; genus JAFDED01. Next base: position 35,817 of record JAFDED010000012.1, read on the forward strand.
ATCTATTGACAGACATCACCTCCCTTGAAAAAAATTCCTTTCCGCATCAATGATAATGATATAATTGCCATTTCAACGGTACTTGCTGCGAATAGAGTCGGTAAGACTGACGTACCACCTCCTTTCTGTTCTCGCAGTCAATTTCAAATGCTATGGCATGGTAGGCATGGTAAACGCTGAAAATTATAACAATATTGGTTTGACCTCAAATTATAAATCTTTAAATACGTCTAATTCTAAACCAAACTCTTCTTTGGAGGTACGAGATATACTTTGTTACGGATACTTCTACCCCTTGGTTTGTAGGAACTTAGCACTTTAATTTGACCTTGTCAAGTATTTTTTTTGATATTGTGGACGGCAATATAAAAATATCAGGGCATGATGGCAATGGCATGCTATGACACGGAAAAAGCAGCAAGGAAGAAAAAACAAATCAAGATATAAAACGTCTAATAGAGGCCTTCTGGTGGTTTGTTTGATTTTTACGCCCATCATATGGTAAATAATTAAAAAAAGCTGAATCCTATGGAAGGGGCGGCACGTGGTGAAAATTCAAAATTCATCCGAGAAAAATTACCAGAGATGAAGTCCCTCTGGACGGCGAAAGGTGCGGGGCATTTCGCTTGGCGATTTTTCATGTGCGCTGGGTTACAGTACTGCCCGGTCAATATTATTCAAGCGCGGGACAGCCGTGCCGCCTCCTTTCTGCCAACATTGCCTGCTTATTTATTGCTTATTTATTTACAGGGGAGGCCGGTCACCTTTTCTTTTACACGCGACGGCGACATCCCGGCAAAGAGCGGATCAGCTGTTTGATGCTGTTAGCGGTAATCAACAACATTTCTTCAGTATAAGGTCAACCCAGGCGGGAGGGAATACATGACTGAGAATAAATGGATGGTCTTGGAGCAAGCGGTCCGTCTCATCAACGATGGCGACAAAGTTGCTGTTGGTGGGCATATGGAAATGGCTCCCCTGGCTCTGAAAAGAGAAATGATTCGCCAGGGCAGGAAAAATTTGCGGCTGGTGACGGTACCCCGCGGAGCAATCGGCGTGGATATGCTCATCGGGGCGGGCATGGTACATTCCATAGAGACAGCACAGGTGGTGATGGATGAGTACGGCTCGGCCCCCAACTTCCGCAAATCCGTGGAACAGGGGAGAATCCAGGTGCTGGATCATTCCTGACCCGCCTTGCTCTCAGGGTTCCGGGCCGGAGCCATGGGCATCCCTTTCATCCCTGTGCGGGGAATTATCGGGTCCGATTACATGCGGGTTCGAGAGGACTTTAAGGTCATCCCAAACCCTTACGGGGGCGATGACGTCCTGGTGGTTCCCGCTATAGTGCCTGACGTGGCCATTCTCCATGGCTTTCAGGCAGACAGCCGCGGCAATGTCCTTGTTGAGCGCAAATCGGACATAGATCTGGCTGTCTTCGCCAGCAGGAAGGTGATCGCAACGGTTGAAGAGATGGTTCCAAATGGAAAACTTCATCCCACCGCGCGGCGCGAGCTCATATCGTGGATCCATTTCGACGCGGTGGTTGAAGTCCCTTACGGCGCACATCCCACCGCATGCCCGGAGGTATACGGGGTGGACGAGACTCACGTCCGGGAATATCTCCACTCGGCCAGGGACGGGGAAAGTTTTTCCCGATACCTGGAGCGGTACGTCTTTACGGTAGGAAACCATGCGGAATACCTTTCGCGTATCGGCATCCGGTGTAAGAGCAAGGCTGTTTGAGAGGAAAGTATTATAATGAACGACGGTACTCTCACTTTAGGCGAAGAGATGATGATCGCGGCAATTGCGCGCGAGGTCCGAGACGAAAAAATAGCGGCGGTGGGGACTCTATCGCCCATTCCTGCGGCGGCATGCCTGCTGGCCAGTCATACCACCGCACCCGGGAGTATCATCCTCATCCTGGGAGACCCCATGTGGCCTATTGATCGCGGCACATCACAGCTTTTTGATTTGGCCCAGCGCGGCTTGATGGATCTGTTTTTCCTCTCCGGGGCACAGATCGATCGCCGGGGTAACATTAACCTCCACGTCATCGGCGATTATCACCGCCCGAAAATCCGCCTGCCAGGCGGGGCCGGCAGCGCCGTGCTCTATTACACGGCCCACCGGGTTATCCTTTTCAAGACGAGCCACACGCGCAGGGACTTCGTACAACAGGTGGACTTCATCACCAGCCCGGGTCATACACCCCAGCTATCCCGCTCCTATAGGCCGGGAGGGCCATACAAAGTTATAACTCCTCTGGCGGTTATGGCTTTTAACCGGAAAGAAGGAATCCTGGAACTGGAGTCGGTGCACCCCGGCGTTACCGTTGAGCAAGTGCTGGAAAACACGGGCTTTGACCTGCCGATGCCCGACACGGTGGCGGAGACAGCGCCCCTTAGCGAAGAACAACGCCATGTTTTGAAGACAACCGTGCGAGCCGAGATTCAGCGGGTCTACCCTGCTTTCGCCCTGAGGTTGGGCGCACCGGAGAAGACCATGGATTCCGCATGAGCGGCCATGAGGCTTTCATGACCGCATTCGCTGTTCTGCTGCAATCCCCTGTGTATGCTCACATTTGCTCATACCCGCGGTATCCCGGTTTTATGTGATTGAATGGTTCAATCTTTCGTCGTGTTGAATTATACATGCCGTTCAGCGATAACAAAGGGGGGAAACACGTTTATCTATCATCATATCGTAGAGGCAAAGAATCTCAGCCCGATGAGCATGCTGTGCTATTCAGATATCGTTATCTTTCGCGTTTTGTTTATGGCGGGAACAGCCAGCAGCCACAACCCAAAATGCAAAAAAAGGGGCACTTCGTGCCCCTCAGTCATGAATTCATATGTCATTTTCGGGGAAGAGAAATAGTAATTCCCCTCACCCTTCCCGGCGTAATCGGGTGATCATGGTCTGTAATCTCTTGGAAAGCCCCAAAACTGTCTTCCCCTTTCTTCCGCCAACACAGATGTGGAGAGAGAAAGCAGGAACGCGACTGCGATCAGAAACCCCAAAAGTTGTTTTTTCGTGTCCATTATTGTATTTTCTTATTAGATGTTTATTCACCACAATTTAGTCCACAAATTTGTTACACATGATCATTTCCCTGTCTGATCTTTTCTTCTATTGCCTATTATCTTACTCAAGGATGTAATCACTAAAATTTTCCCGTCAAGTGGTGCGGTTATACACCAATTTTGTTTATGGCAGGTCAGGTATAGCCAACAGACATCCCGCAAAATTCAACGAGAAAGGGGCATATAGTGCCCCTTTCCGTGATATAACACTGTTTCACGTTGCATTCCAAGAAGAACCCTTTTTCTGCAGTGACTTATTACCTGAAATAATCCAACAGGTCGTATTCTGGACTGTAATCTTTTGGAAAGCCCCAATTCTGTCTGGATTCCAATCCTAACCGATCAACATTATCGATGGTGATGGTTCTCTTGACCTCTTTCTCCTCCACGGCGCCCGTTAATTTAGATTTGAACTGCCCCGGATGGTAGTCTCTTGGAAAGCCCCAATTCTGTCTGGATGGTGCACCTGTCTCGTCGCTCTCCATCATTTGCCCGTGCGTATATCCGCCTGGCGTGAAATCACTCGGAAAACCCCAGTTCTGCCTGGATTTTCTTTCTTCCGCCAAAACTGATGCGGAGAGAGAAAGCAGGAACGCGACCGCTATCAGAGATGCAAAAATTTGTTTTCTCGTGTCCATAATCATACCTCCTATTAAAAGATACTCACTTGCATTTAATCTGCCAAAATTCATCTCGCAGGGTCATTTGCCTGTTCAATCCCTGCTTCTATTTCCTATTAACATAGTCAAGAATGTAATCACTAAAATTTTCCTGTCAAGGGATACGGAAATGCGAAATCAATTTTCGCTCTGCGCTCCCTTTTGAGGGAAATTCCAAGAGTTCTACTGTAACCGGACTTGCTGTTTTCTGCGAAGTCCTTCAGCCTATTGCCCGCCCACTGGCCGTCACACGTTTTGTCCATGCCAGTGAAAACTTAGCCGGAGAGATCTGGAATATTTCTGGATCATGCGGTGGTATTAATTGAACGGGTGAATCGGGAAGAGTAATAATCAGTCCGTTGGAATGAAATTGAAGAAGACGGATATAATGACCTGCTGTGCAGCGGCGGACACCATCCCTTCGCACGCTCTGGCATGGTGTGTTACCCGATTTTTTCAGTCAATGAAATCGTATCGATATTTCACGCATACGGAACCGGAAACCGCCCTTCAATGCTAAAATAAATGCTTTCTACAGGTTAAGACCTTTTCTCAGCGCAATTGCCGCTGGTAAAAGTCAGTCTCTGGAAGACGTGCCATGAAAGATCGAAGGCGGTGATTTAAAAGATGGCTGCGTCAACAGCTTCTTTAACTGCATCGGGCTATTCTTATACATTTTTATGACCTCTTTGTAGCCCATGGTTTTTACTACTTCTATACCTTTTTCTAAGTAGCAATATCTTTCGAGTTCGCACTTTGATTTTATATCCTCTTCAATCAGGGAATAGGGTAAATTATTCACATGGTTTTTTACAAAATGAGGCAACAAAGCGTGAACCAGACCCCCAACCACTGCCTCTTCCACTGCCATCCAATCTTTTACAATTTTCTCCATCTTTCCTTTGCTCGTTACGGAGTTCAGAACTATTTGCTCTTCGATCTCCCTATGGGATTGCTCCCTCAGAGCAATGTGTAACGTCTCTTCAATAGGAACCATAAGAACGGTATAGGGATTTTTTGTGCAATTTTGCCAGATGGTATAGTTATCCTCTACAAATTTAAAGGTGCCGTTTTCTCGTATATAGATGTTCGTCGTATAAGAACCGACAATGCCCGTAAAGACCTTGCCGCTTAATTTAATCGTTGTAATCGGTGCTGCTTTTTTCGGGTTAAAAAAGGAAAATGTGGCATTGAATTCTCTTGCAAGATTATGGACCAAAAACACTGTCATACCTCTATCCGGGATATCAGGTCTTTCCAGAAGCAAGGTTTGTATCTTTTCATTAAGGGTTATCGACTTTCGTCTTATCCAAAGTATAATCTATCACTTCGTTGCAATAGTTCTGAAATAGAGTTGCATATTCCGCCCTCTGTTCCGGGACAAACAACAACCTATGCTTAAAGGAATCTATTCTCCACCGAAGCTCTCCCCCACCAAGGTCTTTTTGCATTTTTCTTATCAGGTCTGCATGATCATTAAAATAATCAAGACTTATTCTATAACACTCTCCATCAATATCCTCCTCAAAATCGTTAAAAACAAACAGGGGCTCTTCCCTCTCTGCGAGCTTGATTAATTCTACTAGGCGGGAATAGCCCTTTGAAGATTGAGGGATATGAGACATACAAGATGTTGCCATCAGGAATGTGCAGCTTAATGCCGTCTTTTTCAAGAAATCCCTTCTTGTAATCTCCGCACCTCTTTTGCTGCCGCTAATTCTCTCATGATTTTCTGATCGGTTCATCACGAATTCCCGTTCGTGCAGCAACTGAATGTCCCGAAAATCCGCCGTCTGATCCTCTGGACCGAATTAATCGAATTACATCTCATGAGGGATGGGGCAACTTGAGCAGTTTGAAGCCGGCTTCGGTGTCTTTCCCTCATCTTTTGCTTATTACCCTGCATCGTCCGCTCCCTCTTCCCTTTTGCGCGCGTTGATCAGGACTCTATAAAAAACTTATCATATTTATAGACAATCTACCATTCAAATGTATTACGGAGTGTCTCAAGCCTAAACGAAGGCAAAATCATGATGGAAGTAATCCGTTCTGCTCCCGTACGCATTTGTCATGCAAAAGCTGAAACCTTAAGGCATGAAAATGGTTTTCTATTATGCACGCTGGGATTTTTCCCATGTAACAAGGGAAGATGTGTTGGCGTGCTGAGCATAATACTCATCTGCCCACCTGTATTCCCAACTCCTTGATCTCCGGAAAGCGGGCGACGATCGCCATCATCAGATACCCGGCCAGGCCTGCCACCATGGCTCCAGCCAGCACCAGGAAATTATTCGTATTCAGACCTTGTTCCCAATGCCCCAGAGAAGCTATTCTTGACACAAATATTCCCATCAAGATGGAAGCCATGAGGAACCGGGTCATAGATCGGGCACATTTCTTGATAAGGGGCTGGTGGAGCTTGCGGACGACGGGTCCAAGCAAGGCCGAAAAATAAAGTACGGCCGCCAGGGAATTTGCCAGCGCGAGACCTCCGTGTCCCATAGGCGACATTAGGACGAGGCTCAGCACCAGGTTCGCCCCTAATGCCAGGATACCGCTCTTGAACGGCGACCATAAGTCGCCTGCGGCGTAGAGTGCCCGGGGAAGAATCTGAAGTCCGGCAAAAGCCCAGAGTCCCCACGAATAGTTCAATAGGGCATCGGCACAGAGCAGGGTCTCCCGGTGTCCAAACGCGCCTCGCTGAAAAAGAAGGCTGAAGATGGGAATCCGCAAAATGATCAACCCCGTCAGTGCGGGAAAGATCAGGAAGAACATGAATCGCAGGCTTTGCTCCAGCGTCTCACCAATTCCAGTTGCCGCCTCTCCCCGGACCTGATGAGCCATAAATGGAAAAGCAACAATGGCCAGGGGCATAGCAATGAATCCAATGGGCATCTGCACCAGCCTGTCAGCGTAGTAGAGGCAGGAGATGCTTCCATCGGTCAGCATCGAGGCCAGCAGAAATCCCACAACAGTGTTGATCTGGCAGATAGAGGACGCCAGAAGGGTGGGGATGAGCCCCTTTGCAATGCGCCTAAGGGCGGAGTTTCCCAGGGATAACCGGAATCGAATACGTATCCCCACATACCACAACGAGGGAACTTGGAGGGCAAACTGCGCGACCCCTCCCACCAGCATACCCATTGCCAGCGCTATGACAGGCCTCTGAAGGTGCGGCGCCATAAGGAATGCGGCCAGGATCAGGCAGATATTCAACAGCGCGGGGGCCAGGGCCGGTGCAGTGAATCGCTGAAAAGAATGAAGAATCCCCCGTGCCAGGGCCACCAAGCCTATGAAAAAAATATACGGTAACATGATCCGGAGCATATCCGTGGTGAGTATGTACTGTTCAGTATGTGCCATAAATCCTGGTGCAATGGCTCGAGCAATCAACGGAGCCAATGCCGAGCCCAGGGCGGAAATTCCCAGCAGCAGTATTACCAGCACGCTGAATGCCTTGTGCGCAATATCCAGAGCCTCTCCATGTTTCCCTTCGGCCAGCATTCCTGAATAGACCGGAATGAATGAATCGGTCAGTGAGCCTTCTGCATACAGCTTGCGGACCAGGTTGGGGATGGCCGCCGCGGCATAGAAGGCATCGGCGGCCATGGAGGCTCCGAAGAAATGGGCCACCACCACGTCCCGGGCATATCCCAGCAATCTGCTCAACAGGGTTAAGAAAGAAACCGTTCCCGCGGGCCGGAAGAAACATCTGCCGGAGACTTCATGGAAAAGGTTCGAATCCGAATTGGATGACAAAACGCCCCTCTCATTGACCACCTTATTGTATCTCCCTAAAAAACCTTGACAAAGGGAACCAACGGGTGGTAAATAATTGAAAAATTCGGGAAAAGCCCTGAAAAACCATTGAGAGGCAACCATTGCAGGGCAGGCAGAGCCCGCCGATATCTTGCGGGTTTGTTCTTTCCCAACGGGTTTTTATGCCGGGCAGAGCCCATCCACCGGGGCTATCCGTGGGTATGCCTTCATAAGAATTCTTAATGACATCAAGCAAAACCAGGAGGTCTGAAATTGGCAAACCATCCATCGGCGTTAAAGAGAGCACGTCAAAACCGAAAAAGGCAACTGAGAAACAGTGCGATCGCATCCTCGGTTAAAACACAGGTGAAGAAGGTCCTTTCAGCCGTTGAGAACAAAAACGCTCAAGAGGCGACAGAGCAATTTCAAAAGGCAGTTTCCGCCCTCCATAAGGGAGCATCCAAGGGAGTGATCCACCGGAATAAAGCTTCCCGCAAAATATCGCGCCTTTCTCGGAGAATCCAGCGACTGACTTCAACTCCTGCATCTTGAACAGGGAGAGACATCCCGTTTTCCGCACATTCATAATGAGATCAATTCCGTTCTCAATCGGATGAACTCGCAGGCGCAAGCGGCTTGTGGCTGCACTTAGCGAGCCCTCGGAAGGCAAAGTCAATCAAAAAAGCGGACTCCCGCCCTGTGAATTCAACCCTGGATGAAACGGAGGGCTTAACAGTTGCAGTGGCAGAAAGTCAAGGGCGGCACTGTGTTCACCCACCCTTCTTGCACAAGCTCAAGATCAGGCCTTCCATGATCGGCCGGGAGCTCAGGCGGCTGGATTTAAGTTCCAGGTCCGTGTGGGCCAGCATTCGAACGGCGCATAAGAGATCTTCTTCGGAAAAGTGTCGGCCGAATCGATGAAACTTTTCCACCAACCATGATGCCAGGCCCAAATCCTTCTGTATAACGGCTTTGGATTTGCCTTTGGTCTTTAGCTGTTTCACTTGCCAGATGAGCCGTATTTGCCGAGCGATCATACCAAGTACTTTCAGGTGCTCATCAGGACCTCCTGTCTCAAGAAGCTTACCCAGGATGCGGAGGGATTTCTCAACATCCTTATTTCCCAGTGCGTCAACCAGTTCGAAAACCGAGAATGATCGAGAGTCGATGGCCACTTTTCGAATATCCGCTGCGCTGATGACTTCGCGGTCCTCTGCATACAAGAGCAATTTTTCGAGCTCTCCCTTGAGGGTTTCCATCTGGGTTCCCGCCAGTTCCACCAGCGCGAAGGCCGCATCCCTGCTCAGTTCCTTTCCCACCAGCCGGGCCTGGTCTTGCACCCACCGCGGCAGTTCCTTCTCGGGCAAAGGCCGGAATGCAACCAGAGCATTATGTCGCTCCAGCGCATTGAAAAAATCGCTCTTTCTGTCGACTGTATCGGCGGTGAAGACAAGGCAGGTAAAGTCGGCCGGCGCGTCCAAGTACGGCACAAGGCGCCTCACCTCCCGCCGGGACATCTCGTGGGCTGCCTTTATCGTAATCATCTGTCGCCTGGCCATCATGGGAAGGGTTTGGGCGGCCATCAGCAATTCATCGGCCAGAACTTCCTTGCCGTATAAAATGATTTCGCTGCGCGGGCGGGAGGTCTCCCGGCCGAACAAGACTCTCCGGATCGCCTCCAGGGCGTTATTCAATCCTAGTTTCTCTTCCCCGTAAAAGTAATAAAAAGGGCGCACAATGTCTTTTTGAAGCTCCTTTTCGAGCTCCCGCGGCGTCAAAGAAGAACTATTCGGCATTCCTCGCACCAAAATGCATTCAATGGTGGTTGAACTTTAATAATCTGCGTTAATTCATAATACAAAACAAAAAATACGCAATACGAAATATGTGCAAAAGACCGCAATTCAAAACTATATGAGTCGGAATATCTGAGAGTTTTTGGAATTGTTATATTCAAATCTTGAATGTGTTTCGGATTCCGAAATTCGAATTTCGGATTTATTTCCAATTCGCATTGCGGCCCGACGCTCTTTGCTTCTCCCTCAGCGATATCCAATGAGCAATATCGACTCAGAATCCACGGAGTATTCCATCGGCGATAATCAGGGCAGCATCAAAGCCGATGGCCTCCAGGGCGGCTTTTTTCTCCCGCTCTGTGGCCACAATGGTACTTTGAACCCGGTATGTCCGGGTCAGAATGATTCCCTTGGCGCTCCACGGGTTCGGGCTCTCTCTCCGCCCTTCCAGAGCCGCATCGAGTATCATGGTGATCCTGTATTCACGGGCGGTGAGGTTGCGACGGAATGAGATGGGTTTGATATCCAGTGAGCGTATGGAACACCGGATGTGCGCTTCTGTTTCTCCGGTGGGTTTCAAGAGGGGCAGGCCTTCAAGGATGAAGCGGTGGTTAATGGCCTCGGCTAGGATAAGGTCCAGCCCTGGATGTCGGGTGTGATTTTCGATAATGGGACCGGCCAGCACATATTGACCTACCTCTCTGGAAGGGCGTCCACCGGCGAAGTGATACCCGCACCCTCCCAGGGATGCGATCATTATGGCGACCGAGACGAAATATGCTCCTCTTAAATTTTTTCGCATCATGCCGCAACAAAGCCCGGGTTATGGTGCCGTCCTCTCTATCACCTTTTTACTGTCCCTTGCCGACTCAAACCACCAAGTTGACCAAGCGATCAGGGACCACTATGACTTTTTTGGGTTCTCGACCTACCAGCAGTGATATTATACGATCATCCTGCAGTACCGCCCGCCGCATTGCTTCCTCCGAAGAGCCCGCCGGTAAAGTGATCCGGCTTCGCACCTTGCCGTTGATCTGTATTACCACGAGTACTTCCTCCTGGCGCACGGCCTCTGGATCGAATTCGGGCCAGCTCGTACCAATGATGCTCTCTTGGTGCCCCAGCGCCCGCCAGATTTCTTCGCATATGTGGGGTGTGATGATGCTCAGCATAATGGTGAGCGTCTCCAGGGCGCAGCGCATAACCTGCTTTTCCGTCTCGGTTCGGACCTGAGAGGGGTCAAGCCGGCTGATCTCGTTGCACAACTCGTTGACGCGGGCAATGGCCGTGTTGAAATGCCAGCGGCCGTCGACATCTTCTGTGAAGCGCTTGAGCGTCCTGTGGGTGCAGGTATATAAATTTTTAAAGGGTTCCTCCAGACCCTCAACACGTCCGCTGTAAGGCTTGACCTCTCGAATCGCATCCAGGTGGTTGTGTATCATCCGCCAGAACCTGTGGAGGAACCGGTTGGCCCCCGATACTCCTTGATCTGTCCATTCGAGATCTTTTTCGGGCGGTGAGTCGCTCAGGATAAAATAACGGATAGTGTCCGCCCCGAATTTCTTGATGATCAAGTCGGGATCTACCACATTCCCCAGTGATTTGGACATTTTGACGGTTTTCCCTGCCTTTTCGCTGTATTTGAGCACCATTCCCTGAGTCAACAGCCGCACGTAAGGCTCCCCCTCGCTCACGAGCCCCATATCGCGCAAGAACATGGTATAGAAGCGGCTGTAAAGCAGGTGCAGGATGGCGTGCTCGATCCCGCCGATATACTGGTCCACGGGCATCCAGTAATCCGCAATTGTTCGGTCCACGGGTCCCTCCTCGTATCGCGGGCAGCAATAACGCAAAAAATACCAGGACGAATCCACGAAGGTATCCATAGTTTCCGTTGTTCTTTCAGCCGGTTTGCCGCAGCTTGGACAGGGTGCCCGGAGGAACTCCTTGTCGTATGGAAGCGGTGAGCCGCCTCCTTCTCGCAATGTAAGGTTCAAGGGCAGGATTACCGGAAGGTCTTCATAAGGCACAGGCACTGTGCCGCAGCTTTCACAGGTTATCATGGGGATTGGGGTCCCCCAGTATCTCTGGCGCGAGATCAGCCAGTCGCGCATCCTGTAGTTGACCGTCCGCCGACCGATCCCTCTGGCCTCCAGTTCATCGGCAAAAGCATCGAGGGCTTCACTGCTTCTCAGTCCGTTGAACTTTCCCGAGCTGACCATGTAGCCCTCTTCCACGAAGGCCTCGGTCATGGTCTTTTCGTCCAGTTCGCGCTCAAAAGGATGAATGACCACCCGAACCGGAAGCTCGTATTTCCGTGCAAATTCCAGGTCGCGCTGGTCGTGGGCCGGCACCGCCATTATGGCGCCTGTCCCGTATTCCAAAAGCACGAAGTTGGCCACCCAGATGGGAATTTTTTCCTGGGTCATGGGGTTGATGGCGTAAGCGCCGGTAAAGACTCCCAGCTTTTCCGCGGTATCGTCGGACCGCACATCCCGGCTCTGGCGGGTGACCTGCTGGATGAATTGTTCAACCTTACGCTCTTCGGGTCTACCCCGTGTAAGCTCGCGGCAAAGCGGGTGTTCAGGTGCTAGGAGCATGAAGGTCGCTCCAAAGAGCGTGTCCTGCCGGGTAGTGAAAATCCTGATGGGGGGCCCACCGTTGGCCAGAGGGAAGTCCACTTCGGCGCCGTAGCTCTTGCCTATCCAGTTTTTCTGCATGACCAATACTCGATCGGGCCATTTGTCCGCAAGGGTATCGCACCCCTGGAGAAGCTCCTCGATGTAATCGGTGATCTTCAGGAACCACTGACCGTCCAGTTCTTTCTGGATGACCTCTTCGCCGCATCTCCAGCAGCCACCGGCCTCCACCTGTTCGTTGGCCAGTACGGTTTGACAATTCTTGCACCAGTTGACAAGAGCACTGCTCTGATACGCCAGGCCGCGTTCGTACATCTTCAGAAAGGCCCACTGGTTCCATCGGTAATACTCAGGATGGCACGTAGCGATCTCTCGATCCCAGTCGTAAGAGAATCCCATCTTTTTTAGCTGCCGGCCCATGTAGCGAATATTCTCAAAGGTCCATTGAGCAGGGTGAACCCCCTTTTCGATGGCGGCGTTTTCCGCCGGCATTCCAAAGGCATCCCATCCCATGGGGTGGAGAACGTTAAATCCTTTCATAATCTTGAACCGCGCCACCAGGTCTCCAATGGTGTAGTTGCGTACGTGGCCCATGTGGATGCGTCCCGAAGGGTAGGGAAACATCTCCAGGACGTAATATTTGGGCTTGGATGTATCCTCGGTTACCCTGAATAGCTTGTTCTTTTGCCAGTATTGTTGCCAATAAGATTCGATTTTTATTGGGTCATACCTCTCATCCATGGTCGCAAAGTCTCCTTTAAAGATTCACCGCGTGGAGGTTTCTTCAGATTCTTGTGCATACCTTTGGTCCAAGATCTTTACTGAGACATTTTTCATAATTCGCTTCCGGAGAGTTCTTACAGCGTCATCCTGGAGGGATTTTATCAGGTCTGCATAAATTGTGTTCTTCACCTTTTCAAAAGGCTGGGCATAGGCGGGCTTTCGGTCTTCCAGTTTGACGATATGATATCCGTATCTTGTCCAGACCACATCGCTGATCTCGCCTTTTTTCAACTGAAAAACGGCCTTCTCGAAACTGGGGAGCATCTTTCCGCGGGAAAACCAGGTCAGCAATCCCCCATTACCGGCATCGGGGGCAATGGATCGGTCCCGCGCCAACCGGGAAAAATCTCCCCCGTCTTTCAGAAGCACGAGAATCTCCTCGGCCTCTTTCTTGGTCCTGACCAGGATGTGTCGGGCCAGCACCTCCTCCGGCCGCGTGTAATCACTGATGTGTTCATGATAATATGCCCTGAGGTCATCCTCGGAAGGCGGCCTGCGCTCTTCCCGAATGAAGTATAAAACCAGTTGCTTAGATAAAAAATTGCGTTCCAAGGTCTCCAGCCGCGTACGGATTGCATTATCTTTGTCCAGGCCTATCTTGCGGGCTTCCATCTCGAATAGATGCAGATCGATCAGCTTTTGCAGAAGATCTTTTCGCCCTTCGGGCGTTGAATACTCCTTCCTGAATTCCGAAGGGATGGTCATCAAGGCCTGCTCCAGATCGAACAGAGTGATCAGCCGATCCCCCACTTTCGCCAGCACTGTGGATGGATCTTCCTTGTTGTAGGCCGTGTCTCCAGCATGGAGGTATCCTCCCAATATCATGATTGCAGCCAGAAGGGCGATCGAAAAATTCGAAAGTTTCATTCTTTTCTGTCCCTCCCTGATGATGATGAATCCTCGCGCTGTATAGCTGTATATATGGATTATGAAAGTCTCCGGGGATTTTCCCCGGAGAAAGTTTTTCCTTCCGGAACTAGTGAATGAGGGAAAGAAAATAGACCGCCCGCATCTTTTAGTAATGCATATCACACACCCCCCTGCAATGCAACGGGGTTTGCTTATTTCTCTGCTTGCCTGCCTGATTTTCCCTCTAAAGGTCCATCCAGTATATGGTGGAACCTTGTGCGCCCGTAAAAATACACAACCAGAACGGCTGTCCCGATTACTTCGGGTACAAACCATTCAGGACCATACACGTACTTAAGCCACAGGGCATAAAAATATCCAATGCTATCATGGGTGGGCAGTCCACGGTCAAATTGAAAGCCCAGCAATGGGAAAAACATCGTTGTTGGGTGGCTCCAATTTGAGTCGAGATAATGGTGCCCCAGCATGATCCAGGCGTAAGGGATCCAATCACGCCGCCACAGGTAAGCAAACAGGATCGCCAGCCCGGAAAACAGTAAGGTATGGGCAAACAGCCTGGATGTGTGATACCCTTTCAGAACTATTAAGGCCAGGAATTTATCCACGATGTCCGGAAGCAGGGCGGCCAGGCACAAAGGCCAGAAAGTTACACTCCAGCGGGCAAAGCGGTGCGGAAATAACCATTTCAGTGAGACTATGGCTCCCAGTGTCAAACCGACGTGTGCAGGGATAAACATTACTATGCCTACAGGTCTCCGGACAGGGTATTCGCAAGCAGGATGAGCTGCGCCCAACGATATTTTGCGGGATTGTCATTGACCACCGGATTAGTTGTGTTGAGTACGGCCCGCCTCACCTTTTCGAGCATTATGATGGTGGCCGGGCATCCCTCATGGCTGCTCCAGGAATGAAATTTTGTCATCTTTGCGATACACCAGCGCTTGGCATATGGCGATGAGCCTGCCTTGGTCTTCTCGAACACGGATTTCGTAAGCGGCGGTGCGCCGCGATCGGCTCTGCTCCCGGGCCTCGGCCTGCAACACGGCCCCCAACGAAGGTGAAGCTATATACGTTATATTCATGTTGAGAGCAACGGCGACGGTTCCGTGAGAGTTGCCGGCCATCTCGAACGCCTCATCCACCAGCGAGAAAATAGCCCCTCCATGCGGCCTGCCGAATATGTTTGCATTGTGGGGTTCCAGTCTCATTTCCACCAGGGCGTAACCCTTACCTACCTCAAGTACACGAATCCCCAGATGCCGTGCAAACGGCTCATCTTCACCCCTCCGCCGCAGAGTCTGAAATACTTTTTCATTCAAAGCCCACCTCCATGAGCCCTTTGCGTTGTCAGCGAACCTTCAATAGCCTGCCGCAGAGATCGCTGAGAGTGCAGGGAAAAGATAAATTTAAAAAATCTTTAGAATTATCCACTTTGATCAGCAATATATTGATCAACGATATTACAGTCAAATTGCCGCCAATAAAAGATGAAGAATGTTGCTGGGGTGGCCCGGACGACTTGTCGTCCGGGTCGCGAAGCGACAAGAGGTTTTGCCCGGTGCATCCCGCGCCCGGGGACTATTAAACGAGCCATATACTGCCCCTTGCTGCTGCGCGGCCCGGACAATACATTGTCCGGACCACCCCTCATGCAACCTGAATGCTATTAAGGTTTGGCCGGTATTGAATCACAGCTTTCGGCCTAATGGTTAAGCAATAATAATTTAATCAAGCAATTAAAGTTTTATTTGCTGACCTGATAGGATAATCATAAAAATCTTTTTTGCATTCTGCGGTCTCTGTGGTAAATTCTTGATCAATTTCCAGTGCCGTCCATTGCCGCATCCATGAACAAGGTCTTTGCCTCACCCGTACGGGCGAACAGGATGATAGCCTCTTTGACTGGCTTTTCGCTGGCCTTTGCCAGAGACCGCGCATAGAGGAGTAGCTGAGGCCGGTAAACGGATACTCTTTCTTCCACAGCGCTGCCGTCCACGCGGTCGGTCTTGTAATCCACCACCACCAGGCCGTCGGTTTCTTCGATGACGAGATCCACTGAACCCTCCACGATTTTCCCCTCGATATGCACGGAAAGGGGCACCTCCCGGAAGAGGCGTCGGGCCGCCCGAGCCCTGGCCATCAAGGGATTTCGCAGGCAGTTGAGGGCCATCCGAAGCAGCAGGTCTTCTTCCCCTTTTACGCTATAGATAGTTGCCGCATGCCGAACCCTGCGCTCCAGGTCTGCCCCTTCCCGTAATTCAACTGCCTCCATAATCGCATGAAAGGCCCGCCCCAGATCGAGGGCGTCCGGTCCTGCCGGGGTTATCGTGGTATCGCCGCCTTCCCTCAGTTTCTCCGCACCCGAGGGCGTGACTAAATTGATGGAGCGCGGCGTTTGTACAACCAAGCGTTCCCGTTTTTCCTTCCAGCGTCGGTAATGTGCAAGAACGTTATCCGGGTGCTCATCCCCTGCGGCACATTTCCCCGGCATTTTCGGAAAGGGAAAAACCTCTCCCTTTCCATCATTGGCATCGTTTTTCGTAAGGGCCGGGGTCACCTCCGTCCGTCTGACGCTGACGGCCATGGGCGGTAAAGAGTCCAGGGCTTTCTTCATGCATGCACCAAAGCTTTTCTTTTTTGCCGGAGAGTCCGGGATCACCAGCCAGTCACGCGCCCGGGTGGCTGCCACGTATAAAAGCCGCAGGTCCTCCGCCTCCTCGCGTACCTTGTTCCATTCGAGCGCTCTGCTGTAACCAGGGGTGCAGAAACCGCTTTTACTGCCCCCCAGGGAGAGGTCAAGACGGCCCTCAGACCAGTTGGCGATGCAGTTGCTGCCATGGTTCGGGGAACTCATCAGGTTGGCCAGGATCACCACCGGAAACTCCAATCCCTTGGCCTTGTGGATGGTCAAGAGGTTAACTGCATTCTTTTCCTCGTCTGATGCAGTGAAATCCTCCTCCTGGTACTCCTCACGTCGCATCCGATCCAGCCAGTGGACGAAGCGACGGAAAGAAATCCCTGCCATCCCAAAGGCCCGGGCCTGGCCCATCAGTTTGTGCAGATTGAAGACTGCCTGACGACCGCCGGTCTGCAAAGAAAGCCGCTCCAGGGTCCGCGTTCGTTCCAGAAGAAGCCCCATAACCCTGGCGGGTGGCAGCGTGTTTCTGACGGAGTTGAGTTCCCGGAGGAGGTGAAATGCCTGACCCAATGAAGAACTTTCGTCCGGGCATCCTCGCTGATAGTCCAGGATCCCTCCATTGGCTTTGTAAAGGAAGATCTCCTCGTCCGAGACGCCGAAATAGGAGGAGCGGAGCGCGCCTACCAGAGCCGGCTCATCGCGAGGGTTATCCACCGCTGACAGTATTGCTGCCAGATGCACGGTCTCATCCCGGCGGTAGAACCGCCGTCCAGCCTCCAGCCGGTAGGGGATACCTCGGTCTCGAAGAGAGTCCTCATAGGCCTCGATTCCGCTTGAGATCGGAAATAAAACGGCAACATCCCCGAATCGAGAGGGCCGCCATTGTCCCGTGTCCTTCTCCCATACCGTCCATTCCAAAGCGGCAATTGCTTCGGCGATCCGGTCCGCCTCCTTCCGGCGGACCTCATCAATGCCGGAATCACCGGGCTCCAATCCCACCGCCAGGCGCTGCACCGCCGCGGCCTGGCCCTCGTCCGGCCGAAAAGGATGCAGGTCCTCATAAACCGGCTGGTAGTTGCCATCGTCCGGCGGCTGGATAAGCGGCCGGAAGGTTTCGTTGACCCAGCGAATAACTCCAGGCACTGACCGGAAGTTCTGGACGATGGGGATAATTTCGCCCTGCTCTGCCAGTATTTCCCGGGCGCGCGCATAAATCTCCAGGTCGGCCCGCCGGAAGCGGTAAATGGACTGTTTGGGGTCCCCTACCAGAAAGAGTTTACCGGGAGACAGCCGCACATCATCCCATCGGGCGGCGCATGGCGTATCTTCCGCCAGAAAGAAAATAATTTCCGCCTGTAGGGGGTCAGTGTCCTGGAATTCGTCCACCAGAATGTGCCGGAACCGCTCCTGGAAATGTCCGCGCACCTCGAAATTATGTTGCAGCAGGTCTCGGGCGCGGACCAGTAAATCATGGAAATCCAACTGGCCGCGCTGCAGCTTTTCCTGCTGCACGTAGTTCACAAATCCTGACAATTCTCGGAAGAGCTCCATGGCTATATTACCGCATACATCCTTCCGGAACCCCTCCAGATAATGTTTCAGTTGTTCGCACAGCTGCTTTTGAGTATCACATGCCTCTCCCGACCGCCAGTTTTTCTTGTTTCCTCTGTCCGCGCTGATGGAAAGTTCATTAAGAATAAGACCCAGGGATCCCTCCTCATCAAGGGACAGGATTTTTTCAAGTTGCAGTTCCAGGTACTCTATTTGTTTGAATCCTTTATCCGAGGGGTCGAGGCAGGCATGTTTTAATTTATTGAGATTTTCCACAGACTCCTGAAAAAAGTGGATGAATTTTACAGAGTCGGGTTTATGGGGAATGTTTTGCATGGACAAAGGGAGCAGTTCGCGGTGGTTATAAAGGTGCGTGGCAATTTTTTTCATTTGCTCCACAGTAATGCCTGGAAGGAGGGCCTGTCGTATCCCCCAGGCGCCCTCTTCCATCCGGAGGGCCAGCCACCGCTCCCACAGTTCGTCCACCAGGAGATTGTTTCCCATCTCGTCTAAGATAGAAAAGTAAGGGTCGATGCCGACCTCCACCGGCCGTTCCCGCAGGATGGCGGCGGCAAAGGCATGGATGGTGGATATACATGCCCGATCCAGGTTCCAGATGGCGCGTTGGAGGCGCGGGTTTTTCCGGACATTCTTTTCCAGCTCCTGCCGAATCCGCTCCTTCAACTCGGCGGACGCCTTCTCGGTGAATGTTATGACCACCAGGTTTTCCATGCTCATTTTGGTGTCGGATCGGAGGATATCCAGCACGCGATCAACCAGAAGGCTGGTTTTGCCCGTTCCGGCCCCGGCCTGCACGCACGGGCATCGATCACGGCACTGCACAGCCCGTTCCCGCTGTTCCTTGTCCACAAGCGCTTCGGGAATTGGTTTGTTTCGATTCATTTTCATGGTTGTGCCGTCCGGATGTTCCTGAGTCGCTGGAACGGAGCCAGGGCCGGGTCGCCTTGTTTGCGGCGGAGCGTTGACCTTCTCTCGGGCCCGCAAGCGGGACTGTAATCGCAGCCCCGGCAGATATCTTCCCCCCCGGTCTGTATGAAAATGCCACCCACGATACCCTCCACAATTAAGGCCACAATCTCCCGCAGTTTGTCTTCCATAGCGTGGATTTCATCCGAAAGTAAGGGCTCCCTCTTAAACCCACCCTGGCGGCTGACATAATAATACTGGGCATCTACCTGCTTAACACCCATGGAGGCCAGAAAGTGCCGGGCTGCTAGGGCATATACTGGAAGCTGGATCTGGCGGCCGCCGTGGAAATCCTGCGGTTTTAATCCCCGCCTTCTACTCTTATAATCCACGATCCGGGCGGCTCGGCCATCCTCCGACAGATCGATCCGGTCCACCCGCCCCTGAAGGATTACCAGGGTTTGGGCATCCAGTTGAAGCTTGAGGGGGCTCAATTCAAGGGCGTGGCTCGCGTGTTTGTGGGGGCTGGGTGGAAAACTTACCTCCACGTGCCTTGGGATAAACTGTCCATCCTCCGCAAGCTCTTCATATATGAATTCCTCCATCTCCGCACGCAGCCGCCTGCGTTCCAGTTCCCAGGACATCTCATGACCTGTGTGCCCCACAGATTGCTGCCACCGGCACCATCGATCAACCAGGCTCTGCATGCATCTCCGGTAATTCTCCAACCGCGAGCGCAGGAGGGGAGCTTCACCACTGTCCACGATCTGGCGGTAAAAATCCCGCAGTATTCGATGAACCAGACGGCCTCGTTCCCTGGCCGGTAAGGTCAACACCGGCTCCGGCTCCTGCAATGGGTTAAGAGACAGCACGTAACGAAGGTAGTAACGGAAAGGGCACGCGGCATACTCTTCCAGGGCGGTGGGGCTGGGCGTCCCGAGGGCTGGATGAAAACGCCGGCGCAGGAGTTCACGCGCCTCCTTGCCCAGCAAAGCGCCATCATAGGAGCTCAGCCGCACCGCCTCGCACCGCCGGGCATGCGCCTCTCGGGCTGAATGAAAAACAGGGGAAAGCCGCTCAAGGCATCGGATGACTGACTCACCGCCCTTCTTCAGCCTCGCCAAGTGGTATTCCCCTTCGTCCAGCGCGTCGGAGTCTTCCGGGTGACTCAGAGGAACGGACGAAACCCATCGATACCACGATGAACTCTTGAGATCGTTCAGGTCTGTACGTTTCCCCTCCAGGACTTCGGCCATGTGGAAGAGGAAACCGGAAAGCGCCAGGGGACGGCCCGTTACTGGTTCCATGCGTGGATGTGTGAGAATCAACCGCTCTCGTGCAGCGCCGACTGTGAGCACAAAAAGCAATTCTTCCTCCGCGTGTCGCCGATACTGGGGTGTTAAGGCTAGAGGGTCACCCCGATGATGTCCCAATGCCTTCCGCTCGACATCGGAGAGAATGGGATCGGGGTGGATGCGCTGAGGAAAAACACCGTCTGCCAGCCCCGGCACGAAAAGCGCTCGGAAGGAAATACCCCTGGACTCCATGAGTCCGCAGACGTGCACCCCGCTGCGCTGGAATGCACCAATCCTGCGGTTTTTCCGGGCAAGTGTCCTGACGATCGTTTCCCGGAAATCGGCGATCGTCGCCTCCGGAATCATGCTGTCCAGGATGCGGAGTTCCTCCACGGCTTTTAGAACCTCTTCCAAACCGTCGGCATCGGAACGGATATATCGCCGGATCAACCGCAGCGTGAGTTCCGCCCACCGGGACCATGAAGCTCGAGACGGGAACGATTCCAGATCCTTTATAAGAATATCCACGAAGCGCCGAAAGAGAACAACCTGCTTTCGGTGTTCATCCCTTGCCCCTTCGTCCCCGCCCTCTTCCTCTTCCATAGGGGAATCGTAGCGCTTTTCCATATTTTCCAATCGCTTTATCCACTGCTCCCGGCCACGGATGACCCCCGCCTCCATGCTGAGGACGTTCCATTTAGCAATGGCGCATTCATCGTCCGCGCATCCGAGGATGGTCCCAAACGGAACCGGAGCGCTGGCGATGAACTCCATGACGTCAAATCGCCGAAAAGGGGTATCCACAAGATCCAGCAGCATCCGCACGCCTCTGCCCGCGGAGGTGGTCTCCAGCGGCACGCCGGGGATCAAACAATAGGGAATTCCCAGAGGTTCGAAGATCTCCTGCACCAGCCGCGCGTATGGCTCCCGACTACGGAGAAGAACACCCATCTCATGGAACGGGATACCGTCTGCCGCAAGGCGGAGTATCTCCCGGGCAATTTCGCGAATTTCTCCGACCTCCCCGGGCGCCCCCACCACGATGACACATGGATCCACAACGGCCGTGCCCGCGCGTGGACCGATGGTGAAAAGCCGACGCCGCAGCTTGTCAATGGAATGGTCCGTTTCGGACTCCATAGTGCGGCTCACGCGAAAGCCATGGCTCTTGAGCCATGATAAGGTGGGACAGGCAAAGCGAAATGCCCTGGAAGGTTCCCAGGGAAGGAAAACAAGCATGCGAAGGTGGGGCAATAGCGATTCCAACACCTTTCTCTGCGCGGCGTTGAAATCGTACATGCCATAAACCAGCAACTCATCCGTATCCAGTAGGCGAGGAAACGCGGGAGCCTCTTCCGCAGCCAGTCGGAACAGGTCGCTCTCATCGTAGGCCTTTTGAGAGAGCCTTTTCTGGTAATGGTCATACAGATGGGCCAGTTCTTGAAGCTTTTCCCGCGCTGAACTGTCGCAGGCACCTGCTACATGGAGAAGATTTTCGACACCCATGCAGGCCAACCGGAGATCTGAGAAGACATTCCGTAGGAGGCGATGAAATCCTCTCCGATTATGCAAAGGGTAGAAATATCCATCGCCGGGGATTTTGCTGCAAACCTCCTTTGCGAAGATTTCCTCTGCCGTAACCGGAGCACGGATTTGCCCGAGATCCTCCAGCTTCCCATCGGCAAGAACGCCGGCAAGATCAATGAACGTAACAAATCGAACATTGACATGTCCGCCCATCCATACCGCCATTTTACGGCGCAGATATATCTGGAGGAGGTTTGATCCCACAAGGACCACCACGGGTCGCAGGGGGTCTTTACCCTTCCGGTCCTGAACGGCCTGGAGAAAAGCGCTCTCCAGTTCAGGATGAAATGGACCTGTAATACATTTCCTTTCAATCTCCACCGCGATCCTTGATGAACCTTCCCGTTTGCAAAGCGCTCCTGCGAGCGTCCCGTTTAACAAAACCACTTAATCACTTATTAAGAGAGGACTTGGTAAAAAGAGGCAGCGATAATTCAATCCTCGGTCATTCCGAAAACTCTACATCTCTTTCATGTAGACGTCTTCGTATTCCTTCTCCAACCACCCGCGGTGGTTGGACTCTTCACCCGCCAGTCGGCGAAAAAGGCTTTCGACATCACTGCCTTGGAACGAACCGGCAAAATCTGTATAGAATTTCTCTGCCCGGGCTTCTCGTTGAATGGCTATCGTCATTATGTCCTGAGAGGTGGATTTATTGGTTATTTGTTCCTCCGGTATCAGATAGTCGCTGAGCCGAATGTCCTGGATCTCGACGGGTCGACCAATGGTTTCCACGACGCCGGTTTCCAGGGCCTTTGTGATCAGATCTATATGACCCTGCTCCATCTTGGCCAGTTCCCTGAGAAGGGCTTTGGTTCCAAGAATTTTGACAAGGTCCACCGCTTGCATATAAAAATCTCGCGCCTCTGTTTCTTTATCGAGGGCGATATGTAATATTTTTTCCCTATCCAATTGTTCTTCCACCATTAATAATTTCCTCCTTTCCGATCGCCGGTGTCACCTGCTTAATGTTGGATGGCTTGAGGGTATATGCGCGAATACCGCTCCCGTCAGGATACCTTCTCGAACATGTCCTTGCCTGCGCCGCAGACGGGACAAAGCCAGTCTTCCGGCACATCGGCCCAACGCGTGCCGGGAGCCACGTTATTTTCCGGATCCCCATTTTCTTCTTCATAAATATAACCGCACACCGTGCACTCCCACTTCTCCATTATTCTACCTCCTTTGTGAAATAATCGAAATAATCATCGATTAACGCGATAGTAACGGTCGCATCAGAGCAGATAATTCCCCAGCATCTGATGATTCGCAAACGACAAAGCAAAAACCTGGATCAGTGGCAATAAATGAAATAACAGCCCTGTGGCACCCACCCAAGTGATGGGCGATTCCTGCCTGTAAAGCACTTGTTCCCGTGTATATTGCAAAAAAACCGGTAATTTTGAAAAAAGTACCTTAATGACAACTTATTTTCAAGCCTTATTGATATCAGGAATTTCTTCTTGACGCAAGTTGAAGATTTCGCTACATTTGCAGCAAAGACAAAAATTCCGGCGGTCTGATGGGGCGAACACAATTATTTTGCTTTCGGAAAACGCGGCAAGAGTGATGTGCCATGCGCGTGATCGGGGGTACTCTTGGGGGCAGAAAGCTGCGGAGCGCCAGGGGCCGGAGGGTCCGGCCAACCTCTTCACGCGCCAGAGAGGCGCTTTTCGATATCCTGGGATCTTGCCAGGGATTACGAGTGCTGGATCTGTTTGCCGGAAGCGGAGCCCTTGGGATTGAAGCACTGAGCCGGGGCGCTGATTTTGCCGTATTCGTGGACAGGAGTTCCCGCGCCATTCGGATGATCCGGCTTAATCTGAGCGAGTGCGGACTCGATCAACGCAGCCGGGTGATCCAGGGTGAGGCGAACCGTCTTTTGAGAAAGCTGGCGGCATCGGGGGAACGTTTTTCATTGATCCTGATCGATCCACCGTATGAAAAGGGCCTTGTGAAGAAAGCTCTCAGGATGATCAGTGAGACGGGCATTCTGATGCCCGATTCCATGGTGGTGACCGAGCATCGAGCCTCGGAACCAGTGGAAGACCTTATAGAAAACCTGGAGTGCTTTGATCAACGCCGCTACGGCGACACAGCCATCACTTTCTGGAGGACTTGCCGATAGGAAAAAGGGGTGTGTGCCGCAGAGGCGGCTGTGAACGCCGTAACCCTTAACCCTCGAACTCTCGCGGAGCGTTCCAAGAGGAAGTTTTTATACCCATGATGGCCTGCCGGCGTATTCTTTTTTTGCTCAAACGCCATCCTGGGAATTCTCCATAAATGCGCATCTATACCTGGCGAAAGCGTGTGGCAAAGGGGGGATACCCGAAGGTTTTGACCGGGATTGTGCACGCAGAGGTTCATGGTAAATATGGTAAGTTTTGCGAGTGGCGTTCCGCAGATATTCTACAACGCAGTGTGAAATAGAAAACGCGATTACAGAGGAGATTGCTGAAGATGGATGAACATGAAAGAGATCATCGTTTTGCTGTATATCCTGGCTCATTTGATCCCATAACCAACGGACATCTGGATCTAATCCGCAGGGCGCTGGCTGTTTTTGACAGTCTGACCGTCGCCGTTGCTCAAAATCCCAATAAAAAGCCGCTGTTCACCGTGGAGGAGCGTGTGGATATGATACGCCGCTGCGTGGGAGAAGACCCGCGGGTGAAGGTAGATCAGTTTTCAGGGCTCCTGGTGGACTACTGCCGGAAGACAAACGCCAGAACCATCATTCGCGGCCTCAGGGCTTTATCAGACTTTGAATATGAATTTCAACTGGCGTTGATCAACCGGAAACTGGACCGCACGATAGATACTATTTTCATGATGACCGGTTTCCAGTGGTTTTACGTCAATTCCAGCATTGTGAAAGAGGCCGCCAGTCTTGGCGGATCCATTAAAGGTATGGTGCCCGTATACGTGGCGGAGAAGCTCAGAGCAAAATTTGAGAGAAAGCTTGAGGAGGGAGGCGCTGAACATGAGGGTCGCTGATCGGATGAATAGAATTCCAGCATCTCAGACCATGGCCATCACCATGAAAGCCATGGAGATGAAAGCCCGGGGCATCGACGTCATCGGGTTCGGGGCGGGAGAGCCCGATTTCGATACCCCGAAAAACATCAAAGATGCGGCAATAAGGGCCATCGAGGAGGGATTCACCAAATACACGCAGGTTGGTGGAATTCCCGAGCTCAAGAAAGCTGTCTGCGAGAAATTCAGACACGATAACGGTCTGGAGTATACGCCGGATAACATAGTAGTCTCCGCTGGGGGGAAACATTCCCTGTATAACTTGTTTCATGTCCTGTTCCAGAAAGGGGATGAGGTTATCATTCCGGCTCCCTATTGGGTGTCCTATCCACCCATCGCCATCCTGGCCGAGGCCACCCCTGTGATACCTCCGACTAACGAGGAGGGGAGCTTCAAGCTCACCCCGGGAGCACTGGAAGAGGCAATCACGCCCAGGACCCGCGGGCTGGTCATCAACAGCCCTTGCAATCCCACAGGCGCCGCCTATACCAGGAGTGAAATGGAAAACCTCATGGAAGCGGTACTGAAACATCCTGACATTTGGGTGATCTCCGATGACATTTACGAAAAGATCGTCTACGACGGTTTAGAATTTGTCAATCCCGCCAACATCGGAGAAGAGGCGAAAGCCAGAACCATTGTGCTCAACGGGGTTTCAAAATCATACGCCATGACGGGCTGGCGCATTGGTTATGCGGCCGCCCCAAAGGAAATCGCCGCGGCCATGTCCAAGCTCCAGGGACAGAACACCGGTAACCCCTGCTCCATTGCCCAGAAGGCTGCCGTGGAGGCACTGGCAGGTTCCCAGGATTCTGTAGAGGCCATGCGAAGGGAATTTCAGAAGCGCCGCGACTACATCGTAAACGCCTTCAACCAGATACCGGGGGTTTCGTGTTTCAACCCGCAGGGGGCTTTTTATGTCTTTCCCAATATTTCGAGCCTGTTGGGTAGGGAGATCAGGGGAAAGACATTGAGTAACTCCACTGCATTTTCAGAGTTTATGCTGGAAGAGGCTCGAGTGGCCCTGGTGGCCGGGGAGGCATTCGGTGCGGAAAACTACATCCGTCTCTCCTATGCCACGTCCATGGAGAATATCCAGGAAGGGATGAGACGGATCCGCAAAGCCCTTGAGGCATAAATCAGCATTTATACGAAGAGATTTTCGACAGGATAACCGATGGACTGGAGGATTGAGGATAAAGGAGTTTTCCATATCCTCCATCCTCTTTATCCTGTTATCCTCTCATTATTTCGTAAAGCCTGGCGGAGCCATGAAGTCCTCCATACGATGTCCTGCCTGCGGGGCGGATATTCCGGTCTACAAGAACCCCACTCCCGCCGTTGATATCATAATCCAGTGCGATGCCGGAGATGAGAAAGGGATTGTTCTCATTGAACGCCTGAACCCGCCTTACGGATGGGCACTTCCCGGAGGATTCGTCGAATACGGGGAAAGCGCCGAGGCGGCCGCAATCCGGGAGGCACGCGAGGAGACCTCCCTCCAGGTGGAGCTGATCCGACAACTGGGCGCTTACTCCGACCCTGATCGCGATCCGCGGTTCCACACCATAAGTATCGTCTTCATCGGTCGGGCGCGGGGAGCACCCCGGGCCGCCGACGATGCTGGAAGTGTCCGATTGGTCTCAAAGGACACGCTCCCCACCACGCTCGCCTTCGATCACGCCAAAATATTGAACGATTACTTCACCTCCCTTAACAATTCCGTAGATTTTCATCCCACTGAGTAGGATGCGGTTTGGTTACGCCTGATTTTCATCCCGCACTTATTCACCTGAGTTTGGGATCGGTAAGTCAACGGATCGATGAAAAGGGCCTTGTGACGCGCACACGTAAAGGGATAGAGAAAAATCGGCGTGTGTCTACACTTTTTGAGGGTGATTTTTAGACTTTTTCCAGCCCTAAAACGAGCCTGGAGACTGGAATATTCAGACTTATTTTAAACAGTTTTATCGCGTTTCAACAAAACCGAGCTTAATGATTTCAATCAATCAGGCAAAAATATATCAGATTTTTTTGAAAATGTAGTGCCAACATAAGGAATTTGTGCCCGTATCTTATTTTTTTCAAAGAACATTAATTTTTCAACTGTCGGAGATGAGTTTGATCTGAGTCCGGTTGAAGCTTTTGAATATACCAGACCCGTCAATAGGCCGTTACACCTTCTATTTTGGCGTTGATATGAACATGGATGGCTCAGCGGATGTTGACCGGCTGTATTTCTACAGTGTGGTGCTAAATGTGACGCAGTAGAAAGAAGTTGGCCTTTTCGACGCGAGGCAAGCCTTCCGGAACTGCCCGCACCAAAGCTTGTCGAATCCCCTAAAGCACGGCGCCCCTCGCAGTGATAGGCCAGATGGTCTCGACGCGATTGCTGCGAACGCCCACGTACCAATCGAACAGGTTTACGGTCGGGTCGCAGTGTCCCGGGATGAGCTTGATTTTGTCGCCGATCCGGATTGGACAGTCGGTTTTGTGAATCTCTAGTTTTCCGTGCTCGTCGGAGGCCCGGATGTATTCCACGCCCTCCATGCCGTCCACCCAGGGCATGCCGGAATCGATGCTGACCGATTTGTGGCCTGCGTCCACCACGGCCCAGTCTTTGCAAGGTCTGCTCATCACCGTGGTGTAGACGAAGAGGCTGTGATCAAATGTGCGCACGGGTTTTCCGTCCTCGTCAAGGTTTTTCGCGTAATCCGCGTCCATGAAGATGTAGGATCCGGCCTGCAGCTCGTTATACACCCCGCTTTCGGCCTCAAAATGGTAGGTACCGGTTCCCGCGCCCGTCACGATGTGGCAGGGAAGGCCGTGGCGTTTGAGCAGGTCAAGGCTCTGCGATACTTTTTCCACGGCTGAGGCGATGGCCGTCCGCCGCTCTTCATAGCCGCGCACGTGCTGAGCGCTGCCGTGGTATGCCTGGAGGCCGGCGAAGCGCAGGCCCGGAGCGGCGTCAATCTCCCGGGCCAGTGCCAGCACCGGCTGACCGGACTCGACTCCGCAGCGGTCCGCCCCGACGTTGAGCTCCACGTAAACGGGAATCTGGACATTGAAGTCCAGGGCAACCTTGTCGATTGCGGCCACATTTTCGGCATCGTCGGCGCAGACCGCCACCTCGGCGAGGCGAACCAAAGAGGCCGCTCGCCTCAATTTCTGCGTTCCGACGATTTCGTTGGTGATGAGGACATTGGAAACACCGCCGTATACCAAAGCCTCGGCTTCGCTCACTTTCTGGCAGCAGACTCCCACTGCCCCGAGAGCCATTTGACGCAGGGCGATGACGGGGCACTTGTGCGTCTTGGCGTGAGGACGGAGCCTGACATTGGTATAGGAGAGCGAAGCGGCAAGTCTTTCCAGATTGCGTTCGAAAGCATCGAGGTCGATGAGCAATGCCGGGGTGTCCACCTCTTCGAGGGACATGCCGATATCTGCAGGGGGACAAGTAGTCATGCTATCTCTCCTTTCATGGATACGTTACTTCGACGCGTTCCGACGCGTGCTGAAGTGAAACTCTCCGACCAGTGATCGGGAATTTAGTATACAGTTGCTAAACCCATAGCACGTTTGAAGTCAGATGTAAAAGAGCCCCGCAACCATTGGTCCGTGCGACTCGAACGTACATTGATTGAGGACACCCCGAATCCATAAATGTGGGCTCCCATCCCGGACCGGTCAATACAACCCGCAGAAAACGAGAGCCGAGTCGTTTGGATACCTCCAGATTGCGGCGCAACTGTTCGGGCTGACTGCCTTTGATCCCAACCTCCAGGGTCAAACCCAGTTCGGCGGCGCGCTGAGCCGGATCAGTCAGTGTGCTGTCAGAAAAATCTCCCGGGGGCGGATTATCGCAAATCTGCACCATCTCCGCTCCAGCCTCACGCGAGAGTTCAAGCAGCGCAAATACATCAATGTGATTAAATCGGACTGCCCAGCGGTAAGCATAACCGGTGATTCCAATCGCCATCTTCACTCCCCCGGCTAATACGGTTTTTTTCATCAGAGGGACGTACAAATTGAACTGCAATGTCATATCATATCGTCTTTCGCCCTCAGTTGAACCCTGTTATTAAGGTGATAAATATGTCAGAACAAAAATATATCGGTCAAGCAAAAAAAATGGAAAACTTCAAGAATTTTAGGCGGTATGATTTCAGGCATCCCTTGTCTATCGACATAATATATTCGGGCATATCGCGATCGGTGATAAAGGCAGTGAGAAAACATATTTTACAAAGCACCAGAGAGTTCATTGAAACGCCTGTTTGAGGAAAAGTTTTGCAGAGTGCACCTGTCCCATGTATAATGGAGCATGGAAGTCATCAAGATGATCAGTTCGCCGGGTCTCAGCAATGTGGCCATTCAATAGCTGAGTCCTGTTCTTTCTTTCCAAGAACCTGCTGCATCTTGTTTGCAAACTTGTTAATCCGCTTTCTTCAGGTCAGCAAGTTTGCAAACGTATCAGCTTCTCAGAAGTCCTTTGGACAGCGGGGTACTTATATCTGAGTTTGACAACTCGTGCGGGGTGAGGTAGTCTTTGTCGCATTATACTTTAATTATGCCAAAGAAGCCCTTGCATCGAGAGCGAAGGAATATACCATGCAAAAGTCACCCATGGGTCGCGGTAGAACGTTCAATCAACCCGGGAAGATAGAGGGAGGTAAAACCGTAGCAGAGACGGCAGGGGAGGCAAGGGCTGCTCTGGCTTTCAGCGGCTTTTTCCTGTTGGCCGGGCTGACCCTGTGCTGGGGATTCAACTGGCCCATCATGAAGATTGCACTGGGGGAGGTGAAGCCGTGGACTTTCCGGACACTCTGTCTGATGATCGGGGGATTCGGTCTTCTTGCAATCGCAAAGTTAAACGGTTTTTCCTTGCGAATTCCTCGCCGGGAGCGGCTGCCCCTTCTGCTGGTTTCCTTGCTCAATATTACCGGCTGGCACCTCTCATCGGCCTATGGTCTCATTTTAATGAACGCCGGTAGAGCAGTTATCTTAGCCTACACCATGCCGCTCTGGACCTCTATTCTGAGCATCCTGGTGCTTGGCGAACGTTTGACTCCAGTACGTTTAGCGGGGCTTGGTCTCGGTCTCGCCGGTATGGCAATTCTTATTAGTGCTGATATTGAAGCAGTCGGGGCGATGCCTCTGGGAGCACTGTTCATGGTGATTGCGGCACTTTCCTGGGCAGCGGGCACGGTCGCTATTAAATATTTTCACTGGACCATGCCCACCTCACTTCTCACCGGCTGGCAACTCATTGTAGGCGGAGTGCCTGTCGTCATTGGAGCCCTGATCATGGAGCCTTTCTCGGCGCTTTCCAATGTGAGCACTCAGGCGATTCTCGCCACGGCGTATGCCATCCTCGGTGCGATGATTTTTTGTCATTATGCGTGGTTCAAAATGGTCCACATACTGCCGGCCCCGGTTGCCGCTATTGCAACGCTGGCCATCCCGGTCGTTGGTGTTTTCAGCAGCGCCCTGATACTGGGAGAACCGGCAGGCTTTCGCGAACTTCTCTCCCTTGCACTTGTGGTGTCCGCGCTTGCAATAGTTCTTATCGGCCCCTTCTGGCTTCGACCATCGAGACCATCGCAGGGATGAAGCGCGGTATTCCGCAAATATTGCCGCTTTGTTCCTTATCACGGGCGGGGACAACCTGGGGCATGGCGGCGGGGTTATGAATGATATGCACAACGTTGAGGATTCATTTGTTGAATAATTTCGAAAAACCCTGCCCTCTCGGGCACAACGAAACAGAAAAAAACGAAGAGTTCTTTAAAGGATGACAGGAGATAGAAAATCCGGATTCTCCCGTTATCCCGTCAAAAGATCTTTTTTCAGAATAAAGAGATAACAAATCACCGACGTGGGCTCAATTTCAGGGGGTACAGAAATGACAAACGAAATCCAAACCTATTTACAAGTGTTGAACGAACTGCGCCATCAGGTCAAAAGATTACTGGAAGGATTGCCCCAGGAGGCGCTTGATTGGCGTCCCATCCATGGAGAAGGCGATCTCGCCACGAACTCGCTTGCAGTGATGGCTGCACACCTGGCCGGCGCAGAGAGCTTTTGGATGAAAGAAGTGATCGGTGCTCAACCGATCCAACGAGACAGAGACGCCGAATTTGTCACTAAAGGCAGGGGCATTTCTGAGTTAGAGGCAATGCTTGAGGCCGCCAGGGAAAGAACTGAGGATGTGCTTACATCGCTGGAACTCTCTCAATTGGACGAGACCCGGGAGGTTCGAAACCGTACCGTAACGGTGCGCTGGTCCATCCTGCACGTCATTGAGCATACCGCGATGCACGTCGGGCATATGCAGCTCACGCGCCAGTTGTGGATGGCCGGACAATAAGGCTTGCAGAACGGTTTTTATCGTAGACCGGCAAGTCAAAGACGGATTAAATGAATTCAAGAGGCCGGGACTCTGGCTTCACAGGAAACACTAAGGATGGATTACGTAAAGAGCAAGGAATATCTGGATCTGAGAGCTGTAGTCACCATCCTTGGTCTGACCTTGTTATGGGGATTCAACTATACCACCATAAAATACTCCAATGAAGGGATATCTCCAGTCTTCGCCTCTTCACTCCGCTCCATAATAGCCTCCCTCTGCGGAGTGATCTATTGTCTGAGGAAGGGCGAACGGTTATTCCACAAAGATATCATGCTGTTCCACGGTTTCATAGTAGGCCTGCTGTTTGGTTTGGAGTTCGCCTGCCTTTACTTGGGGATGCTTTATACGGATGCCGCCCGGTCTGTGATCTTCGTCTACCTGAGTCCCTTCGTAGTGGCTCTTGGGGCCCACTTTTCGTTAAAGGACGATAAGCTGAGCTTTTTAAAAGCCACGGGGCTCATCCTGGCCTTTGCGGGCGTCCTCTTGGTTTTTGAAGGAAAGCCAAAGTCCGCAAAACCGGCAATGATTCTCGGGGACATACTTGAAATCGTGGCTGGCTTTTTTTGGGGGGCCACAACCCTCTATATCAAAAGATTCATGGCGGAAAAAATCCACCCCATAAATACTTTCCTCTACCAGTTAGTCTTCTCTATTCCCATCCTCCTTGCATTGAGTTTCATCCTAGAGCCCCGATGGATCTATAAGACAGATGCATCTATCATCGCCTCGATAATATATCAGTCCGTCATTGTGGCCTTCATCAGTTATTTTATCTGGTTCAAGCTTATACACAAATATGCTGTGAGCAGGCTTTCCGCTTTTACCTTCTTCACCCCTATCTTCGGAGTACTGTTTGGCACGATCTTACTGGGAGAGGAAGTCACTCCTTTTTTGATGGTGGGGCTTTTAATGGTCTCCCTCGGGATTTTCATGGTGAACTGGAGGAGGAGGCCGGCCCTTTAGATCCGGGAAAACAGTTTTTTGTATGCCTTTGTGCTTCTGGACTCAGGCCGAATTTTTTGTTACAGATTTTCTTAATGTATTGAATAAGCTATACCAAGTACAGCTCTAAAAAGGTGTCGGATAAAAGAAAAAAAGGATGGAAGCGGGGCAGCACGATCACCGCCACAACAAAGAGATGGCGGGAAAAGCTCCGTCTAAACTGTAGAGAAACAGTAAGGAGGGTTTGCTTTCAGCCAAGATTCTGTGATAACTTTTACTATCGCCAAAGAAGACATAGAGGACGGATATCACCATGAGCGTGAGATAACTCGAATAACCAGGAGGAACGAAGAAGATGAAACAGATATTAATGGCGAAAGGGGCGAGAATACTCGCAAAACAGTGTGCATCCATTAAACCGGGCGAAAAAGTTCTTATCATCACGGACTTCCTGAAAACAGGTATCGCCGAGGTGATTGCGGCGGCGGTATACGAGTTGGGTGCCGAGGTGGTGATGACGGTCATTGCCCCGACCAAGATTGACGGCGCAGAACCCCCGGATGCTGTGGCCATGGCGATGAAAGAGGTCGACTGCGTGATCATGCCGGTAACAAAGTCTCTCGCCCACAGCAATGCCGCGAGAACGGCCATACAGGAGGGAGCCCGCGTGATTTCCATGGCGGCTTTCACAGAAGACCAGATGATAAAAGGAGGTCTGTTTGCTGATTTCAGGAAAGAGAAACCCACGTGCGACAAAGTTGCTCAACTCCTGACGGAAGCAAAAACAATCCATCTCATCACCGAAGCCGGCACGGACCTTACCTTCAGCGTCGAAGGCAGGAAGGGCAACTCCCACTGCTGCATCGTGGATTCGCCTGGATTCACGGCCGTCCCCAATATTGAAGCGAATCTCTCCCCGGTGGAAGGGACGACAAACGGCGTCATAGTCGGCGATGGGAGCATCCCCTATTATGACATTGGAGTCCTCACGGAGCCGATCACCTTTAAGGTAAAAGATGGTTTCATTTATGAAATCACCGGCGGCGTTCAGGCAGAAGTCATAAGCGATCTTATGGCGGCGCAGAATGACAAATACGTTTACAATATCGCTCAGTTTGCAGTCGGCCTCAACCCGATGTGCACCGAATTGACCGGCGTCATGCTTAACGACGAAGGGGTTCTGGGCACGATTCACATAGGCATCGGGACAAGCTCCAACATCGGTGGGCAGACCAAGGCGGCCACTCATTTCGATGTCCTCATTCGAAAGCCAACTGTTACATTTGATGGAAAGCTGATAATGGAGAAAGGCGAACTGCGAATTTGAGGGGATGAGCCATTGAGGACTTAATAGATCGCCGCGGATGTTGTTTAAGAGGGCCAAATAAAAACTGAAAAAATGGGAAAGACTGTTATGAAAACAATGAAAGGATTGGTTTCATGCCCCGCTGGAGAGTTGAGGTTAGATGATGTGCCGGTGCCGAGGGTAGGAGAAAATCCTTTTGCTCCAAATGATGTCGTTCTCGAAGTGCTGTATTGTGGCATATGCGGGAGCGATATCCATCGCTGGAAAGCGGATAAAAGGATAAAAGGGGAGTAAAAACACCTCCCAGACAGGTCGTAATCGGGCACGAGATAGTCGGTGTTATTAGAGAAATAGGGAAAGATGTAAAAAAATTTGAGCAGGGGGATCGTGTGGTATGCGAAATAGTCACCTTTTACTGCGGTCATTGCCCGGCCTGCAGGGAAGGGAGATTTAACATATGTAATACCATTCCCCCTATGGAAGGAAGGGCACACTATGTAACCGGAGGAGGCTTCGCCGGATACACGGTTTGGCCGGAAAGACAGTTGCACAAGTTGCCGGATAGCATCACCAACGAAGAAGCGGTCTTAATGGAACCGACTGCCGGCTCTGTCCATAGTGTCATAACAAGGATGGGGGTTAGAGCAGGAGAATCCGTGGCCATACTAGGGCCGGGTGCCAGAGGGATCATTCTTATGCAGGT
The DNA here is from genome assembly GCA_019310535.1 of Deltaproteobacteria bacterium. Lineage (GTDB taxonomy): Bacteria > Desulfobacterota > JAFDED01 > JAFDED01 > JAFDED01 > JAFDED01. Next base: position 69,809 of record JAFDED010000012.1, read on the forward strand.
CTGCAAGGCCGTCGGTGCGGGTCCAATACTGATGACGGGCCTGGAGAGGGATGAACCCTTTCGCCTGGCCATGGCTAAAAAGCTCGGCGCTGATTACATCATAGATGCGGAAAAAGAAGATGTACGAGAAATAATTGCCGATCTCACACATGGGATTGGTGTTGATGTGGTTTTGGAAAATACCGGTGCGGTTGACCCCATAGATACGTCCCTCGATATAGTAAGGAAAGGCGGGAAAGTGTTATGGGCCGGAGGAGGAATCAGAGGCGGTATTGTGGCGCCAGTGGATACTTACAAGATCATTGTAAAAGAAATCGACGTAAAAGGCGAGATATCTCAGATTCCCTATTACTGGTTGACCGCCATTCATCTGGTTGCAAGCGGAAGGATTCAGCTAAGACCTCTTGTCACCCATTTTTTTCCCCTGGAGAATTGGATGGAAGCTTTTGACCTCGCGGCTACCAGCCCCGAATGCCTGCGGGTTGTCATAAAGCCATAGTCCTGCTCAAAAAAGGAATTGTGAGTATCATTTGTTTTTAGGATTATCCTATCAGGTTGGCAAGTAAAACTTTAATTGCTTGATCTTTATTAAATTCTTATTGCTTAACCATTGGACCGAAAGCTGTGATTCAATTTCCATGAGGGGTGGTCCGGACAATTTATTGTCCGTGCTGCGCAGCAGCATGAGGCAGTACATGGCTTGTTTAATGGTTCCCGGGCGCGGGGTGCACCGGGCAAAACCTCTTGCCGCTTCGCGACCCGGACGACAAGTCGTCCGGGCCACCCCAACAACATCCTTCATTTATTATTGGCCGCGATTCGACTGTAATATCGTTGATCAATATGTTGCTGATCAAAGTGGATAATTCTATTTGTTTTTTTAACGGGACGAATGAGATTCTCTTAATCTTTTTCATCCTGTTATCCCGGTAGCGCCAGGCCAAGCCTGGTCAATCTTGCGAACTGAGAGGAGTTCGCCATGTAAATTGCCCGTTTGACATGTAGCCCATCGAGCGCGGGACGGGGTAACCCGATCCGGCGGAGCCTCGATGCGGCGAGAGTGCGAGCCGTAGCGCAAGAGAACGCGTTTCGGCCTCGTTAAACCAGTGAGAGTGGCCATCCTTCCAGGAGTGGTGAAGCCCGGTGCCGTCGGTGGAGCAACGGGCATATGCAACCGGCGGGCCAATCCCCCACCATGCGATTGGGAAAGGGAGTGGCTATGCCGGAGAAACTCTCTCGACTGAGACGGAAACCGGGCCAAAAGGCCAAGCAGGAGCCGAAGTTCCGGTTCTACTCGATTCCCCACGACAAATTGATGGCGTGCCTCCGGATGCGGATCGCCGACCGTTCG
>JAFDED010000135.1 GCA_019310535.1 Deltaproteobacteria bacterium
ATAATTATCATAATAACATTCTCATCAAACGTTTTGCCACATAGTGCCGAACATCCGGCAAAGAGGGCATTTTCTGTGATCGCTGTTTGCGCCGCCATCGCTCTGAAGAACCCATGGGGCACGACCGATTCTTCCATGAGCACAAGGGCCGATCTTTCAGAGGGAGACTTCTTTCTTCTGGATAGAGTGGCGTTCCAACCTTTGCTTCCATACTTTCTGATGCAGCCGTTTTTTTCCCTGCAGGCGCAACCGAGTCAAGTAGCCAAAAGCCAAAAAAACCAAAAGCACGTGTCGATGCCAACCAATCCAGGAGCGACCTTCATGGTGATCCAACCCAAGTTCCTCTTTGAGTTGTTGATATCCCTGTTCTATCCAGATTCGTTCGTGGAAGAGACGAACGATCTCCACCGTCGGTATATTCTGAGGCATGTTGCTGAAGTAGTATCGAAATTCAAATTGATCCTTACTCTGTTTGTGCCGCTCGATGATCAACCACACCTCTTCATGGCTGATTCCTTTTCGGTATCCTTGGGCCGGCCAAACCCGCCGAGACACCGCCTCAACCACCAGAGGTTTCCCTCGACTATCGCGGCGCAGTTCCAGGTGCTCCCAGGCATCATCCTCGAGGCTAAGGCCGAGCTGAGAGACTTTGATGGGCGGCGGATTCGTCTCTATCAATCTCGGATGCTTTCGGGGTCTTCCTCGCCCTCGCCTTTTTGGTTGGGGTTCCACAAAGAGGGGCGGATCGATAAAGACCTCGGTATCCGAATAGACCCCCACAACGTAGCTCTCACCCATCTCGGCCAATCCTTTTCGAAACTCAGCGTTATTCCCGTACCACGCATCGGCAACCACCGCACGATGGGGAACTCCATCCCGCCGGGCAAGCTCAATCTGCTCCAGCGCTATTTGCCATTTCTCCCTGTAATGCGCGCTCTGGGGCATGCGGGTCTCTTTGCGCAAAATCGCACACCGAGGATCTTCCAGATCGTCCCAAGAGCGGGGAACATACAATTCCATTGCGTAGGGCCAGCATACTTCTCGCCCCACGTAACTCATGCTCACCCCCACCTGGCAATTCGCCACTTTCCCCAGGGCTCCGCAATACTGTCGGGCCACACAGACACTATGCAGGCCCTTTTTAGGAAAAGCAGTGTCATCTACCACCAGAACCCCTTGGGGATCGCTCGTTTCGGCCAGCATCTGTCCTCGATATTCTTTAAACACCCCTTCGTGGTCCCACTTCACCTCTGTCAGCAGACGTTGCATCCCCCTTTCCGAGGCGTGGACTTTCTCAGACATTGGCTCTACCGACTTGCGCTCCCCTTCCATCATGAGTCCCACTACATAGCACGCGGAAAGTTCCCGCCCTTCCTGTCGTCGGAAAAACGGGGCAAACGGTGCCAGGTACTCATCAATACCGGGAAAAGAGAATTTAGTTTCCATGAAAAAAGCATAGCATATCTTCCACTAGAAAACAAGATTTAATTGTCGGTGTAGTATTAACCTCACGATAGAAATCATCCACATTCTCATACAGCTCATGCCGGGATGGATCGGCCTTGACCCTATGTGTCAATATTAAAAAACATTCAGCACACCTGAATCCACAGGCTCCTCGCCCAATCTTCAAATCAGCCCAGTATTCACAGCAATAAGAAGCATCTTCAGCTATGTTTTTCCAATCGGATATAAAAGCACTTTTTCTTACACTCCGGTAAACCTCAAGGTCTCTTGGTGTCCTGAGAATCTTGGCCGATATACGTTCTCGCCTCAAATCGCCTTTTACCACCATTTTCTGAACGTAATAATCAAAGGGCTTGCCACCGTGATTGGTTCTGGGCGTTGTTCTGATCGGCGCTAAATCTTCCAACATTTTCTCCTTTTCATAGAGAAATTATGACAAATTTATGCTTTATTTTATTCCGTAGTTATTCCGTCAATGACCTCAGAATGAGCTGATAAAGACTGGATTTTTGGGACTGCGGAATAAAATCAATGGGCTATTTTGGTTGTTATTTTAGCTATTTATGAAAGTTGTCAAAATTATTAGAAGTACTTCTAATCCGTAGGCCGCCCGTTCGAGTCCTGCCAGGCGCGCCAATGATATTCAGGGGTTACGATAATTCAGTCGTAACCCTATTTTTATTGGTTCAAAACAAGGAGCATTTTTATATTTATCCCCTTTGTTAACAGTATTTTCACTCCCAAATGCAAAATCCGGGTTTACGGCATAAGGCGCATGACGGCATGGCTGAGAGGAGAGGGACATATGGTCAATCACAAGCGGGCAGCACGGCTGATGGCTACTGATGGGCTTGAGGCCATCTATCCAAAGCCACGGATGAACCTGAGCACGCCAGGGCATGGCATCTATCCGTACCTGCTCACAGGGCTGGTGATCGAGAGGGCGAACCAGGTGTGGATGACGGACATCACCTATATTCGGATGAGGAAGGGCTTCCTCTATCTGGCGGCCATTATGGATTGGCTCAGCCGGTATGTGCTCTCCTGGTCCCTGTCCAATACGCTGGATGCGGCCTTAGAGCTCGTCGGAGGTGCGCCGCTGCAGCCGGGCGGAGCGCTCAACCCGGGAGGGAGTCCACCTTTGACAATGATTATCTGGATCGGTATAATGCCCTAACACGGCGGGTGTCAGCATACCTTACATATAACCCGCCGTGACAATTTGCATATCAGGCCATGGTTATATTTGCTTCGCAAGCTCTTTCAGAACCCCTTCAACCATCGTGCGAATTTCATTCAGTCGTTCCGGAGTTTGTGCCTCGAACCTGAGCACCAGCACGGGCTGCGTGTTGGAGGCGCGGATCAATCCCCAGCCGTCATCAAGAATGATTCGGGCTCCATCGATGTCAACCGTTCTGTAACGCTTTTTAAAAAATTCCTGGGCTTTTCGAACGATCTCAAACTTTTTTTCTTCCGGGAACTCCACGCGAATCTCCGGGGTGGCATAGCTCTCGGGGACATCTTCCAGAAGCTGTGAAAGAGTGCGATCCGTCCTGGAGAGGATCTCCAAAAGGCGGCACGTGGCATAAATAGCATCGTCATGGCCAAAGAACCGATCGGCGAAAAACATATGCCCACTCATCTCGCCGGCAAGCTCGGCCTTTTCATCTTTCATTTTCTGCTTGATGAGAGAATGCCCGGTCTTCCACATAATGGGGCGTCCCCCGTGTTTTTCGATATCATCAAAGAGCTTCTGCGAACACTTGACCTCGGAAATAACGGTGGCGCCGGGTTTTCTCGATAAGATCTCGCGGCTGTAAAGGATCAACAGCATGTCGCCCCAGAGGATATCGCCCTTCTCGTCCACCACGCCGATGCGGTCCGCGTCTCCGTCATATCCGATTCCCACATCGGCTTGCTCTTGCGTGACGCGGGCAATGAGTTCCTGAAGGTTGGCCTCCACTGTGGGGTCTGCAAAGTGGTTGGGAAAACGGCCGTCCATCTCGCAAAACAACTCGGTGACCTCACATCCCATGCGCCGTAAAAGCGGAGCGGCCACCACGCCTCCCGTCCCATTTCCCGCGTCGATCACCACGCGAACCGGGCGTTCTATTCGGATATTTTGGAGAACCCAGTCCTGATACACGGGAATGATCTCCCTGTGTGTCATCAGACCGCTGCCCTCTTCGAACCGGGCGTCTTCACAAATGCGCCGTATCTCCTGTATCTGCTCTCCGTGCAAGGTCACGCTTCCCACGCACAATTTGAAACCGTTGTAATCGGGCGGGTTATGACTTCCAGTAACCATCATTCCGCCGTCTTGCTTAAGTTCTATGATTGCATAGTACAGAAGCGGAGTCGGGCATACACCCACGTCCACCACGTTGCACCCGGTAGAAAGAATCCCCTTGATCAGAGCATCTCGGAAGGCTTCGGAACTGAGCCGGCAGTCTCTACCAACCACTGCGTCGTTGCCCCCATGGTTTTTCAAGTAAGTCCCATAGGCTTTGCCCAGCAGTTCCACCACCCCGGGAGTCAAGTCTTCTCCCGCGATGCCCCGTATGTCATATTCCCTGAATATCTGTGGATTTACATTCATACAGCATGCCCTCCGGAAAGAAAATCCGCATATCGAAATACGAAATTCTCAAACCGTTTTGATATGCGAATTTCGTGCTTTCTTACAATCAGCCTATGTGTACTGTTTATGAAAATTGATCTAATAGGAAGCCTCAGATGGAAGAACGGTCTCAAAAAATTCGGATTCACAAGTATTGAGTCATGCCACGGGATTTAAGAATGTCGATGACTTTGCGAACATCCTGGGTCTGGTCCTTTCGACAGATCAGAATTGCGTCATCCGTATCCACAATTACCATATTTTCCACCCCGATCAGAGCGACCAGTTTCCCTGGACTATAGATAATAGAATCTTTTGAATCCACGGATGCCAATTCTGAGATGCTCACATGGCCATTCGAATCCCGGGTCATTATATCGGAAAGGGATGCCCAGCTTCCCACATCACTCCAGCCGAAATCACCTTCAACCACCAGGACCTTTTCATATTTTTCCATAATCCCGTAATCAATGGAAATGGGATCGACCTCGGAGAACATTTGCCTTATAACCTTTTTTGCTTGGGGCTTTCCCAGACTCTCGCAGATTTTCTTGATACCCTGGTACAATTGCGGCATATGCCACATGAAGGCTGAAAGGATCGTGTGCGCCGTCCATACGAACATCCCGCTGTTCCACAAGAAATTTCCCATGGCGAGAAATTCCTCCACTACCTCCCGTGAAGGTTTTTCACGGAAGCGCCGTACTGCATACACCTGCTCTCCCTTGGCAATGGGCACCGGTTCACCCATTTCAATGTACCCATAGCCCGTCTCCGGACAGGTCGGCCGTATACCGATGGTAACCAGGTACGGGCCGAATCGAGCGGCCTTGACCGCTAAATCCAGAGCCTGGTGGAACCTGTAGGTATCGGTGATTACGTGATCTGAGGGAAGGACGACCATGACCGCATCAGGTTCTTTTTCCTGTACTATCGCGGTGGCCAGGGCTATACAAGGGGCGGTGTTTTTTCCTTCCGGCTCCACGATGATGTTCTTTGGAGGAAGATTCGACAACTGCTTGCTGACGGTCTCAAAGTATGACTCTCCTGTCAATATCAGCACATTTTCCGGTGGTATGAAAGGGGTTAACCGATCCAACGTGGTTTGAATCATAGTCCGATGACCGGTAATGGATAGGAGCTGTTTTGGCAGCGATTCTCGGCTATACGGCCAAAATCGAGTCCCCTTTCCTCCTGCCATGATAACTGCATATAAACCTTTCATGATTCCCTCAACATCTCAGCCCATGCCCAGAAAACCTCGTGGCTGGCCTTCATGGGGCATGGAAATCACATGCATCCCCATAATGTCACGATTCCGACTGCCCCGCAATATGGTGCAAAGCCGTAAAATTTCCCTCTGGTAATGAGCATCATGAGCACCTTTAACGCTCCATAACCCACCAGGCCGGCTACAGTCGCTCCCGCCAGGAGTTGAAACGCTCCCACCCCGCCTTCCTCTCTGGATGCCCAACTGAGGAACAGGGCGCCCAGAATTGAGGGAATTGAGAGAAGAAAAGAGTATCGGCCCACCCATTCACGCTCCATACCAAGAAAGATTCCCACGGCAATGGTGGCGCCTGATCGCGAGATTCCGGGAATAATAGCCAATCCCTGGGCCAATCCAACCACCAGGGCGTCGATCACCCCGCTTCGCTCCAGCCCCCGGGTTCCTTTTTGAAGAAAGCGCGTGGCGCCCACTATGGATCCCGTGAGCAAAAGCATCCAACCCACGGTGCAGGGTTCCCCGAACATCAACTCAAGCCGCTCGCGGAAAACCAACCCCACGATGACGGTGGGGACGGTTCCAACCGCTATAAGCCACATCATTCGTACAGCGGGTACCTCGAAAAGCTCTGACCAATGAATCCATTTGCCGGAAACCGATCGATAAACCCATCCAGCCCCGGCGAGCATTTCCCTGATCTCGCCGCGGAAAACGATGAGCACGGCGACGAGAGTCCCCGCGTGTAGAAAAGCATCCAGCAGCACTTCCGGCTCTTTCAGCCCCATGAAGTGCTGAAAAAGAACCAGGTGTCCTGATGAGCTTACGGGTAGAAATTCGGTCAGACCCTGCACCGCCCCGAGAAAAACAGCATGAATCCATGTAATCATCGGATTTTCAATCCACCGCTTCTCGAATTTGTCTATAGAATGGGCGGATATAGACCTTCTCACACAATGTACGCATCATTGGTGCTTCGTATATTTTACGGCAAACAGGACTCCATTGCTTATTCTTTTCTTTATCATAATCATAAAGTATCAATTTTTTATTCCAATTACAACCGTTATTTATCAAAGGAATTGAATCTATTGACCATTCTCCTTGATTTCCCCTTAAATCCATCCCTCCGGGGTGAAAAGTGGATGGGGGGCGCCAATCAGGCGGTGCTCTTCGATGCCGGGCTGAAGTTGAACTCCAAAACGCTCTCGCACCATTTGGCCACCTCCAACAGGCGCTCTTCTGCCATGGGAGAGGTCGATAGCTGTAACCCGAAAGGAAGCCCGTGATCGTCCAGACCTGAGGGGATGGAAATGGCGGGAAAGCCGCAAAAGCTCCATGGCAAGTTAAAGGCAGGCGACCCTGTGGATGACAGTCCTCCGGGTGCCGTTGACTGGGCGGTAGGCATAAACGCCGCGTCAACCGTTGACAGTCGCTCTCTCATCTTTTCTTGAATAGTCATCCTTTGGCACAAAGCTTCCACATAGTGATGACCGAGAATCGTCAGTCCCCTCTCGATGGAAGCCTTGAGTCGAGGAGGATATTTATCCCGGTGAGACTCGAAAAGAGAGCGATGGTAGCAGGCAAGATCAGTTTCCCGGATTGTGCGATGAAGCATCTCCATATTGCTGAATGACGCCGGTAGGGTTAGTTCCGACACAATCGCTCCGGCCCGCTCAAATTTCTTACGAACGAGGGCCAGATGATCCACCACTTCGGGCGAGGCATCCTTTTCGAAAAAATCACGAATGTGGCCCAACCGGGGAGGGATGTGCAGATCTTTTTTTTCACTGCTGTCGCTTACCACAGGCATGCGGCCAAAAGGAGGCATATAGCCGTCTCGTATGTGGTTCCACAGGATGCCGACGTCCTCCACGCACCTGGCCAAGACCCCCATATGATCCAGGCTCCAGGATACCGGGATCACCCCTTCTGAGCTGATACGGCCGTATGTACCCTTGAAACCGACTATGCCGTTAAAAGCGGCCGGCCTCAACACCGATCCGGTAGTCTGGGAGCCAAGGGCCGCCAGGCACATTCGGTCAGCCACCGCCGCTCCGGACCCGCTGCTTGATCCCCCCGGCGTGTGTTCCGGATTCCACGGGTTGCGGGTAATGGTGGGATCGCTGGTGGCAAAAGGGGTCGTTTCCGTCTTTCCCAGGATAATGGCGCCTGCGTCTCTCAGTCTCTGGACGATTGGGGCGTCGGATTCGGCCACATGCGCAGGATAAATCGATGAGCCGGCGCGCGTCCACATTCCCTTGACGTGGAAGATGTCCTTGACGCCCAATGGCATACCGTGCAAGCCCCCCCGCCATTGCCCCTTTCGGGACTCGTCGTCGCAACGGCGCGCCTCATCGAGCGCCTCCTTTTCATAGAGTTCGACCCACGCGTGGATCGTACCCTCCCGCTGATGTATCCTTTCCAGGCATGACTCCACCAGCTTTTGGGCCGAAACTCCGCCCTTGCGCATCAGCTTGATGGCCTCGGCAAGAGTCATATCTCTCGGTTCTTGCACGTGTTCATCCTCCTTGTTAATAAACGGCACCATGAGCTTCCGCATGTCGCTCAAGGGGTTGAGGTCCGGACACAGCACGGTGCGCAAGGCCGGCAAATATAGGTATCCTCCTGCCGCCAGGTATCAGAGGGCGGTATAGTTCCCGGCCGACTTGCGAAAAATATTACATAACAATAGCAAAAAAATCGAAGGGATGCAACCTCCGGCCTGCCCTCTAAAATAGACATTGGACCTTTGAAAAACGAGAAAGCCCTCTTGGATTAAGGATTTCGATGAGGTATAATCCTCACCACCTGGGTGAAATCCCCAGAATCCAAGGAGGGCTA
>JAFDED010000136.1 GCA_019310535.1 Deltaproteobacteria bacterium
TATCCTCAAAGAGGAAAACCTGATTGTCCACAAACGTTCAAGAGCTAAAGTACGCAAATTCCGGATGAACCAAAAATAGTAATTTCGCCACATTGAAAGCATTTTTGAACACAAATTTAACTGCGAAACTTTAGTTTAGTCCTATAATGAAATAAAATAAATTGACAAAAAAAGTTGTTTCTGCTAAAAAAGCACAATTAATCAAACAATATCCTTATTTGGAGAGTTCTTTCGCAAAACAAATGGAACGTAAGACGATGAGAAAGGAGGAAGAAATGAAAAAAACGCTATTCATAATAATGGTTGTGTTGGCTTTTATCGGCATGTCCATTCATGGGGCTCTGGCCAAGAAAATCGTAATAAAATTCTCCTATGTTACAGCCCCTACTTCTGTGAAGGGCATGTCCGCGCAAAAGTTCAAGGATCTTGCGGAGAAATATACCGATAGAGCGGTCGATGTGCAATTGTTTCCCACGGGCCAGCTTTATCCCGACGACACCAAGGCCATTCAGGCACTGCGTTCGGGTGCCATACAAATGATTTGCCCCAGTACTGCAAAGTACACGGGTTTGTTTCCCGAGTTTCAGATTTTCGATCTCCCCTATCTTTTCTTGACCACAGATATGACCCAGGAAGCCATGACATCGCCTGAGATCGGCCAAAAGCTCTTTGTTATGCTGAAAAAGAAAGGGATGCTTGGCCTAGCCGTTTGGGCCAATGCCTTCAGGCAGGTGGGTAATAATGTGCGGCCCATAAAGAGCTTGAAGGATTACAAAGGGATAAAGATCAGAGTCCAGAAGAGCAAGCCCTTCATTAAAATGTTCAGATATGTGGGTGCTAATCCCACGCCTATGCCATGGGGAGAAGTTCACACTGCGCTGGAGCAAAAGACAATAGATGCCATTGAGCCCACGTTCAATGCGTGGGAGTCGCAAAAACTTTATGAACTCGTAAAACACATGACAGAAACACGACACACTTTTACAGGCTATTTTTTAGCCACCAACGCCAAGTTTTGGGAAGGATTGTCAGAGGAAGTTAGGGCGCAATTAGAAAAGGCCATGGACGAAGTAACGCGCTGGCAATGGGATTTCTCGAAGAAATGGGATTTGAAAGCGCTAGAGAAGATAAAAGCTTCCGGCCTGGTGGAAATTTATCATCCCACAGAAGAACGGTATGCGAAATGGGGCGAAAGTTTCAAACCTGTGACGATGAAATTCGCCGATGTGGTTGGAAAAGATCTTCTGGATGCTGTTTACAGATTGCAGGCCAAATATAAATGATGAAAATCTCATGGGGGTGGGAATATCTCTATTCACCGCCCCTCGTTTTTTTTGTTTAAGATGGATAAATTTTGAAAACGATGCTGGAAAAAGCGAATAAGTATCTGACGTATTTTGAAGATGCCTTGGTTGTGGTTTTTCTTTCGGTAGCATCTATCCTGGCTTTTGTGGAGGTTGTGCTTCGTTATGCTTTTTTTACCAGCATAACTTGGTCCTCGGAGGTGGTGGTGGTCTGCATTATATGGGCTGTATTCATAGGGCTTTCCATATCATTACGCAAAGGTGCCCATATAAAAGTGGAGGTAGTGGTGGATCTCTTTTCAGGGAAAAAGAAATTCGCCGTTGTTTTATTAAGCACTTTAATAGGATTTGCTTTCGCTCTTTTCTTGTTCCTGTATTCCACAAAATATGCCGCCTTTTTAAAAGAAAGCGGAGAAATATCAATCACCACGGACATTCCTGAATATATCTATTTCCTGGCTTTGCCGATAGGTGGATTACTCTTCAGCATCAGATATATCCAGGAGATTCTGTATGCCTTAAGAGAGAGAGAGAAGAAAAGATGTAAAAATTTAAATAAATAAGGGGCTTTTCAGGAATAATTTTTGGAGGATAGCCTTCTTATGCTTTTTACACTGTTCACTATATTAATACTAATGTTCCTACTAGGCGTACCCATCGCGGTGAGCCTGGGAATGTCCGTGATCATCACATTCATATTTTTCAGCGATTTCCCCCTTTTCATCGTGGCCCAGCGCCTTTATGCAAACCTGACTCATTACCCCCTCATGGCGGTTCCTTTTTTTATCATAGCGGGAAAAATTATGGAAAGAGGGGGCATTGCCCGGCGACTCATCGATTTTGCCAATACCCTGGTGGGACAATTTCCCGGCGGACTTGCTCTGACGGGGATTTTAGCATGCATGTTTTTCGCATCCATTTCCGGTTCCAGTACGGCCACGGTGGCCGCTATTGGCTCCATCATGATACCCGGCATGCTGGAGAAGGGGTATGGCCGCAACTTTGCAGTGGGTTCCATAACAACGGCGGGTGCTCTGGGTATTTTGATACCTCCCAGCATCGCCATGATAATATACGGGTTTGTTACGGAAACATCCGTGGGGAAGCTATTCATAGCAGGGATAATCCCCGGCATTTTTTTGGGGTTCTCCCTTATGGTCGTTTCATTTGTGGTAGCAAAAAAAAGAGGCTTCAAAAGCGAAAGAAGATTTACCTGGTTAGAAAAAACAAGGGCTTTCAAAAACGCCATCTGGAGTTTGCTTTTGCCTGTAATTGTGGTTGTGGGAATTTATGGTGTTCCGGCGATGACCATCGGTTCCTGGCACATAAAAGGCGGAGGCATATTTACCCCCACCGAGGCGGCCGCTGTATGCGTGATATACGCGGTCATCGTCAGCGTCTTCATCTACAAAGAGATAAAGCTCCGGGACCTGCCAGGAGTTATATTGCAATCCGCCAACATCATCGCGATGCTCATGTTTATTATCACCACAGCGATGCTGTTCGGCTTCATTCTGACCAACGCACAGGTTCCCCATCATGTGGCACAATGGGTCATTGAACATAATTTTTCTCCGTGGCTCTTTTTGCTGATGGTGAACATTATCCTTTTCTTTGCCGGCGATTTCATGGACCCAACACCCATAATCATGATATTCATCCCGGTTTTATTCCCTGCTGTTGAAGCGCTGGGGATTGACCCCATTCACTTTGGCATCATTGTGGTGGTCAACATGGAAATGGGACTGGTAACTCCGCCCATAGGCATGAATTTATATGTGGCCAGTGCCATAATGAATATGCCCCTCTACGATGTACTGCGGGCGTCGCTGCCTTGGATTCTGGTCATTGTCTTCGTACTGATAGTAATAACATATGTGCCTGTAATCAGCACTTTTCTGCCCAAGCTCATGTATGGAAGATATTACTGACAAGGTGTGCCGCTATCATTCCAGACAGCGTCAAAATTTCTGTGTCCATCATATAAGCCGTTTCAACGTGGGGGCAATCTGCTCGGGGCGGTCAACAACATGTGCACCTGCTTCTCTCAACGCTTCGATCTTGGCTTTTGCCGAACCCTTACCCCGCTCTATAATGCTGCTGGCGTGGGAGAAGCGCATCCCCGCGGGTGCCCAGGCCCCCGCCACGAAGATGACTAGGGGCTTGGTGAACTTTTTTTCCCGAATGCACTGAGCGGCTTCTTCTTCGTGAGGTCCACCGATCTCCCCGAAAACCCCCACAGCCCTGGTCTCCTCATCGTGCTCGAAAAGGGGCAATATCTCTCCCATTGATAAACCGGTTACAGCCTCGGTTCCAACATGAACTACCGTGCTCATCCCCATGCCAGCCTCACGGATAGCCCAGGGAACGGTCCCGGACTGCCCCCCGCTGCGGGAGATCACGCCCACCGGCCCCGGAACAAAGAGGGTCCTGGCCCACTGGGGAGTGGCACCCAGCCAGCCCAAAACGGCTTTTCCCACAGTAACAATCCCTATGGCACCGGGCCCAAGCAGTTTGACGCCCGCTCTTTTGGCCACGGTCACCATCTCTAAAATATCGTGCAAAGGTACCCTTTCCACCGGAGAAACGATTAATGTAATACCTGCATCGATGGCTTCCAGAACGGCATCCTTCAAGGCCGGACCCGGCACGAATATCACACTGGCATCCATGGGCCCATGCGTCTCCACAGCCTCCTCGACTGTGTTATACACAGGAATCCCACCTACTTCCGCCCCGCCCCTGCCGGGAGTGCACCCAGCCACGACATTGGTGCCATACCCCTTCATATATGCGGCGCGAGCTGATCCTTCTCTCCCGGTAATTCCCTGGACGATAACGCGTGTCTTTTCATCTACAAGTATTCCCATGGTGAAGTCCTCTTTTAATGGGCTGTGGCGTTTTTTCTGCTATACTCTTCCAACCCGGGCATTGGGATCTCAATTCGGATGGCCCCATTACCCCTGAACCAACACTCGTATTCACAGGCCAGACACTCAGTCCCCCTCCTTTTCAGATCATCGGGACTGAGGGATACCCCCGGCTTTCCATCGATGAGTTCCAGAATTCCCCTGTCGTATACTTTGCATGCCTCCACACAGACGTGCGTCTTGCATCCCCGGCATTTCTCTTCATCAATGATTACTTTGATTGTTCTCTCCTCAAATTCCATGGAAATCACCCCCTACGCGTCGCGTTCTTTGCGGTACTCCTCCACTAGAGCACGCATCCGCTGTGCTATGAAATCCGTATCATAAAAATGTTCTCTCCCGTATATTTCAATGCGTGCTGTCATGTCCTTGAGCCCTTCACGGAGGATCTCCAGGGACTCCTGCTCCTTGTTCCCGCACAGGAGGAGCACGACGGGGAACCCCGGGCGATGCTGCAATTCCTCCCTCAGCGCTTTTACCAGCCCATGCGCGTGATGCCACTGCTCCTGATTGGCCATGAGGAATCCACCCAGACAAAACCCTTCAATGTTCGGCTGGGAGAGGATCAGCTTGGCCACCCTGTAGACTTTCGCCGCTGTTGGGTTCCCGCTCGTATCAGCATAGTTGGCGATTTTCAACCCCGCCCGGTTCAAGGCGTCAACCCCGAGAATCGCACCGCCGCCGCCGATGCCGTGATACCCGATATACCCCGGACCTTTTATCTCTGCGGCCATCTGGGCCACATAGCCGGTCCCGCGCAAGTCACCCTCCTCAATTTGCCAGGCGATTTCGTCAAACTCGGTGGGCTCCCGATTGGACTCCCTCGCCACTTTTATCCCCAATTCAGGGTGTCGATACACTGAGGAGTCGTCAATGGCCGCGCGACAATCAGCAGCCACCGCTTTTCCATCACGGGTCACCACCAGAGGGTTGATCTAAATTGTACGACAGTCATACCGCCGGAATACCTCATAAAGATCACTGATAACCTGACTTACCGAACCGAGAAGTTTTGGAGGAACCCCGGCCTTCCTGGCCAGGTTCATCGCCTGATACGGCTTAAGCCCCAGGAAGATATCTATAACCGCCTGGGCTATCTTATCCTCAGGTACATCCTCGATCTCCACCCCCCCTTCACAGCTGAACAGTATACGTGGGGCCTGAACGTCCATGGATGGATCGACTATGACGCCCGCATAGAACTCCTTCTCAATATCTAACTTTTCTTCAACCAGGATCTTTTTGACTACAAAATCCTTGACCTGGGTTCCAAAGAGTTCTTCCGCAATTCTCTCAGCCTCTTCCGGGCTATCCGCAAATCTGATGGCCCCGGCTTTCCCCCTGCCACCGGCCCAGATTTGAACCTTCAGAGCCACAGATTTCCCAATTTTTCCGGCAATAGCCCCGGCCTCCTCTTTTGTAAAAGCAACTCCCCCGTCCGGGATGGAAATCCCCGCCTCTTTCAAAAGCTGCTTGCCTTGATGCTCATACAAACGGGCCATTTTCGTCTCCTTTGAAAAATGGATTTCTCTTGTTCCACTAAATTCATGTGTCAGAGCAAAACTACTTTCTCACTTTTATTCATGGAATGTCAAGGCATTGCCACTCCCTCTATTTCAAGATCGAAAGGTCTGTCAAGAAAAAAGGCAGGGTTACCATGGCAATTTTCATTAATTGAACCGGGTGTTTTCCATCTGGCATTAACCCTCCATACCTCCTGACGCTCCCGATTATACATGGCCGCCACCATTTGTGCAATGTGTTGAATCACCAAAATGAGAAGTTGCAACCGCAACAAACTTTTTCCTGCAAAACAACTTGTTATGTGATATAAGATAATGTAAATAATCAACAAAATAATGCAATCTGAGGATATCATATACCCGCATAGATAATAATGGCACTTAATAAATTGACAAACCCCATAATGAAAGAACTCCGAGACATCCTGAGCCCCGGGGGCCTCAGGACATCCCCCGAGGACCTGACGGCCTACGGATACGATGCTTACATCCTGGAAGGGCGGCCCGATGCCGTGGCGCTCCCCGATTCCACTGACCAGGTGGCACGCGTCATGAAGCTGGCCGACATCCACCGGATCCCCGTGTATCCCCGCGGCGCGGGCTCAAACCTGTCAGGCGCGGCCGTGGCGCGGGCCGGTGGGATCGTGTTGTGTCTCACCCACATGGACCGAATTCTGAAAATCGACAAGGACAATCGGGTTGCTGACATTGAACCCGGCGTTGTGGTGGCCGATTTACAGAAAGCGGTGGAAGAGGTAAGGCTTTTCTATCCGCCTGATCCCGGCAGCCAGTCCGTCGCTACCATGGGCGGCGCGGTAATGATGAACGCCGGGGGAATGCGCGGCGTCAAGTACGGGGTGACTCACGATTACCTCCTGGGCATGGAGGTGGTGCTTCCCACAGGGGAGGTTATGGAGACGGGCAGCAGAATGGCCAAGAACGTCGCGGGATACGATCTGACCCACCTTATTTGCGGCTCGGAGGGGACCCTGGCCGTGGCCACACGCATCACCGTCCGGCTCCTGCCAAAGCCGGAGGCCCGCCATACACTCCAGGCTTTTTACCCGGTGCTGGACGATGCCTCCCGGACGGTTGCGGCCATCATCAGCGCCGGTATCGTCCCGTGCACCCTGGAGCTGATGGACAGGACGCTGATCCGCGCCCTGGAGGACTGGTTTCATTTGGGGATCCCCACCGAGGCGGAGGCAGTTCTTTTGATAGAAGTGGACGGTGAACAGGCTGCCGTGGATTTGCAGGCGCCGATGTTGGAAGCTTTTTGCAGGGACCACGGCGCACATCAGGTCCAGGTGGCCGGCTCCGCCGCTGAAAGAGAGCAGATTTGGGCGGGACGCAGGTCGGCCTTCGGCGCGTTGGCCCGCATCCGGCCCACGTGCATCATCGAAGACGCCACGGTTCCCGTGAGCCTGCTTCCCGATGCTGTCCAGAAAATCCAGGAGATCGCCGGGAAGTATCATCTCCAGATCGGAATCATGGCTCACGCCGGCGACGGCAACCTTCATCCCACCATACTGGTGGATGAGCGGGACCGGAAGGAGATGGAGCGGATGGAGAGGGCATTCGAAGAGATAGTGGCATACACCATGTCGGTGGGAGGAGTTCTCTCGGGGGAGCACGGCATAGGAAGTGCTAAGCGGCGCTTCCTCCAAATGCAGGTAGGTTCCCGGGCGCTGGAGATCATGCGGGGGATAAAACAGGTCCTTGACCCCAAGGGCATCCTGAACCCGGGCAGCTTTCTGGATGAGGAAGCATGAACGCCGACAATTACACTCGGTTAACTAATGTAAGCCAAAGCACTGAATTTTTCCATGGCTATGTATTTCTTTTCCCTCGCAATCTAAGGGCGGGGTTAAACCCCGCCTCACATCCCGTTAAATAATTTCACAACCGATTTTTGTCCGTTTGCCCATAATTTGGGTATCAGTCGATCAAGAGAGAAATTTTCATGGAAGACACCACGCCAGTTGAGGTAGTCCGGGAAAGCATGGATGCTTTCGGCGACAGTGAAAAAGAAATTGTGTATCACTGCATCCGTTGCGGCCTCTGCCTGTCGTTCTGCCCGGTGTATCGCTCCCTGAAGATAGAGACATATACTCCCCGGGCCAAGATGCAACTGTCCAAGGCCCTGCTGGCCGACCGGCTTAAGCCGTCCAGGAGTCTGGAGGAGGTTGCGTCTCACTGCCTGTTATGCCTTTCTTGCGCGGCCCAGTGCCCCGGGGGCGTCCCCACCCACCGCATTATCCTGGCCCTGCGACAGAAGATGGTGGAAGAATACGGATTGGACTGGAAGAAGCAGTTTGTCTTTCGTCAGATCCTGGGCAAACGCGGGCGACTCACAACGGCGGCCCAATGGGCGCGG
>JAFDED010000059.1 GCA_019310535.1 Deltaproteobacteria bacterium
AATGCCTCCACATCGATTTTGTTGCCGAGGGATCGATACTGAAGTTTGTCCGCAAGACCACCTGGCTTCCTTCCAAACCGTTGGTTTTGGACTATTTTATGGCCGGTGGTAATAAGGGTTTTCCACCTTAATTCTCTATCCAGTTTTTAGGGCGCATAATATAGTGAAAAAGTCGGACTTATAGCGGATAGGATAATCCTATAGTGGAATGACAGGGAATATGAAGAGCCAGTTTAGTAATCGGGCTTTGCGAATTGCGCTGCTTCATTTCAGCGAGTAAATTCGCAAAGCCCGTCTTATCGCTACTTTTCTTGCTTTTTGTGGTTTTTCCGCAGTTCTTCAGCACGTGTTTTTATCTCGCTCAAATCCACCCGCATTGCGCTCCAGCCGTACCATAACGCATAATCGGGATTGGCGTGGAATGTTCCCTGGAACGCCCTCATCCTATGTTTGAGATACATGACGAACAGTTTCTGTTCTATGGGCCTCGGCGCATCGTGGAATGTCAGCAGGTCTGGAAATGGATACGCATAGTTCTTCGGTTTTTCAAGTATCCCGTCCTTATACAGGGCGGCGATGATGCGAATGGCTTCAGCCATAAGGCGATCCGTTTCTTTTATCATTTCATCGCCTTTTTTCAACTCAGCCTTGGCAAAGTTGGCCGAATGACATTGATTGCATGTCCTGACCATCTTATCGCGTTCTTTTTGCCAGTCTTCCTGGGTCAACCGAACAACATCCGCCGCCTTAACCACATCCAAGCGTGCTGTGGGTTTGCCGTTAGGGTCAAGGACACCGAGCCCTTGCAGGATGGTGGCACGATCGGCTGCCCATTGTTTATCCTCCGGCATGGGGAGCCGCACGGCGAGAAATCCCCATGCTGTCCGGACGGCATGGTTCCCTTCCTGCATGTGGCAGGTCTGACAGGTAGGTGCGGCAACTGTTTGGGGAAGGACCCCGTTTTGTTTCAGCAAATAACGGACACCATGTTTTGAAGCCGAATACATTTCCCACTGAGGATGGTCAAAACCCATGTGGCAGGTCTGGCAGGCCTGGGGTTGCCTGGCTTCTTTGACGGAGAAGATATGCCTGGTATGGCATGCATCGCATGAAGCCGTACCAAACCCTGCGCCATCTTTTTTTAATTGTTTTATCTCTTCCGCGGTTTTCAATCCGATCTTGTGACATCCGCCGCAGCCCTTCATTCCTTCTATCAAGGCCATGGGCTGCCAGTGGATTGTAGGCATGGCTTTCATTGCCGCCCATGCGAAGGCATGCTTACCTTTTTTGTATTGCTCGACCCGCTCTTCATGACACTCTGCACAGGTTTCCGGTGTCGGTATCTGCACTTTCGCCACGTCTTCGGCTGATTTGTGTTTATCGCCATGGCATGACGAGCAGTCAACATCATTCCTGCTGTGCTTGCTCAACTGCCAGTCGGAGAAGATTTTGGGTGTGACCTTCTTGTGGCATTCCATGCACACCTCGTTGGCCGAAGCACCGGTGGCAAGGAACAGGATCGTCAGATAAAGAATAGCCGCGCTCCACTTCATGATCTCCCTCCTTATTGCTTTTGATCCAGAAAACGTGCGATCATATCGTACACCTCGAGGATTGCAATTTGCACCTGCCTCAAGTTAAAGGCGTGCCATTCATCCCGTACTGTTTCCATCATTCTATAAGCTTTCTTCCCGGCTTGCAATCCCTTTTGGTCACCTTCTTCGATCTGTTCCCTGGCATGGCGCACCAAGAAGGAAGTCTGGTTGATAAGGAGAAGCAGAGCCTGGGCGTGCGCGGGGACCTGGGGACTGATGCGCCTCCGCTCGTTATGGCATTGCTCGCAAATCATGGGAATCTGCTTTGGGGAGATGATCCTCGTGGTATGAGATTCATGGCAGGTCACACAGGTGGGGCCGGCTCCTGTTCGCTCCAATAAGGCATAATGGGTGCTGCGCTTGAAGGCGTTGAAATCCCTCCGGTGGCAGGCCCCGCATGTGCCCGGCACGCTCTTGTAATAGACGCGGCTCATGGGATTGCCCGAGTTGTAGATGCCGGCATGAGCCTCCCCTTTTTGGTCGGCGGAAGGGTTCCCGCCATGGCACCGCTGGCAGGTCACACCTTCTTTGGCGTGGATTGAGCCTTCCCAGTCCAGGAATTTTGTTCCTATAAACTTGTTCCTGGGGATATCTTCATGGCAGTTCACGCAAGAATTTTCGTTCCCCGAGGCCCTGTTCGCCATAAAGAATATTGAAAGGCAAAGTGCGACTGTGATGGCAATGTTTCTTTTTGACATGGATCGCTCCCATCGGGTTTTGATACCCATGCAAATTAAGAGTGATGTATACTTCTTATAATTATCACTGATTCTTAAGGTGGCCAGCGCCGCAACCGACCAAATTGCTCCAGGAAAATGCTGCAATATATCGAAATGGTATCCGCTTTTGAGCGTTTACAACTGCTTAATACAATATACGACGGACATCCGGACTTAACAGATGATATATTGCGGAAAATGCAAGATACAAAGTGATAACAACTCCAAGGTTGCTGTTATAACTCAGGGACAGCTTCATAAAAAAAATGGCATTGAGTCCAATGAAACCTACGGCCGATATCCAGGCCCATAAACGATAGGTAAACAGGGAAACAGCCTGTTATTATTTGCATGAGAGCCAGGATTTCAACGAACACTATTACATTAGTTGATTGCACCCACTTATGAGTGATGGTGTAATATGAGATGAATGTCGCAGCCAAGATCAGAAAAATTCCGATTACGGAAATAGGTGAGGGCTCTCGCAGCTTCTCCGGCGCTACTACAACTCTATATTCTTTGGTCTTCTCTAAAATATCTATGATGGCATGTTTGAATCTCTTTACAGAAGGGATCCTTTGATCCCTGTCCTCGTCCGTAGCTTGCTGGATAATTCGATCCAGCCGTTTAAGAAAGGGGGTGTCGGGATTAGGCAGGTGAGCAGTCTTGAAGGGAAAGCTGGTTTCCTTGCCCATCTTTCCGGCTATAGCCTCTAAGAGGATCTTCCCCAGGGCATAGACATCACCTCTAACGTCTGTCTCCCTCATATCCAGGAATTGTTCCGGCGCCATGTACTGAATAGTCCCCAGCATGTGATGATTCAGGGTGAGCTGCTGCCATCGGGGTCCTCCGGCCAGCCCAAAATCAGTAATCTTTGGGGTAAAGCCATCCAGAAGCACGTTTTCCGGCTTGAGGTCTCGATGCACAATCCCCCGTTCGTGGATGGTCTCCACTCCATCCAGAATGGGTAGGAAATACCTCTGAATCCATTTCCGGATAACCCTCTCGTTTTCACACGATCCCTCCGACGGCATGGTGGATCGAAGGGAAGGTCCCGGGACATATTCCATCACGATGTAATCGACGGACAGTTCCCTGCCATCCTTAAGTAATACCGCTTGATCATAGTCATGTACCTGAAGAACGTGGGGATGATGCACCAGAGCCATCGCCATGACCTCCCGCCTGAATCTTTCTATCTCCACCTGGATCTCCTCTTCATCCCCATCGAATAATGCAAAGAACTCTTCGGATATAATCTTGATCGCCACCTCCCGACCCAGATTGATCTGTCGTGCGCGGTAAACCTCTGCCTTCCCCCCCCTGGCGATATGCTCCAGGATCTCCCATTTCCCATTAAGGATAACCCCTTTCATCAGAAAAGGCCGCTCGGACTTGGGGCACACTGGAAATCCCCCTTGTTCTGAAGAGCTTTGACCCTCAATTTATTAAAGGGCAATCCTGTTGAGTGTTTAATTGATGCTTAAGAGAATATGCCCCTGGTATATGGACGAAACAAATTATATATCAGAGCAACCGCAACGCACAAAGTTATGATAACCCCCAAGTTACTGTTTTCAGTAAAAGATAATGCAATGAAAAAAAGGGCATTGAATCCGATTAAACCCATAGAAAGCATACAGGCCCATGAGCGGCATTTAAATAGGAAACAACCGGTTATAATTTGCAAGAGAGCTAAGAGTTCAATGAACAATATTAAATAACGACCGTTCCCCTTTATGGGTAATCGTATAATATAAAATGAAGGCACCGGCAAAAATCAACAATGTTCCGATGGTGTAGAGGGGTAATAGGGATCGCTTCAACTCAAGATGGATACTCTCCTTTTTTTCCATGACACGACCCCATTAATAGTGCATTTATTATGAGGCTTAAATCTTGAAGGCATAGCAAATACAGGTAATTTGAATTTAATCAAATTTTTCTCATGAGGTTTAACCGCTTTCACGGGGTCCAAGAAGATAATGGCTAATTAAGTCCCTTTTTATCCATTCTATCAAGAATCTCGCTGGCCTTCTCCAGTAATTTATATGCATAGTTGGAGTTGTGGATGCCGGAGCTTTTATCAGTCAGAACGATGCGGGAAATCTCAGCGGATTCCTCAAGCAATTGATTGAATTTCTCTTTTTTTATTGGGTCTAAGCTTTGTATCGAGATGCGAGCCTTGTCGATGCGGCTAAGAATCTGGGCCAATTCCTCAGAAATGCCGGCTCTAATTTGATCGACTTTTCCGGCGTATTCTTTGTCGTGACAATCAACGCAAGATTGTTTTACTTTTTCGATATTATGTTTTTCTGCAATCCCCTTATGGCAGTCTTCACAGGAGACCTCGCTCGCCATGGGATCCGGTGAGCCCACCATGAAAGGATAGGCGGAACCATTCATGAAGGCAAGTTGATCCTGATGACAGGCTTTGCATTCAACGTTAAAAACCTCGCGCACCGTTTTATGATGACAGTTCAAACAGTTTTCACGATCTAAATTGATTGCCCCATGTTTTTCGGCATTACTATGGCAAAGATCGCAACTTGCAACTCGATGGAAATGCCTTTTGTGAAAGAATTGAACATTAAAAATAGTGATTTTTTTGTCTTGATACCCGGGGTGGCATTTGACGCATTCAGATCGATGAATAGTTTTGCTCAAAGGCAATTCTACGGTTCCTTTGGGATGACAGGTTGCGCATTTCTCATCGGGGCTGTGACAGTTGTAGCAGAATTCCATCCGAGGTCTATTTGTAATAGGTGATTGCTTGTCATGATAAATATTGGCATGACAGGTGGTACAGGGTGTTTCAATTTCCGTGACATGCCTTTCGTGGGGTATGATGATTTTTTTAACATTTGATTTAAAAGTGGAAGAATCCTCGCGCAGGATATTGCCGTGACAGCGCTGACAATTATCGTTGACTCGTGCATCACCTGCTGAAAAATCACGGGGCACCAATTCCGTATGGTTTGCATGACATTCAGCGCAATCGATCTTCGGATGAACTTTAGACGGCTCACTGAATTTCGAATAACTTTGGTTTATATGGCATGTCAGACAAAAACCAGGTTTTGCCGTCACATATTTCTCCAGCCCGGCAAAACCGACTAACGTGCTAAGTATTACGAAAATTCCTCCAAAAAAAAGATATCGACTATATTTTTTCGAAAAAAGCTCTTTCATCGTCCCCGCTTTACAATGGAATTAAGTCTTTTTCTGAATGGTAACCACCGTGTCCATCCATCCTTGTCCTCCAGCCGCCGGATCGAGCTGAACCGGTATGATTGCATTGGGATGCACACCGTTTCCTTCGGATTTCCACCAGATCAATTGAGTATTTGGGTCGTAGCTTTGAAAATTCTTAGCCTGCGCAACTCCCCCATATTCCGAATGTCCAAGGCTGTCAGAGAGCGCGACAACTTTTGGATGGATGCCCCATGTCACCCGAACTTTTGTCTCGATGATTCCCGCCTTGGAACGCAAGCTAACGCGATCACCGTCTTTAATTCGCATGCTCCTTGCTGTCTCAGGATTGATCCACAGAGCATTTTCGTGGGTAATTTCGGTGAGCCACATGCAACCGGCAGTGTTGTAATGGGTGTGAGTATTCCATTGGAAAGTGGTCAAAATCAATTCATCCGGCTTCAAGGATTGGTGATCTGATATTGGCACGTATTCCGGCAGCGCTGAGATGCCTTTCTGTTTCAATCGGTTCGAATAAATTTCTATTTTTTTTGAAGGTGTTTGAAAACCCCTTTTCCTGTATGTTTGGTAGTGTGGAGAATGGGCTGGGTCGATCCAGAGGCCTGTCTCTCTCAGATGATCGATGCCTCCTGCATCCACAAGTTTGGGTATGTTCTGGATTCGGTAAGCGACATAATCCTCGGTGTTCTGGAAGGGAAAAAAGCGTCCAACGTCATCGCCCAGGCGTTTTGCCAGCTCAGTTAATATACTTGAGTAGGCCATGCATTCACCTAAGGGTTTTACAACAGGTTGGCGGAGGCTGATGAAGGGGATCATTTCGAAGGAAGGGGGAGATTCCAATTCCCATCTTTCAAGATAAGTGGCAGCCGGAAGGATTAAATCCGCCAGGGCTGCAGTTTCGCTCATATGAGAATCAATTACCACGACAAAAGGCAATTTTTTCCTGTCCTTCAATGTTGCTTTGACTTGTTCATTGTCGGGAAAGGAGTAAGCAGGGTTGGCCATATACATGATGAGGGCCTGGAGATCCAAAGTGCCTTCCTGGATGGCTTGCATTATGGAATGACCATTGTGTTGGGATAATAGTGAGCCCTCTTGTAAAGTTGAGACATCAGGGATGAGTTCTTTAGGTTTTGGCTCAGGTTCTATCAGTTCGTAGCGCTGCGGAGAGCAAAACCCTCCCTTATTGTCTATATTTCCTGTAATAATATTTAGTAAAAGAACAGCCCGTTCGTTCTGCAAGCCGTTCACATGTTTATAAAGCCCCCCGGAAGTGATGGCAATTGCCGGTTTGATTGAACCAAATTCCCTTGCGAGCCGTCGGATTACATCTGCACTCACGCCACTGATCCTGTACGCCATTTCAGGGCTGTACGGTGCTAAGTGATTTTTCAAATCCTTGATGGGATAGTTTGACCATTTTTTGAGAAATTCCTTGTCATAAAGATCCTCCTGCATGATTACATTTGCCATGGCCAACGCAACCACCGCATCTGTGCCAGGGAAGATGGGATGCCATTCATCGCTTCTGCCGGCAGTTTGAGAGAGACGGACGTCGAAAGTTACAAGCTTCGCACCCATATGAACCATCTTGTCAAATACCCGTTCTTGCCGACCTTCTATGATGCGTTGAACAAAACTGGTGCGCAATATATTCGCTTCATACGGATTGGCTCCGAAATTTAGCATGTATTGGGTATAAGCCACATCGTTGATTTCCACGTCAAAGCCCAGGGTGACGTCAAGAGCCAGCCTCTTATTGAGGCCGTTCAGGTGACTGTCGCCTAAAAGGTGGGGAGACCCATAAGCATTGAGAAACCGCTTTGAAATATCACTCGTAGTAATATCCCTTTCGCTCAAGATAGCAAACTTTGAGGCAAGTCCTTTTGATCGGAGATTCCCAAGTTTTTCTGATATTTCTTTCCATGCTGCTTCCCATGAGAGTTTTTGCCATTGTCCGGATCCTCGATCACTTTTTCTTCGCAGTGGTGTCAATATCCTCCCCGGATCGTAGAGAAAATTGATTCCAGCCTGGCCTTTGGCACAGAGTTTCCCCCTGCTATTGGGATGTTCGAGATTTCCTCCTATCTTGCGCAAACGACCATACTCCACATATCCAATGATTCCGCAACGGGCGTAACACTGGAGACATGTAGAGTAAACAGCAAGCCTTTTCTTTTCTGTTGTCCTGCTGACCCCCACACCCCCCATCAAGAGTTCCATGGATCGAGCCACATGCACAATCGGTTGGGCCAGCGTCGCGGCTGAAGCTGTAATGTAAGCGCCGCATTTGAGGAAATCTCTTCTTGTAAATCTCATATAAGCTCCTTAACTCAGGCTTGAAAAAGCAGTGGAAGATGCGAAGTCATGAATAACCTCGGTTAATGCAAAGGTATGCTTTGTCCTGCGAGGACAACCATCACTCGCATGGCGAAAATACCCACCATAACCAGCAAAGACGCGATAAACTGAAAAACCAGGCGTTTGCTCGTATAAGGTACAAATATTAAAAATAGTGGAATGATTGCGCCTAAAACAATCTCCACCCCTACGAAAAGCGGTGCGAAATCGCCGAAAAGTATCAGTTGGGCCACGTGGTATTCTTCCTGCTTCGCCGTCAAAAGAACGAGAACGTCGTTGCTGACAAGAAATAGATCGGCCAATATAGTGGCGCCCAAAATTTTGCCGAGTCCAATAATCAGATTTTTGTCCTTCTCTATCTCTTGTGCAGGCTTATTTTTCATAAACAGTCTATTGCGAATCACTGCTATCAATATCACGAGCGCTATGCCGGAAACCATGGCTGAAACAATGAATAATGTAGGCATCAAGGCGGTGCTCCAAAGCGCCCTACCTTTGCCCAGCGCTAGTATGAACCCGGTATAGCCATGCGTAGCCAAGGCCAGAGGGATGCCAAGGCTCCCAAGAAGCTTGGCCATTTTGACATTATCACGAAAAAAGAAGAATGCATAAATCAGGCTATGGATGGGATAAGCAGTCAGTAGGAAAGAACCATACGTTATGGGAGAAGTGAAGTTGAGATAAAGAAATAAATACCAGAATCGAAGTGGTTGCTCCAAATCTATGATGAGAGTTGCTGGAGCCATGGTAAGAAGAAGAGGCGCCAGCACCGCACTGATCTTACCAAGGGCTTTATATTCCACTTTTCCCAAAATCAGTGAAACAACGGAGATGACAAAAGAACCCGCACTTAACCCCGTGAGATAAAAATAGAAGGCAATGGGTATTCCTAAGGGGCGATAATGCGGAACATTGTAAAAAATATTAACTTCCATGATAAGATTTCCACACCCTTTCGCGCATCCACTTTTCCCATCCCTTCATGGGATCCATTACATCATGATCCGCGTTAATGTAAAAAACATGAGGGATTGTTCCCATTTCAGGCTTTATGCTCTGAACGGGGTTTTTTGATAGGACAGTGGAAATTTCACTATTAGGATCAAGGATATTGCCGAATATTCGGGCCCTGCCCAGGCAGGTTTCCACGCAAGCCGGCACAAGGCCCACGTCAACCCGGTGAAAGCAAAAATGGCACTTCTGGACGATCCTTTTCAACGGATCTACGTATCGGACATCATATGGGCAAGATGCAATACAATATTTACATCCAATACACCGATGAGGGTCTACCATAACGATTCCGTCGGACCTCTGCCAAGTAGCATCCACCGGACAATTGCTTAAACAGATTGGCTTATCGCAGTGATTGCAAAGCGAAGGGAGGAAGGATTTGCTGACATTCGGATAGCGTCCTTTTTCGATGATTTTTACCCAACTCATGAAAACGCCCAGCGGCACTTCATTTTCAGCCTTGCACGCAACAGAGCAACTATGGCACCCG
This sequence comes from Deltaproteobacteria bacterium, assembly GCA_019310535.1. Classification (GTDB taxonomy): domain Bacteria; phylum Desulfobacterota; class JAFDED01; order JAFDED01; family JAFDED01; genus JAFDED01. Next base: position 9,393 of record JAFDED010000059.1, read on the forward strand.
ATGCAGCGGCGAAGGTCTATAACCATGGCATATCGAACACGCCCTCTCTTTTCAATCCTCATTAGTAAACCCTATTTCATTATTGGCCGCTGCAAATCTTTACCAGCCGTGTTGTGGTCATGATACATTCTTAAGGCCCTCACCCGTGCGCTGCCTCTTCCGAATGGCAATGTTGAGAACCATCAACCGGGAAAAGCCGGCCATTTTGGCTTTACATTTATATATACTGACCAATGGTGCTATATATGATCTGTACATTTTTTCTTACGTCGGAAAAAATAAGCTCCTTTAACGAAGCCCCAGCCCGGGTTAATAAAGAAGATCTCACTCTGATAGATACTTTCGCTTGATATGCTTCAGGATCAACAAAAACAGCACCCCCGATCCCAAAGTGCCCAGTGCCACGATCCACGCCATGGTTTCCGGTGTCAGGCCAAAAACGTCGATGTAACCCGCTATTCCAAGGAGCCCAAAGAAGACCAGCCCCATAAGCCCAAGGCCGGTAGCGCGGGGTCGGTTCAGAGGGTTGGCCATGTAGTGGACGGGCTTCCGGGATCGGTCCAGATGGGGAACCAGTGCCAGGACCACGATGAGCAAGGTGGGGAAAAACACTCCGCCCACGGTTTCCTGAGTAATGTGACCCCCCAAGAAGGATATCTCCAGGGTGCCGGGGATGAGCTTGAGCATGCCGTAGACGATCAAAAAGTACCACTCGGGCCTCATCTTCGGGGTTCCCGGCTGCGGGGGGCCGAATTGCTCCACTGGATTGATGGGAATGTAAGTGGAAACCAGAATCAGTAGACCCGCCAGGATGCAAAAAAACGTCAGGCTATAAAGGGCCTGATGAGGCCATAAGGGGATGCCGATAAGCTTTTTCCCGCCCTCTGCCTGAGGCCGCTTCAGGTTGGCAGGTGGTTCTGTGTGCTTTTGCTGAACCAGGAGCACCATGTGCAGGCCGATAAGGGCCGAGATCACAAGTGGAATCAGCATGACGTGATAGAAGAAAAAGCGAGGAATCGTCTGAGCCGAGGGAAATTCACCGCCAAAGAATAGCCTCGCTGTCAGCCCGCCGATCCAGGGAACAGATTTGGCCATAAAGAACCCGATGGAGGTGGCTGTAACAGAGTATTCGGAGTAAGGGAGAAGATAACCGGTGAAGGCGCCCATAAACGTTACCAGAAGCAGTGCCAGACCCACCCACCAGTTTATCTCTCTGGGGTTGCGGTATGAACCTGTGAAATAGACCCTGAGCAGATGCACCAATAAGGCCGCTATCATCAATTGGGCGGACCAGTGATGGATGTTCCGCATAATCTGGCCGAAAAGGGTCAAGTCGTTGCGGACCACACTGGCATATGCGGCGGGCACCTTCTCTCCGAACAGATCTACGGGGAGCACTGATGGTTCGTAAACCATTCCCAGTATGAGACCGGAGCCTACCAGCAAAGCGAAGCTGAAAAGGGCCATCTCTCCGAACAAAAAGGTCGGATGGCCGGGGAAACCCTTCTGGAGGAATTTTTCGGTAAACTCCCGGAGTTTCAATCGCCCTTGCCACCAACCATTCTTGTTACGACTGGCCATTGATGATCTCCTCTACTGTTACAACTTTGGTCCGACAGGGCCTGCAAACCCACCCGCAACCGTGAGGACCCCCTTATCCACTTTTATGGGAATCTGGGGCAGCGGTCTGGGAGGGGGCCCTCCGATGACCTTTGCGCCGCGAAGCGGGTCATACAGTCCGGTATGGCAATGGCAAATTATTATGGATGCGGTCACCTGGGGGCGTTTTTCCCAAGAGACTGTGCATGACAGGTGTGTACATATGCCGCTGTAAGCAACAACTCCGCCCTCTATCCAATCCTTGCGGGTGGGAGGCTGAAAAGAATCGGGTTCCGCCCTGACAACCCTGATAATGTTGGCATAGTTTCCGTCTTTTCCCCCGGGATAGGCCAGAACTGAGTCCCCCACCTGGAGATCATCCACTCGAATGGGTTTCCCTTTTTTCCCTCCTTCAGCGTATATCAATTGATCCCCCGATTTGACTGTGGGTATATATCCTCCGCTCTTTTGCGGCACGATCAGCTTGATTAAGGCCAGCAATGAGGCCATCACTCCTCCTGACGCCGCCAACAGCAACCAGCGCAGGAAACCGCGCCTCTCCCCGGATGGTGCTTGGGCAGTTGAATGCCTTTTTTGATCAGCTTTCTGGCTCACCAAAGCAGGCCCTCCTCCCTGTCCTCTACAATTTCGCGGGCTGGTAAGCGAATCCATATGTAGCAAGCCAAGATAGCGCCCAGCACCAGAAACTGCACGCCCAGGATGGTTCCAAGAAAAAAGTTGTCTCCTCTATCCGTAAGGAGGCTGACCACAAAAAATGCGGCCAGCACCAGTTCCATTAGGGCCAAAACTCCCATGACCGCAGTCGATATCATTTATGTCTCCTTTCTACCAGCCAATGCAGTCCCACAGCAGCCAGAAACAGCACCAGAACCATTCCCCAGCTCACAATCCCCGCCTCAAAGGACTCCAGGTGCTGCTGGAAAAGGGGCCCTTTGCCGGCCACTTTCTCTCCCGCGATCTGGATGCGAATGCGGGACAGTTCTCGCACCGTCTCCTCTGAGATGTTCATGGCCTCCAGCCTCTCGTACCCGGTGGTGTCCTGGTGGCAGCTCGTGCATGATTTGGGCACCGGCGGAATGACATTCCTATGGGCACCGTGGCACTGAGTGCACGAGGGCCCCCCTTTTTTCAGCAGAAAAGCCTGGCCCATAATGCTCGCTGTATATGTCTCGGTGGCTTCGGGATGGCAGGTGGCGCATAGTTCGAACTGGGCCTGTCCGCTGGGGGCGCCCACGAAGCTTGGCTCAGCATACATGGCCCGCTTTGAAAGGTTGCGGAGAGCATCGGGGGAAAGGGCTGGAAAATCCTCTATCTCAATATCGGGATTCCCGCCGTGGCATTGATCGCAGGTAATTCCCTCAATTTGGTGTGAGGAGCCATACCATTGGAATACCGGTTTCCCCATCTGGCCCCGTATGAACTCGTGGCATTGAATGCAGTTATTCTCCGTCTCAGGCGCTGCTGAGGCCTGTGCAAACAAAAGGCAAATATAGGCGCTCAGTGTAATCACGAGGAAGTACCCTTTTGTTTTGCTCATGCCTTTTCCTTCAGGTCGGATTTCGTAAATCTGCGCAAATGGTGCATCAGCTTTATACTGTATTCGCATACGTATGTTCAATCCGGCCGGTGAATCTCTTCCTTATAAATAACACAAACAACGGCAGGACATAAATTCAAAAAATCTTATAACCGAGCCCATTTAGTTTGTCAACCATTTTTATCAGAATTTATCAGAAAAACTGTGTCTGAGCTTATATAGCCTCTCGTTTCATCACCGACTCTCTCGTATACTCCTTCTACATCATGAAAAAGGACTATCAGCTCATTTTGAGAAATCATGAGATCGGAGCATGTACAACAAATCACTGAAGACGTAAGGAAATAGTAATGCGGGTGAGTAAAAAGCCGGCGCGGGAAGTTGGTCTGAAGAGCAGAGCACCCGTCTTTACCGGGTTTCAGGGCATGGAAGCCCCTTTGCTTTTCAAATCCGAACCTTTAGGGTTGCTATCGGGAATTCAGCGACGAAAATATTTGGCTCCCACCTCCTGGAATCCTGGTAGAGCGCGCTCAATCGTTTTAGAGGGAACAGCGTATGATATCCGTATGTGGCCGGATCGGCCGAAGCCGCTGCCAGGGACTGTCAAAATGTTTTTATCTTGGAGCTCCCGGACAAAGACCAGATCGTCGATGGGAGTCCGGGGGAAAAGGTAGAAAGCGCCCTTCGGCCGCGTAAAGCTGTATCCCGCCGCAGCCAGCCCCTGGCACAGCATATCCCGTTTACGCCTATAGGCATCCACGTTCACCGCCATACCCTGGAGACGCGCCACAGTCCGCTGCATCAGGGCCGGAGCATTGACGAAACCGAGTATCCTGTTGCACATCACCATGCCAGCCATGAGCTTGCCCGCGTCCTCTGCTGCGGGATGGAGGGCAATATATCCTATGCGCTCACCCGCCAGGGAGAGTTCCTTGGAGTAAGAACTGGCGATGACGGTATGTTCATACGCTGAAAAGACAGGAGGTACCTTCAAGCCGTCGTACACGATGCGACGGTAGGGCTCGTCGGAGATAAGGTAAACCGCTTGCTTTCGGCGGCGGTTTTCACCCTGCAATACTTCTGCCAGAGCCTTGATTTCGGCCGCGCTATAAACCGCGCCAGTGGGGTTGTTGGGAGAATTGATAAGTACGGCGCGCGTCCGGTCATTGATGGCTGAGGCTATAGCATCTATGTCCAAGGTGAAATCCTCCCTGCTCGGTACCGCCAGAATGCTCCCTCCATGGTTGTCAGCATAAAAGTCGTACTCCACAAAGTATGGAGCCGGCACAATCACCTGGTCTCCCGGGTTAAGCAAGGTCTTCAGGATAACGTTGAGCGCACCGCCCGCCCCGCAGGTCATGATCACGTGGTTATCCGAGAGTTCCACACCCTGCTCTGCGGATATGGTTCGGGCCACTGTCTTGCGCACCCACGGAAGTCCGGCATTGGGCATGTATCCATGCTGAGCCGGGGTTTCATCCCGGGCCAGTTCCTGCAGAACCTCTCGAAATTTCGACGGCGGTTCAAGGTTCGGGTTCCCCAGGCTGAAATCATAAACATTTTCAGCTCCGTAGCGGGCTTTCAGCCGTGCCCCTTCCTCAAACATCTTGCGGATCCAGGAGGCCCGCTCCATGAACCGTTCTATCTTCTCAGCGATGGCCATGATTTCCCTCTCCTGCAGAATGCGGTCTGGATCAAAGAGATATTCCTGATACCAGAATTATCAATAGCTCTATTCCATACCCATGTCAAGCAAAGATATAATAACTGGTTTTCATTATAAGAGGAAATAAGACGAAGCTTTTGCCCGGTAACTTTCAGTGAAACATCAGACCTCATGTAATATCTCCACAACACGGTCCCTGTAATCCCGGCTTTGTTCATCAGCGGGTATCACATTGATCTCCGCGGGAGATGATACTCCAAGCCCAAGTTCAACGGCCCGTGCGATCTGCTCCTGCTCGAATATCTTTCGTTCCATGATTTTTGCGTTGCTCCCCAGTGATTTAAGAATGGCCACCCCGACGGCGTCTATGGCGACGCGGTCGGTGGAGGCGAGGAACACCTCTCCTTTTGCGCGCTTTCCCGTGGCGGGACCGCCGTCAACAAAAGCGTCAACGCCGTCAAGGACCACGAGATCAGGGTTAAAGGGCTCATTGATCTCAGCTATCAGCTTCCGCTGATGGGGCGAGGTGTGAAGCTCCCGCATATATTCGTAGCCATGGCGGGTAGTGGGAACAACGCCCACATGGAGTTTCAGAGACATGGTGAAAATTCCTCCATACTGGTGGGTCTTGAGGCAGCATGTAGAGATCAGGCATTCCGCCTCCAGGATGGGCCTTGCTATTCGAAACCCATCAGACCAATGGGTATCTCTGGGTTTGCATAGCACCCAATCCTTGTCGTCCAGATCATCGAAATCGATCACCTTAACGTCCAGTTTATCCATAATGGGCAATATGCCCTTATCCTCCATAACCTCACGGGTAGGGGGATAACTTCGTTCCCCAAGACTGACTGATTTTGCACCCATATTCCAGAGCTCTTCCACAAGCGCCGCCAGCGTGTCATTGTGCGTGGAACCCGGCGTGAGATCAGCGGTGTTAAAATTGGGTTTGACAAGGACCTCTTTACCCTTGACGGGATTGATCTTCAAGGTTTTCAATGATGCCTCTACCCCTTGTTTTCGGTCATCAGTTTTCGCCAAAGCCACATGGCTACTAGTGTGTCCCATATTCCAACCTCCATTCATTCCCAGTAACAACGCCCCTCCGGTAGCACAGGAATGCTTTAAAAAATCTCTTCTGCTTAATTCCTTCATCGCTGTCCCTCTTATCTAATATCTATTTTTATTCTACAGTTGTTATTACCCATTTTACCACTTAGTGCAATCCTGTAGTGTTACAAATGCGGGTGGCATTCATGGAAGGCTGCTTGTTAAAGGATTAAAAAAATTTCCAGGAATTTACTTCCAAAATCCGTGTTAATGTACTAAAACTTGTTTGCTTGTAATGGCTTAAGCAATTGATAATTTATAAGTGAAACAGGCATCGACACGTGCTGCCAATATTTCGCCATTGTTGTGGCAAAAGGTCACGTGTTACGTGTTGAGCGTTTCTTCGCAACCCGCAGTACGCTCAATCGTTCATCTTTCACATCCATCCTTCACGAGAAATTGACAATCTAGTTGAATTTATTTTATAAATAAAACTATCGGTTTACGCGGCTTTGAAAAAAGAAACATTGTGTTGCAGTGTTGCATCGGACGAGCCCGCATTCCGGAATTTGCACCCTGCTTTATGGCGAATACATTATGATACTCAGTGGAGAGTGTATGGAGGGTCGCTATAACTGCACCCTGGGCCCCGACAATCGGGGCCTTGATGTGGAGGAGAAAGAAAAATGCTGAAAAAGATAGCATTTCCACTGGTTGTATCGCTAATAATCCCTGCTGTCAGTTATTCCCAGACTATGCCTGTACCAACCGGTCAGCAGACTTGTACATATCCTTCAACAGAATCTCCTATAATAAGCACGAACTTTGATGAGGCAAGACCTATTGGCGTTGGTTCTATCGCCGCAGACGGGGATACCATCACCTTATGGATCAGCCTCGGCCAATTTTCTGACGCTGTCGATATTTATCTTTTAATGTTTGCTCCTGCCATTGACCCTGTAAGTATGTATGTCATCAACCCGGACGGTACCCTTCAACCTATCTCTGCAGGGCTTCAGCCCTGGAGGGATAACACCTTCGGCCCCATAGATGAGGGTCTGTTCGGAGATATCCAGAGATCAACGCTACCTTCGGGAACATACGACCTTTATCTTGCAGTAACGCCGGCACGCAGTATGGAAACACATTACCTCTGGATAACGGGTTTTGAAAATCCTTTCGAGGAGGTTCCCGCGTGGAGAACCCCTGATCCTGCTGTAATGAGCCTCACTGTCGAGCCGGAAAGGGCTGATCCCGGTGAATCGGTCACCATGCGCGCCTCTGTCTCCAACTTGGGACGCGGAAATGCGGGCCCTTCCGCGCTGATCTTTTTTTTGGACGGCGTGGAGGTCGCCCGGGCGGATGTTGAGGCACTGGAACCCGCAGCGGAAACGGAGGTCAACGCCGTCTGGACGGCTGAGGGACCGGGCCGTCATCAGGTCATGGCACAACTGGAGCTTGGAGAAAACGGCGCTGACCGCTCTTTCGACAATAATTTCCTGACTTCCACAGCGCGCGTTTCCGGTGAGGAATTTCCTGAACCGGAACTGGATTTCGACCGGATCGACTTCGACTCGCTCCAATTGATCCCCGGTCAATCGCAAACCATCACCCTGAACATTCGAAATCCCAGTTTTGCTGAGATCAGCAACATCCCGTTACACGTTTATGTTGACGGCGAGCGCGTATCCAGTGGCGCCATCGAGTATCTGACGCCGGGAGAGGGACAGGAACTCCAGTTTCAGTGGGAAAGAATAACCCCGGGCGAGCACATGATTGAAGTCCGGATGGAGCTGCCTGATGGGTTTCCCAATGCCCCTGCACAGAGCGTGAAGAGCTGGCACGTTCTTGTGCCCGATGCTACTGTATTGTACGAAATAAGCCAACAGGATAAGTGGGCGTCCATCGGCCCGCGCACCTTGACCCATGGTTTGGGGGGTCTGCCCACCGGATCGGTGGGTCGGATGGACTTTATCGCTTTCCATCCCAGCAATCCCAGCATCATGTACGCCAGCGCACCGACCGGCGGGCTGTGGAAAACCACCAACGCCGGTAACAGTTGGACTCCTCTGACCGACAAGCTGCCGTCTCTGCGGGCCGCCGCCGTGGCTGTGGACCCCCAGAATCCGCAGATTGTCTGTTTTGCCACCGGCTCGTCGCTCTATAAAGGAGGAATCGGGTTCTATAAATCCATAGACGGTGGGGCCAACTGGCACCACTTTGCCACCAAGCAAGTTGCAGAGGGAGCGTGCAAGCTGGAGATCCGTTATCCAACTACAGGCCAGGTGATGATCTATGCCGGGACCAACCGCGGGGTGCTGCGCTACACCAGTAGTAATCCCACGGCGACATCCAGCACCCCCTCTGAATGGGTCCAGATCAAAACAGGACCCATTGTTGATATGGCGGTGAGCCCCACGGACAACTCACTGGTCTATGCCAGCGTTCTCAAAGACGGCCTGTACAGGACTCGCAGCGGGGCAACCGCCACCGGAAACAGCAATTGGACAAAGTTGACCAACGGCCTGCCCAACATCACACTCGGAAGTCAAAGGCTTGTTTTTGACATATTCCAAGATGATCCTGCAACCCTGCATGCTGCCATATCCAACCCCTTTCCATTCGACTTGATACTGTCTGCAATCACTCTTGGCATCTACACTTCCATCGACGAGGGTGATTCTTGGAGTCTGGTGTTCACCACCCTTCTGGGCGGCCTTTACAATCCTTTTATCCGGACGCATCCCCATGTGACCAACCTGGTTTATTTCGGGGGAGTCAAGCTTTACAAGAAGGCGCTCGGCTGGAATGATTCGCCGGTGTTGATCACCGGAATCCACGATGACATGAAAACCATGGAGTACGATCCCACCAACCCTTCGGCCTATTACATACTCAACGACGGTGGCATTTTCCGCTGCACCCAGGGGGCTATAGACAACTGCACGCCTAAAAACTACGATCTGCGCACCACTATGTTTTACGATTTCGACGCTTCTCGAACCAACTCCAACCTTATGATCGGGGGCACCCAGGACAACGGTACCATCCTTTACCAGGGCAACCCGGACTGGAAGATCATCAAAGGAGGGGACGGGCTTTTCTCGCTGATCGCGCCCACCAACAACCAGGTGATGTACGCCCAGCATCAGTTCTTGAGAGACACCGCGCGATCCGATCAGGGTGTAAACTCCTGGTTCAACACCTGGCAGTCCAGAAGCAATGGATTGCCGCAGGGAAATGAGTGGGGATGGGGTAACGCATATATCACTGTTCACCCCAATAGCGCGGATTACCTTTTAAGTCAGGGGAAAGAGGTATACGCCACCACCAACGGCGGAGTCAAATGGACGCCCAGGGGACCAAAAGGCAGTAACGTCAAGGGCAATGTAACCCGAGTGGTTATCCAGCCCAATACATTCACATGGATTGCGGGCACCATCAAGGGACAGATTTGGTACACTTCAACCGGGGGCTCGCCCTGGTACCTGTTGTTTGATCATCCCGACGAAGTTCCGGTCACCAGCTTGGCATTTGCGCCCACTGATTATAAGGTGCTGTACGTTACCTTTAACGGCGGGAGCGCCTATATGCGTATATGGCGTCTGGTGATGAACCCCGGCCCTCCAGAGACTTGGTCGCCTTACAACATTACCGACAACTTCCCCACCAATCGACACCCGGTGGTCATTGCCGGAGACGGGCACAGCGCTGACAAAGCATATATCGGCACCGAATCGGGGGTCTTTCGAGGAGTGGACACGGGCGGCACGTGGAACTGGCAACCTTACAGCAAAGGCTTGCCTCTGGCCGACATCAGGGATCTGCTGGTGGACCCAAGCTCCAAAGAATTACGGGCCGCCACCTATGGGCGCGGCGCCTGGAGCGTTATAACAGGCCCTTGATCCCGGCATTCCAGAAGCATTACATATGAGCGGCCTCGACCACGGCCTGATGGGTTATCGCCCGGCGGCCATCTCCCTGTCCGGGTTTCATCCAAAAAACCCGAATATTTCTTGACAATATTCGGGTTTTTGTTTATTTTACTTATAATACATTAAAAGGGGAGAAGTTATATATGTACGCGGTAATTCGGAGCGGGGGTAAGCAGCATAAAGTCAGTGCTGGCAGCTTGATAACGTTGGAGCGGATTAAAGGAGAGGTCGGAGATCCTGTGGTGTTCACCGATGTCCTGGCGGTGGTAGGTGATGAGCTTCTCCTTGGTCAGCCCAACGTGGCGGATGTGAGCATTCACGGTACCATTGTGGCCCAGGAAAAGGGTAAAAAAATCATCGTATTCAAGAAAAAGCGCCGAAAGGGCTATCGACGAACCATGGGGCACCGACAATTACAAACCCGATGCAGGATCGACGAGATTCGAATGGGTTCGGCTCCGCCGCAGGCGAAGGAAGAACCGGATGAGGTAACGATAACGCAGGCACCATCAGCAGATAAACACCAGGAAACGTAAGGAAATGTAAGCCATGGCACATAAAAAGGCGGGAGGAAGCTCCCGAAATGGTCGAGACAGCGCGGGGCAGCGCCTTGGAGTCAAAAGATTCGCCGGCCAGATCGTAAAAGCGGGCAACATTCTGGTACGCCAGCGCGGCACCAGTATCCACCCCGGGGATAATGTGGGGATGGGAAAGGATTATACCCTTTTCGCTAAAATCGACGGCGTTGTGATGTTCCAGCGGCTGGGAAGGACACGGAAGAAGGTCAGCATTGTGGCGCCGTGAGTTCCGAAAATTTCTCCCGGGATTCGCTGCGGGAGATGGAAAGCGAGGATCACGGGCAAACATCCGTAATTTGTCTCCCATTTACGGGACACCAGTGACAGCGTCCCCATCGGGCGGATGAAATTTATAGATGAGGCCAGAATTTGGGTCAAAGCTGGAGACGGGGGACGGGGTTGCGTAAGTTTCCGCCGTGAAAAGTACGTACCGCGAGGAGGACCGGACGGCGGCAATGGAGGACGGGGCGGGGACATCATTATCGAGGGCTCCTCTCATTTGCAAACCCTTCTTGACTTCACTTACAAAAGACATTACAAGGCTCCCAGGGGCGGACACGGTCGAGGAAAGAACCAAGCGGGACGATCCGCCTCCCCGGTGATACTTCGTGTACCGGTGGGAACCGTGATCAGAGACAACACCACCGGCGAATTGCTGGGTGACTTCATCCGACCGGGCCAGCGGATCGTCGCGGCACGCGGCGGACGGGGCGGAGGCGGAAACGCTCGTTTCGCAACCCCCACCCGTCAGGCGCCCCGGTGGGCGGAAGAGGGTCGGCCGGGAGAGGAACGAGAGCTTTACCTGGAGCTGAAACTCTTGGCCGATGTTGGGATTATCGGCCTCCCAAATGCGGGCAAATCGACATTGATAGCCGCCATTTCAGCCGCACGTCCGCGCATAGCGGACTATCCTTTTACCACGATGGTTCCCAACCTCGGCGTGGTAAAAGTGGGTGAAGACCTGGACTTTGTAGTGGCCGATGTCCCAGGATTGATCGAAGGTGCCCACAAAGGCCGGGGGCTTGGAGACCAGTTTCTCCGACATGTTGAGCGGACATTCCTTCTCGTTCATCTTCTTGAGCACTCGCCCGACGAGGCACGGGATCCTGTTCGAGAATTTCAAGTCATTGAGAAAGAACTCTCCTTATTCAGCCCTTCCTTGGCACGAAGACCGTATGTTATCGCTTTAAATAAAATCGATCTCAGCGATTCTGAACAATCGATCCGCACGGTTCAAGAACATTTCGAACCGATGGAGATTGCAGTTTTTCCTGTCTCTGCCGTGACCGGGAAGGGTGTGGACAATCTTGTCCGCCATCTGGCGGAGCGCGTGGCCCAAAGGCGAAAACATCCCTTGAGTTCACATCCTGATAATGATCCGGCATCGAGTTTTTCCCCTTGAACAGCACGATGGTGGCGGGTATTGATACCTACCGATAAAATGGAACGGTCCCGTCTGTTCTTGGAATTTTAAAATCATCCTCTTTATGCAGCAAATATTCCCATGTGTTTTTTAAATCTTTTGTGCCGAACGGCCGTCATCCAGTCCCGTTCAAAGTTCCATTCAAAACAGCTTCCTGGTGAGCCGAAAGTATGATAACATGATCAACATCCGGTAGAGATGCGGACAACGAGAATATAGACCATTTGCTTGAGGAGATGTCCCCAATGGCCGAAATAAGATTAATGGACGTTGTTAAGAAGTTTGGTATGGTCACAGCGGTTGATCAGGTAAGCCTGACGGCAAAGGACAAAGAGTTTGTGGTACTCGTTGGACCTTCGGGATGCGGGAAAACCACCACACTTCGGATGATTGCCGGCCTGGAGGAATTAACCGAGGGAGACATTTATATTGGAGACCGGAAGGTAAATAACGTCCCCCCTAAAGATCGGGACATTGCCATGGTCTTTCAGAACTATGCCCTGTATCCCCACATGAATGTCTATAAGAACATGGCTTTCGGCCTGCGACTCCGGAAATTTTCCAGAAAGGTGATCGACTCCCGGGTAAAGGAAGGTGCAAGAATTCTGGGAATCGAGGAGTTACTGCAGAGAAAGCCCAGGGAGCTGTCGGGCGGCCAGCGGCAGCGCGTGGCCATGGGACGGGCAATTGTTAGACAGCCCCAGGTCTTTCTTTTTGACGAACCCCTCAGCAACCTTGATGCCAAACTCAGGGTCCAAATGAGGGGAGAACTGGCAAAACTCCACGAACGACTGGAGAAAACCATTGTCTATGTTACCCACGATCAGATAGAGGCCATGACGCTGGCAGACCGGATTGTGGTCATGCACCAGGGGCGCATCATGCAGATCGGGAATCCTATGGAAGTTTACAATAACCCGAAGAACCTTTTCGTAGCCGGATTTATTGGAAGCCCGGCTATGAATCTACTCAATGTCATTCTGACCGAAGATAATGGATCGCTTTTCGTCAAGGGGCAAAGCTTCAACCTAGCTATTCCCAGGAGTCTTCAAGGTCGCTATCGTAAGGCGAAGGATAAGGAGGTGATTTTGGGTATCCGCCCAGAGCACATCTATGACAAAAAGATAAAAGGTCCGTTTCCGAGCGGGGAAAGCATGAGGGCCACCGTTGAGGTTGTCGAACCCATGGGTTCAGAGGTAATTTTGATTACCTCCAGTGGTTCGGATCAAATCACAGCCTGTGTCGATCCTGCCACCGATGCCAGGCCGCACACAGAGATGGAATTCCTGGTCGATATGAATCGGGTACACATTTTCGATAAATCCACAGAGGAATCCTATTAGGGCTCCCATAATTGTCCGCTAAAGGGTATTTAAATTTCGTATTCATCGCACAGAGATATCCTGCCAGGGGCTTTGCCTCAGGCGCTTAGAAGTTCTGAGCTCTCGACGAGTGGGCAATGTCGTGCAGTAAAATTAGCTGTCTTACATCGACATTTTGAAAATTTATCTCTAACAGAGTCAAGCTGCCAGGAGGCGGATAATTCTATCAATAGATTCATCGGCCTGATGATAGGCGCTCTATAAGATGCTTAGGGGATGCGCCTTGGGGTCCGGTCGGTGATGGAAGAGGCTGTTGTCCAAGGGGCCACAGACGCGTTTGTGGAACGGAAGAAACGTCAGCGACCCCCCCTCTAGATTTTGGTGTTCAACCAAATCATGGGAGCGTCGTCGGTGAAAGTCAAATTTCAAATATCTTTGGCTAGATTTCTCCAATAATGTATAATGATCTAGTCTGTACAGGAGTTATTGCCTTTTTCGCATGAATCTGACAAATTACTTCGGCAATGATTGTTGAGAAGACAAGATATATGAAATGATTCTGGGACAGTATACGCATGAGGCTGGGATGAAAATACTGATTGATGTCGTGGGAGGCTGGCAGGGATGCGTATAGGCATTCTTGGTGGGACATATAACCCGATTCATCTTGGCCACCTGCGTTTGGCGGAAGAAGTCCGGGAATTGTTCGATCTTAAAGAAGTTCACTTCATCCCCGCATTTATTCCACCGCACAAGCAGGAAGAAACTATAGCTTCTGCTCATCATAGAATGGCAATGGTCCGCATGGCCGTGATGTCCAATCCCGCCTTTATCGCCTCGGATAGGGAGCTGAAGCGCAAAGGCCCTTCTTATACTGTTGATACGCTCCGGGAACTCCACCGGATTTACGACCCACCGCTTCAGCCTTACTTCATCCTGGGAATGGATACTTATCTGGAGATCGCCACTTGGAGCCGATACCAGGAACTGTTTCATCTCTGCCATTTCGTCGTGGTTTCTCGCCCAGGATATCACTGGAAAGAGATCCGGACAGTCCTTCCCGTTGAAATAGCACATGAATTTTGCTATAATAAAAAAAAAGATGGATATTTACATCATTCCGGTCACCTCACGTATTTTCGGGATATCCACCGCTACGAGATATCCTCATCAGAGATTCGAATGTCCGTCCGGGAAGGCCGTTCTATCCGGTACCTGGTTCCCGATGCAGTGAGGCGATACATCGAACAGGAGGGTCTTTATCGATCAGCGCAAACCAAATAACAAAGAGAGAAAGAAGCCGGAAGCCTTGATGGACACCACCCCTTTGAATATCGCCCGTTTGAGCGCCGAAGCGGCACTGGATAAAAAGGCCGATGCTGTGGCCATTCTTGAAATTAAGAAGTTAACATCGTTTGCCGATTTTTTCGTGATATGCAGCGGAAAGAGTGATCGCCAGGTGCAGAGCATTGCCGGAAACATTGAATTGATTCTAAAAAAACAGAAAATTCTTCCTCTGGGTATCGAGGGAATGCGAGAGGGACGTTGGGTGATTATGGATTATGGAGATGTGGTAATCCATATATTTTATGCTCCGGTGCGAGAATTTTACGACCTCGATCGCTTGTGGGGAGATGCACCACGGGTAGATTGCGCAATAGGGCAGTAGACAACTGTTAAACATTCAGGCCCGTAAATCCTCAGGTGTCCTTTCCAGATTGCAGGAGGCAGTGGTGGGATTTGTCTTCCCACCCCGATGCCTGTGTTGCGGGGATTTTGTGCGTGATGGCCCATGGTTTTTTATCTGTCGGGACTGCCGTCTGAAAATCAATACGATTCCGTTCCCCGCGTGCATCCCATGCGGCTCTCCCATGGAAAAAGGAGTCAGGGCGGAGTCTTGTTGTGCTCGATGCCGCTCAGGCGTATGGAATTTCGGGAAGGCAATTGCCGTCGGCACATACGATGGGCCCATGGCGGAGTTGATCAGGCAATTTAAGTTCCGAGGGCGTACAGAGGTTTCCGCTTTTGGCGGCCAGCTTATGGCCTCCTCTTTACAAAAAGAAACAGCTCCGGGATCATACGACCTGTTAGTTCCTGTTCCGTTACACATCCGGCGATTGCGCCAGCGCGGCTTCAACCAATCTCTCCTGCTGGCAAGGGAAATGGAACGTATTATCGGGATTGCCGTGGCTCCCCTTGCACTCAGGCGCCATCGGTGGACAAATCCGCAACCGGGGCTGGATGAAAAGAGCAGGCGAGAGAACGTCCTGGGCGCTTTCGAAACGCCCGAACCCTCCCGTATACGAGATCGTCGAGTTCTCATCATCGACGATGTTCTTACCACCGGCCATACCGTCAACGAATGCGCAGCAACGCTTCTAGCAAACGGAGTCCGAACGGTGGACGTGGTAACCCTGGCCCGGGTTGCTTAGATCCGCAATGTGGAGGTTGTTTTCTACTCCGCTGATCTCAAATCTATTGCCTCACTGCCAATAAAGTAATTGAATTATCCACTTTGATCAGCAACATATTGATTAACGATATTACAGTCAAATTGCCGCCAATAATAGATGAAGGATGTTGTTGGGGTGGCCCGTACGACTTGTCGTCCGGGCCGCCCCTCATGGAACCTGAATGCCGTTAAGGTTTGGCCGGTACTGAATCACAGCTTTCGGTCCAATGGGTAATCATTAATTTAATAAAAATATCAAGCAATTAAGATTTTATTTGCTGACCTACTGACCTAATAGGATAATCCTATAAAGTAATATCAGCAGATAAAAGAGAGCCCCACTCCCATCGCTGGAAATGGGGCTCGACTTTATTACATGGGTTTCGGGGTGGCCCGCTTTCCGATTTTGGCATTTTTTTGCTCAGCGAGAGGCAGGGCAAAAGAGAAATAAAGGGCTGAAAAAAAGATGCCGATTTTTTAGCACCCTGCGGCGGGATTCAGGCCATTCCTCGCGCATTTCGCTTGGACGCTTTCAACGGGTTGACTTGCTTATGGGTGATCGAAGGTGCCCCTGTAGCTTGCATGTGCGTGGACAGGTTGCAACGTCCGCGCAACCATTTGGAAGCAGGATCCGGACTAACCTGGCAATAACGCCCGTAAGAGTTCTCCAAAATCTTCCCGCATCCCTCGCATTGCTCAACGACCTTGTTGCAGGCTCCGCCGTTGAACGTGCATCCTTTCGATCGCATGAAGACGCACTCCATGCCCTCCTTGATTGTCGCGCATTTCATTATCGGTACCTCCTTAACAAATTAGAAATGATGCTTGGGCTTTCCTTGCAAGGCAAGCCTTTTTTGTCGATGATTTTTTGTTCAAAACGGGCATTGCCCGGCGAACCACATAAAAAAATGAGCCTTCTGGCTCACATGGCTACTCTTTTTGCCGCTATAATTGATAACAGTTGTAATTATAATAATAAAGATCTATAAAAATGTCAAGAAAAAAACGAAAAAAATCTTACAGATCGCAAGCTTGGGTCTTACTCTCAGAGCCGGTAAAGGCGTGGGCCATGTATGGGAAGCTGCAGTTTTTGATATTCATCGAATCAAAAGCAATTCGCCATCATTCTTGATTCCTAGCTCGTGTTTCACACTGGTTTTAATTTGCGGCAGGTCCCACGCATCGCCACACAGGTGGTTCATGCGGCGTAGTTCTGAAGAAGACGAACGCCCAGCACATCCAAGGCCACGGGATCACCAGAGGCAATGATGACGCCGGGATGGACGGCCGGCCCGATAGCCGGTCCACCGTTGATAAAAGAAATTCGTCCGTCCACGATGATCAAGTCGGGCTTGATGGGGATGTTCATTTCTGCAGCACGCTGTGTTACGAACTGATTGTTATCTCTGTGCAGGATGGTCCGATCAGCCAAATGGACAATACCCACGGTGAGCCTCAAGCTCATAGAAAATCCTGCCAGGTAGTGAGTCTTCATCGTTGGCAGAAAGATGATCTTATCGAAGCTTTCTAAATCTTTAGGGTAAGCAATGACGTCCAGGTATTCTCCGCCAATGGGAACATCAATGTATTGTGATCGATCAAAATCCAGAAGTGGAATTTTCATCTCTGCCATCTTTGCTGATAGCCCTGTGCTCTTAAAGACCCTCTCAGTCGGTACCCAAGGCCTCCCTGAGCTCTCGCCCACGAGGATTCTGGTAAAACCATGCTCTCGCAGAAGCTCGATGAGCGCGATTAAGAAATCAAGGGCCGTTGAGCCAGGAGGCGGATCATCGCTGTTGAAGTTAGGCTTCAAAAGGATGTAATCCTGGGTGTTCAGTCGCCGGCGTCTTTTCCGGTGGGTACGCACGCGATGGGCTTTTCCGCCAAAACCCAGGGGACGAAGCCAGCGCCGAAGAGTCTCTCGATTGACACGGATTGCCTCGCGCTCAGCCAGGATCTCCGAGAGGTGGGAAAAGTTGAATTCATAGTACCGAGTT
>JAFDED010000137.1 GCA_019310535.1 Deltaproteobacteria bacterium
AGGTGAGGATGCGCTGGGTTATAATCCCGCCAGAGTATTCGGGGCGTGGCTCAGCCCGGTAGAGCGCACGGTTCGGGTCCGTGAGGTCGCCGGTTCAAATCCGGCCGCCCCGACTAAAACCCCCAATTTAACGGGGGTTTGCGCTTTAAAGACACAAGAAGGATAGATGAAAAAGAATGCTCGTTATGGGCAGTGTTCTTGGTTTTATCAATTTTCTTGAATTATGGACAAGTAGTTGTGCATTGATGGTGGAAGAAAACTATCCATTTAATCTATCGTATCCTATACTTTTTTAGGCAACAGTCAGTGATATTGTGAGGTTAGAATGGGACATAATGTTTTTATAAGTTACTCACATAAAGATAATGTCATTGCGGATACAGTAGTTGCTTCTTTAGAAAGAAATGGTGTCCGCTGTTGGTATGCACCCCGTGATATCAATCCGAGTGATGATTGGGGTGATGCAATTTCTAAAGCCATTGAAAAAAGCGAAATCTTTCTAATCATTTTTTCTGGCAGTTCCAATCAATCCCGCCATGTGCTCGATGAATTGATCCTGGCCATTGATGAGGAAGTGCCTGTATTCCCTTTCCGTGTAGAAAATCTGGAGCCAAAGGGTGCTATGCGTTTGCACCTCTCTTCACGGCATTGGCTTGATGCCTATGATCCTTCCTGGGAAGAACACATTGAGAAACTGGTGCAAACCATTTGTGCTAACCTGGATATTTCTTTTGAAAAGAAGGAACCAGAACTGGCCGCAAAGGTAAGACAGACCCCGAAGAGTATTGAAAAGAAAAAATTCAAGAAAATCATTTATGCGGCCGGAATCGGAGCGGTTTTGATCTTTTTGGGATGGATTTTATGGAGCAATTTCCTAAGGGATAACGTGCAAGTTCAAGATGTAATATCTTCAGCTTTTGGACTCTCTCTAGAAACACCTTCAGAAACACCTGCTGAAACACCTGTAAAAACACCGACCCAGACGGAACAGGATGTGCAGAAAACGCTGGGGGAATGGAACAATGAATGCCGTATAGCCTATAGTTTCCTTTCAACAAATACTTTCTCAATATGGTTGATGCAACCGGATGGCAGCAATAAAACGCTAGTATCAAGCGATGAATATGATGATTTTTATCCTAAGTGGTCATGGACTGGAGAGATGATCGCTTTCATTTCCAATCCTCTCGATATGCAATCACAAATATCCTTGATCCATTTAGATTGGTCAGATCCATTACCTTTTTCTGTGGGTCGGGTAAGCAATATTGAGAATAACTATCAATTTGAATGGTCCCCTGTAGGAGACCCTGTTATTGCTTATGTCTCCGAAGAAAATGGAAATGCCGATATTATTGTTACTCAATTTGGAAATTCTGATAACAAAATTGTTATTGATCAAGCAAATGATACAAATCCTACCTGGTCTCCTGACGGGGAAAAAATAGCCTTCGTCTCCGATCGGGAAGGAAATATGGATCTATTTGTGGTTGATGTACGGGGTGGAGATCTTAACGTTCTTACAAAGAATAGTGCTGATGACGTAGAGCCATCTTGGTCGCCTGACGGTGAAAAAATTGCCTTTGCCTCAGACCGCGATGGCCCATTCCACATTTACACAATGCACGCGGATGGGAGCAATCTAGTTCGCATAACTGAAACGGGGGATAATCGCCACCCAACATGGTCGAATGATGGATCCATGATCGCATTTTATTCTGAACGTAACGAGGATAGTGGGTTCTATGTATCTTCAGAGGATGGAAGTGAAATAAGAATGCCAATCGAGATTGAACCCGATTGCAGCGAGTCTTCTGAACTAAATGAAAGGATATTTGTTTCGTTTTCACCAGATGATACAGAAATTGTCCTTAGTATGTGTGGTGTGGTTTATCGGATGGATTCGGGTGGAAAAAAAGTTGATCGGATGGGTACGGGTTTTCACCCTGTATGGTCACCACTATGCAGAAGATAAGACCTCAAAAAATGATTCTGCAACATTCTTTCTGTAAAAAGGCAGGATTCAAATAGACTCTTCTGATCTCCCATTCCTCGCTGATCTCCACACTTGCACCTGCACCGCACTCTTGCCCTGGCGGGCAGTGCCAGGGAATGCATGTGTCAAAATAGCGCTGATCAAACGCAAGCACGATGCTTGATTCGGAAAGATCCTGATCAACTCAGGCATTCCTTCCAATCCCTGATCGAAAAGCTGCTCCAATACTTCAGTTCGTAAGGTAAAATCGTTTTGCTATGTCATGGTCACCCTTTCTCCGGTTTGCGGAAACTTCAGAAAGGATGCCCAGACCTACTCCCTTTTACCAAAAGAAAGGGACACAAGCTTCTCACGCGTTTGGAATCCTTCTTCAGGAAATTCCCGTTCGCTCATATGTTCCCCTGCGGAATTCCTTTTGCTGATGCGATTTCACAATTTTGAGGAAGGTAGCATGACTCACGTCGCTGTTTTTACAGCAAATCTAAGACTTGATCTTTACGAGATTGCTTCCTGCGGGATTTCCCAATTCTTCCTATAATGATTTCGATTGTTTATACCAATTTATCTTCGCAACAATGGTTTCAAAGAATATATCTGCCAAAGGAAGGAAGATCATATGGAAGAGGAACCAAAACAGTCTGGCAAAATTGAAAAGCAGCCCGCACAAAGAGAGGATCAGCTCACAACAAATGAAATGCGGTTTGCTGCAAGTTCAATGCAATCCGCCTCGTTACGGAAAATTTGGTTGGCTGTTGGGAACCTCAACCTGTTTGGGCTGGGGTATGTACTTTCAGCCCAATATGTACGCTGGGTGATATTTATCGCCGTGAGTTTAATCCTGCTTCTTGTTGCGTATTTCAACCATGCCTCGAGAAACCCCATTGTGTGGGGGTTGGTTTTCATTGCCATCTTTATTGCCGCGGCCGTTGATTTGTGGTTTTTGTTGAAGAAACATCCGGCCAAACTTCCAAAATTTCTACAGAAATTTGCCACCCTATTGCCGATCCTTTCGATTTTGGTAAATGTGCTGTTTTACGGCAGTTTCTTCCTATACCGGTGGGCTGGCGAAACTATGTATCAGAAAGGATTGATAGCCTACGAACAATCCGATTATTATTCGGCTTTTGGGAACTGGTATTCCCTAGAGAAATATTTCGGGTTGTCCTTGAACCCAAAGGTGCCATTGGTACAAGAACCGCTGGATGAAATCAGTTTGATCATTACCGCGCAAAACCAGTCCGCGGATGGTGAATATGAGGCAGCTTTGGCTTCCATCGAGACATGGTTTGATCTGTTCCCGGATTCTCCAAAAACGAGTGAACTCGAAAGTGACGGGCTGGATGCCTACCTTGGTTGGGCAAAAGTTTTAGCAGATCAGGATGACTATGAAGGCGGATTGAGAAAACTCCAGGAAGGGCAGGCGCGTTATTCCGACGCCGCCCAACACCGTGAATCGGAGGTTCGTTCTGTCCTTACGCAGCAGTACCTCGCATGGGGCCAGTCCTTGGCTGGAGAAGGATCATTTGAAACTGCTATCCAGAAGTTTGAAACGATCAGCAGGAATTATCCGCAGTCAGCCAAACAAGAGCAGGCCTACGAAGAGAGCGCCCAGGCATACCTCACATGGGGCCAGCACCTAGCTGGAGAAGGATCATTTGAAACTGCTATCCAGAAGTTTGACACGATCAGCAGAAATTATCCGCAGTCAACCGTACAGGAACAGGCCTATGAAGAGAGTGCGCAGGCATACTTCGATTGGGCGGAGCAGCTTGGGGGAGAAGGATCCTTCGGTCTCGCTGTGCAAAAGCTCGAGAAAATGCTCTATCTCTATGCAGATTCCAGTTCGGTAGCAGAAGCGGAGCAGAAGCTTCCAGAACTGTATCTTAACTGGGGAAAAGCATTGCGCGGTCAGGGCAGGTACCTTCGGGCTATGGAGGTTTTTGATGAGATTGAAAACATAAATAGCCCCGCCAACATCCTCGCATCCGCCGAACAGGAACATGAAAACACCATTCCGCTCCTGGCAAAAGATACCGGCGAAGACGGCCAGCAAGTTCTCGAGGCGGCGCGAGTGGCTGCATGCAACCAGGAGAACCCTTCGCACCCCGCCGTTGGTATTCTAACGGAAGAGCCCGGTAAAATGCTCGCATGCGGCCGCTATCGAACCTGGGTACCAGACGAGTTGAAAGCCCATTCGCCGGGAACATTCCGCTACATAGCCATCCGGGAATATGATGACCGCGTGATTCAAACCTGCCCTTATACAGGCGGACATATCCTCTACCGGATGCAAAAGTATTGGAACATCAAGATTCTGAGAATCGATACACTGGAGCTGGTGGCAGAAAGGACTTTCTATGGCTCATTGCCGGATTCATGTCCTGCCACCCGTCAATTCTTTAGCGCTCCCCCCATTTCCGAGGACATCGACGGAGATCCTCCGGATATGGAAACGATTGCCAACTGGCTGGAAGGAGTGATCCAATGATAAATCGGATATTTCAGAATTCTCTGGTAATCATCGTTTGCGCGGGATTGACAAGCGCTTGTATGCTTCAGGATTTGCAGGGTATCGACGCAATGGCTGCTGAAGTGGCAGCCGATTTGATGGAGCAGGGAGAGGGAATTCCGGCAGATACTCCTTCAGTGGAATCAACACAATCGGTGGAACCGCATAGTAGGGAATGCCAGATCATATATACATCAGATCGCGATGGGGATGCTGAGATCTTCGTCATTTACGCAGACGGTTTAGGCGAGCAGCAGCTGACATTTAATGAAAACATGGATAGTACTGCTCGCTGGTCGCCAGATGGGACGAAGATTGGATTCACTTCTGACCGAGACGGGGATAGAGAGGTCTTCGTCATGGATGCGGACGGCAGCAATATTGAACAGCTGACATCCAATGAAGACCAGGATTATTTTGGGGACTGGTCACCAGATGGCACAAAGATCGCTTTTTCATCCGATCGCGATGGGGATCAAGAGATCTTCATCATGAATGCTGACGGCAGTGAGCCAAAACAGCTTACAAACGATGCGTATACGACTTCTTTCCGGGGATGGTCTCCGGACGGAAAGCAGATTGCCATTTATTTGCAAACTTTTTCAACTGATCTTGGTCACTGGACATTTGAAACCTTCGGGCTGGATTCGCAGGCTGGGGACACGAAGCAACTGGTGCCAGAGGATGAACTGGAGTGGTATCCGCCTCGATCAAAAAGCAGCGGCAGGACCTTGCTTGTTCAATGGGATGCCGAAGGGGATTATGAGATCTATACCATAGACGAAGAAGGTGAAAATCAACACCAGTTGACCGATAACGACAGCAATGATATCTCTGCAAAGTGGTCGCCGGACGGCACGCGCATTGCCTTTGTATCTGACCGTGATGGAGATTATGATATTTTCATCATGGACGCTGATGGGAGCAACGTGCAGCAGCTGACGTTCAAAGGTGGAGATGATTACTACTCATCCTGGCTACCACAGTGTCAATAAAGGAAATGATTAAGTATCATTCAAAATGACTTGGCTGCTGTCTTATGTATAAGTTTCTATCTCGCTGCCGCGCTGAATCAAATACAGGAATACCCGGGCTTCAGTTGTAGTGTTTTCAAAACCTGTTACATCTGTCAAGTCCCCATCTTTTTGTACTGGCTATAAGTAGACGCTTTCCAAGTTACAAGAGTATTCATAAGGAGTTTATTGCCCATAGAAGCAATGGAGAAGATCATTTTGTTCTCTACAAACCATTCATAGGTAATCATCCTGACTTCATCCAAGGATTGGAATAGCTATGTAGCCAACACAATCTCCCGCGATGTACGGTTGGTACTTTCTACAGTCCCATTCTGGGTAGGTCAGCTCAGCTATCGAAGGTTCAGCAGTGGTGGTTCCGTTGAAGTTATAACGGCGGCTGTACTCATTTGGGCAAGCGTTCATTCAAGCAGGCTTTCAACCCGCCACAGCCGCACGGTTTTGTCTCGTGACCCCGATGCCAGGAGTTCACCATCAGGGGAGAAAGCCACGCTAGACACATCATCCGTATGTCCCTCCAGTGTGTATAAAAGTGCGCCGTCCTCAACTCGCCACAACTGCACGGTGTTATCTTCCGACCCCGATGCCAGGAGTTTACCGTCAGGCGAGAAGGCCACGCTATTCACAGCACCCGTATGGCCCTCCAGCGTGCGTAACAATGCACCGTCCTCAACCCGCCACAGCCGCACGGTTTTGTCCTCCGACCCCGAGGCCAGTATTTCTCCGTTGGGGGAGAACGCCGCGCTATACACAGAGGTATATTTAGAATCCGTTGGCGCCTCCAGCGTGTGTAAAAGTGCACCGTCCGCAACCCGCCACAGCCGCACTGTATTGTTGGTCCATGCCCCCGCAGCCAGGAGTTCACCATCAGGGGAGAAGGCTACACTACCCCCCTCCAGCGTGCGTAAAAGTGCACCGTCCGCAACCCGCCACAGCCGCACGGGTTTAGTCCACGATCCCGTAGCCAGAAGTTCGCCATCAGGGGAGAAGGCCAGGTTGTATATCTGTTCGGGGGCTTCAAACGTCAGCACGTTCGAGCAGTCCTCGACCTGCCACAGTCGCACTTTTTTGTCCTGTCCCGCCGAGGCCAGGATTTCTCCGTCGGGGGAGAAGGCCACGCTATACACATCCCACCAGTGACCATTCAGCGTGCATGTCTGACTGCCCCACAGCTGCACCTTCCTGTCTTTTGACCCCGATGCTATGGTTTTTCCGTCCGGGGAGAAGGCCACACTCCACACAATATCCGTATGCTCCAAGATATTAATATTCGGTACTGAGGGTTTTGACCACCCCAGCGGTCCAGACAGGCTGGTGACCCATTCCTCTAGTTTCACATAGGACACATGATTCCCGTCCAGGCGTCTTTGGTCAGCAGGTATTCTCTCCGGAAAGGGCGGGACACCTCCGCTCATCTTGGTAGTCCACAGCGTGTCTCCTGTGTGCGCCTCCCGGATGACCACATCCAAATCCCAGCGGTACCGAGAAATCGAGCGAATGGAGGCGCCGTCTGTGTATTCTTGTTTGTCAAGCTTGACAGCTTGGTCCCAGACGATGATGACCAGGTCGGTCTCGTCCAAAGATGTTGGCAGCCAGTTGGTGGGGAGTTTTTCGTTCCATGGGTGCGGTTCACCGTAAATATCGAGAATCCAAAATCGCGGCTGTTCATATTGCTCAGGGGTGTATGGGCGGGCTTCTGGGACGCCCTGACCACGCGCTACTGCCGCCAGTGGTTCCAAAATCGTCTCAAGATCAGGGGTAGGCGAAGGGGTAGGCGAAGGGATGGGCGAAGGGGTGGGCGAGGGCGTCGACGAAGGAGTTGGCGATGGAGTAGGCGTCTCACATCCCACGCAGGTGGCAATCACTACCGCAGTGACCAAGATAATGAACCAGATATTCTTCTGCATTGTTGCATTTCCTTTTGACGTGTACCCATTATTTCGACCAAACCTTATGGTAGTCCCACAGGCTGAAATTGGATAGTGGGAGCCACGATCGTAGCAGGTACTGGCGGTCTGTAACCCAAAGCACTGTGCGGTCTAACGGTGCTGTACTCTTTCCTCCATATCTCGATCAGGGTCTGAGCTTCTTTCAAAGGTAAGAAGATCTCTCCATTCAGGATTTCGTCTCACTTGTTCCCAATGAACGATTCGATATAACCATTCTCCCAGGGGCTGACCAGCGCGAAGTTCTCGATCAAGGACGGGTCCCCCCTAGTGAAGAGCGTCCAGGAAGGCCGGATCAGTCCGTCGTCTGGATAGCCGCTGCATATCTGCTGCATTTGGCGAATCGTGATCTCCCTTTTTCTGGGGTCAGTCACCTGATCAGCAACTTCGGGGAAGAACTCGATCATTTTCTGATCAATGCCTGGTAGGCAGCCCTCTTTGATGAGGGTGCCTATCAGGGTGGACATCAAGCTTTTCGATGCAGACTGCAAGAGAGTTTTCTCCTCCCGGTACTTGGGCCACAGCATAGCCAACACCGAGCTGGATACCTACCCCTACATGGGCTCCGGCACCCAGAAAAATGCCGCCTTGTAGATGGATAAGATCACCATCCCGGTCTCTCTTGCCACTGACTTGGTTGCATCAAAAGGGCCAGTTGGACCAAGGTTGCACCACGAATCAGACGCCGAGATAGATCGCCCTTAATGAATAACATCCGCTATTAGAAAACTGAATAAGGGGTGCCTGAAATTAAAGTTAAAACCACCTGGTGGATAATAGCTCACTCACGCCCCCGTAGCTGGATGGATAGAACCCTTCGATTACGCACATTCATATCAAGATATCGGTGTCCGGTGATCCATTCTTCCGATTGCTCCATGCTCAGCGCTGTACATAGGCGCAAACAGCTTGACCGATTGGGAAAGATCCTGATCACGCGGCTCCGTCGGCGTAGTTCTTCATGAAATCGCTCCAAGCCATTGTTCGTGCGTAGCCTAATTCGATGCTCCTCCGGCAAGGAGAAAACAGCCAGGGCATCGTGGAGCGTCTCTTCCATCCACGCCACAAGTTCAGGAAATCGGCTTTCCCATCTTTCCATTAGCCAACGGGCTCGCTGCCAGGCTCGTGCCTCATCCGGGGCATTGAAGACATCTCGCAATCCGGCACGCACTTCATCTCGTGCTTTGGCCGGCACCTTCCCACCTGCATTTCTCTGATCGCGCAGCATGCCCTTCGGTCGAATGTGTTTGGCAGCGCTGCCAGATCGCCTTGGGGAAATGCCGCCGCATGGTTTTGCGTAGTCCCTTGTGCTCATCTGATGTGATGCATGCAACCGCTCCAGCATCCAGCCCTCTATCCAACAAATCTGAGAAAACGTCGTTCCAGGTCGACTCTTCTTCTGTGGGAGCCACAAAGACGCTCAGGATCTCCCGGTAGCCATCTTCTCGCACGCCCTTTACCAGCAGCACACCGTCGCTTTCCACCCGACCATCTTCACGCACATACTCATCGCGCAGCATGCCCTTCGGGCGAATGTGCGTCCACCATCAGGTAGGGGTATGTGTTTTCCAATGACCGGGACCGCCAGACCACAAGCTCATCATCCAGCTCCTGTACCATGCTGGAGACCTGATCCTTGCTGAACTGGCCCCCACAAAGCTTTGCTTTGCATGCTTCGCGATCGGTGATTTTCTTCACTTTGCGGGTCGACACGCCTTGCAGATAGCTCTCCTGCAGGGCCAGCACCAGCGCCTTTTCGCTGCGTTGATAGCGTTCAAAGATCTCCGTGGAGAAACGTCCATCCCGATCTCGCGGAACCCTAAGTGTGAGCCGTCCTACGCGTGTGAAAAGTTCTCGTTGATAATAGCCGTTTCGATACCCTTTCCTATCCTGGTTGCGCTCATAGTGTGCTGCTCCAAGGAATTGACTAAACTCCAGGTCCAGAACCTCCTGCAGCAGCCATCCCAGAAGACTCCGCATCCAACCATCGGGATCCTCCCCGGCTTTGAGTGCTTCCAAATGTTGCTCAAGAACCTCCTGCAAGGTATGATCAATGTGAGACATCAGAACCTCCTTTTCGGGTCAAATGACTTAGGAGCTCTTTTGGTGTCTCAGTCTATATGAGATCTACCAATTTACACAAAATACCCTACACTATCGAAAACATTCCACCTAACAAAGGCCGAATCGATATTGTTGCCTGTAAGATTCTCGGCTTCGGAAGGCCTTGCGTCCTTGATTTTCCCCTATGCGAGGTATACACTCTGATTCAGCCGATGAAGATAAATGAAGGGGGGGAACCCTTGCGGAAGGCTCATCGGAAATTCCTACAAGCCGGACTACTCCTATGCATTCTCTCGGCTTTTTTGGTCTGTCCTTTTGGCGTGGCGAGGGTTGCGCCTGAAAGATCGGCAGAGGCAGGCAGGCTCCCTCTCCCAGATCGAATTCACGCCCCACGTTCAGCCGCTCGAGCTCACCCAAACTGCCGAGAGTGTATTGCTGGGGCCCGTGCCCACAGTTACGCCTCAGCCGACGTTGGGGCCTGGGCAGATGTACGTTAATCCG
>JAFDED010000138.1 GCA_019310535.1 Deltaproteobacteria bacterium
CATCACCATGAGAGGGAAGACGGCCAGGGATATCCTGATGGTCTTTACGGCAAACGGCTCTCCCTGTCCGAGAAAATAATTATTGTAGCCGACGCGTACGAAGCCATGATCTCGATTCGCCCTTACCGCTCAACCCTTGACCCTTCTGCCATCAGAAAGGAATTGCAGACAAACAAGGGCACCCAGTTCGATTCAGAGGTAGTGGATGCTTTTCTGGAAATCGAAAGAGAATTGACCGCCCAATTGCGCAGTTCCAGAACTGAAAAAATTATTCCATTTCATGGCTCCATTCATGGTGCCAATTAACAAATGTAGCTTCCAAGGAAGGGAATGAACATGCAGAAGCTTTCTTATTTCAACCAACGGTGCATTTTGATCGCAGCTTGCCTTTCAGCCGTGCTTTTGTTGGGTTTTTCTTATGCTGCACTCGGAGCGGACAAAGCTAAATACGGAGGCCAGTACCGCATCCCGCTGGCCAGCGAGCCGACCACCCTCGATCCTGCATTCATCACCGGGATTTACGCAGTAAATGTGGCTTTGAACTTGTTTGACGGGCTGCTGGAATTCGATAAAGATCTTAATGTCCTTCCTTCCATTGCCAGGATATGGAAGATTTCCAGGGACCACCGCACCTATACGTTCCTCCTCCGCAGGGGGGTTAAATTTCATAATGGACGAGAGGTTACTGCTAAAGATTTTGTCTATTCGTTTACTCGCATCCTCAGCCCGGATACAGGGTCCCCAATCGCATCACTGTTTTTTAACATACAGGGCGCCAAAAAGTTTCATGAGGGTAAGACCAAAGCGGTCAGCGGCCTTCGCGCTCCGGATCCTTACACGTTAAAGATTCAACTGGAGCAACCTTTTGCACCGTTTCTATCCATCCTCGCCATGGCCAACGCCAAAGTGGTTCCGAAAGAAGAGATCGGTCCGGGTTTTTCCAGGAATCCAATTGGTACAGGCCCGTTTCGCTTCCACTCGTGGGAGTCAGGGCGGGAGATCCTCCTTACGGCCAACAAGGAATATTTTGAAGGGCGGCCATTTTTGGAAATGCTTCGTTTTCGCATTTACCCAAACATTCAATGGGAAAAGACCTTCAACGACTTCGAGAAGGGGTTGCTGGAGCAATCCATCATTCCAAGCAGCAAATACGACATGATCACCTCCAATCCCGGTTACACAAAACGATATACGTTTATCAGCAAACCCACACTTAATCTTGTTTATGTCGGCATGAACGTGACCATATTTCCTTTTAATGATTACCGGGTTCGCCAAGCGATTTACCATGCGGTGGATATAGAAAAAATCGTGAGAGATATCACCAAGCGGGGCAGTATCCCGGCGAAAGGCATCCTGCCGCCCGGGATAGCCGGGTTTGACCCCCGTTTCAAAGGATATTCATACGACCCGGACAGAGCCCGGCAACTGCTTAAGGATGCCGGTTATCCCCAGGGCCGCGGCATCCCTCCCATTGAAATATGGACGGTGGCAAAGGCTGAAAGTGTGCAGAAAGAATTACGGGCATACCAAAAATATTTGGACGATATAGGCATTCGGCTGGTTCCGAAGGTGGCAGAAAACTGGAGTGAGTTTATCAAGTTTATCAATGAAAAGAAAGCACCCATGTATTATGCCGCATGGTATGCCGACTACCCTGATCCGGATAATTTCCTCTATGTTTTGTGCCACTCCAAGAGCAAGACCAACCGAATGGGCTATCATAATCCGGATGTGGACGAACTGCTGGAGCAGGCTCGACAGGAATGGGATTATATGAAACGTGTGGAACTGTACCGGGAGGTTGAGAAGCTGGTGATGCGGGACGCGCCAATCATTTGCCAGCATGTCAACAGCTTCAACTACCTTTTCCAGCCCTGGGTGAAGGGGGTACAGGTCAGCTACCTGGGAGCCGAATATATTTCGTTCCAAAATGTATGGATCGATCGCCAGTAATTCGTTGAACAAATACAATCCAGAATGTTCATGACATGAGGGAAAAATCGTGCTCTCTCTCGGAGGAGAGTTGCGATGAAAGGGAACTTTTTACCCGGTTCCATGACATTGCCCGATAAAACCTGGAGATATTTCATCTCACACCTTTGCAAGCGGCATCCCACCTCGATTTCTCCAAAGAGCAAGTCCATCGATGGCGGCACTGAATCTCCGTTCATATATTAGAGATGCGCATGAGAAGAAAGAATGGATCGGCGGAAAAGTTTTTGGGGTTGATCTGTTCGATACTACCTCATCATTGGCCTTAGATTTTTTAAGGCATCGAGCTCGAGATATCGGAAAGTTAAAGGTATTGATAAGGGGGCAATTCTCGTAAAACTTGACATCCAATAGGCCTTGCTATAAAGTTCCATTACAACTATAAAAGGGCACTTTCCATTGTCCAGGTTTATCTGTATAGATTAAGAAGGAAAAGATCTTCGTATTCTGGAGGTTTGTGAGCTACGCCCGCCCGGGGGTGTGAAGACAAAATAGTAGTTTTTTTTGGATTACCCGCAAAGTTAGCATCCGGCAAGCCCCAGGAGCATTATAGGAAATGGAGGAACAGTCATGTCCCAGCAATCAAACAACCCCAAGTATATCTGGATGGACGGTAAATTGGTGCCCTTTGAGGAGGCGACGATTCATGTCATGACGCCATGCGCCCGTTACGGCACTAATGTGTTTGAAGGAATACGGGCTTACTGGAACGATAAAAAAGGAGAGCTCTATTGCTTTCGGTTGCACGAACATTATGTGCGGCTGGCCGAATCCATGAAGATCATGCACTTACAGCTTCCATACACAGAGGAGGACCACATTCGGTTTCTGCTGGAGACGCTTCGTAAGAACGAACTGAGGGAGGACACTCATATACGCCACGAAGTACTGGTCGCGGGCTTTGGCGGTTTCGGCACCACAGAACCCGTAAGCATGTTCATTGCGACTATGCCCCGTGGCCGCTTTGCCGACATAGAACGGGGTATCCGATGCTGCGTCAGTTCATGGCAGCGCATATCAGACAACAGTATACCCCCGAGGGTAAAGGCTGGCGCTAATTACCATAACGGGCACCTTGCAAAGCTGTGGGCGCGGAATACGGGTTTTGATGAAGCACTCCTTCTCAACGAACGAGGGAAGGTGGCCGAGGCGCCGGGGGCATGCCTGTTTATTGTCCGCAAGGGCATTCTGGTAACTCCGCCAGTTACCCATGGAATATTGGAAAGTATTACGCGTGAGACTATAATTTACCTGGCCAGTGAGGAACTGGGGCAAAAAGTGGTCGAGCGTGAAATCGACCGCACCGAGCTTTATGTGGCTGAGGAAGCCTTTCTTTGCGGCAGCGGTTACGAAATAGTGCCCGTTACAGAAATTGATGGAATGAGCCTGCAATCCGTACAGGCCAATGCACTTACGCGCCGCATTCAAAACTACTACTTCGAGACTGTACGGGGCAATAACGAGAAATATATGGATTGGCTAACGCCCGTTTATAAGGCGCGTGCCGTCGGGTAAAAAGCGAACGCCTGCCCTCCGAAAGCAAAGAAGATGGGTATTGAACTAATCGCAAAGGCAAGAGTCCTCTAGCGGCCTTACCGGAAAGCTTTTTCATTTCAGGCTCAGCAGGCGGTAATCACGCTGGATTCTTTTTATTATGAAGGGAAAGGGGGGGTATTACCCACCAGCTTCTCAGTTGACTGTAAAGAGAGACTGTCAGATTGATTCAGCCCCTTTTGCTCACCCATCCTGATTATCCTTTTTCGGGCGGGCGGGCGGTTTGTCGTCCGCGGCGCAGTTCCCTTGCTTCTGCAAGTTATCCACCTGATTGAAGTGGAAGTGCTCCATCTTTGAATTGCCCATCAAGCGGAAGTGCTGTCCCAGGCAATAATGCGACATACAGCGCTTTCCCATGCGGTCATATACCCTGCCCATGTGATAATAGAGGGTATTATAATGGGGATTTCGCTCCTCCAGCCGTCGAAACATAATGAGGGCTTCTGAGTTGTTGTCCATCTCCTCATGAGCCCTCCCCAGATAATACAGCGCATCAATGTCCTCATTATCGAACTGGAGCGCAACCTGGAGTGTGCGTACGGCCTCTTGGAATCGACCCCATTCAAAGTAGCATCTACCTAATTCCTTGAGGATTTCGGCGCTACCGTAATTCAACTTGCTGGCCTTATAGAGAGCGTTGGCAGCAGCATAAAAATCTCCCTTTTCCCTCAAGGCGATCCCCAGTCCAAACAGGTCATCTGTCCGGCGTGGATCTTTGTCAAGTGTAGATTGGAAGACCCGAATGGCTTCTTCTGTCCCCTTATTCGTAACCATCATCCGTGCGCGAATCTTCCCATATTCTTTCCCTGAAAATGGCGAGGCGGTGGAAACCTGCATGCCATCCAGCAACCCTTCCATCCGGGCCATACGCACGTCTTCCAAAGGATGGGTCAAAAGATAGCTTGGAACATCGGGAAGAATCGTAGATTCCTGCCTGAATTTGTTCATTAGTTGTACCATGGCTCGGGGAGAAAAACCGGCGTCGGCCATCATCCGTAATCCGCCGGCATCAGCCTCTTCTTCGTATTCTCTGCTATATTTCAGGGCAAAACTTTGGGCCGCTGCCATGGGTAAGGAAGCGGAAGCCTGTGCTCCTTTTGCAGAGCGTGCCAAAACCGCTCCGATGATCATGGCCATAAACGCGGCCAATCCCAGTTTTTTCTGCTTGGAGATCATCTTGGATACATGGCGTGAAATGCCATGGGAAATCTCATGGGCCATCACACCTGCAAGCTCGTTTTCATCTTCGATGAAGGCCAGTAGACCGCTGGACAAAAAAACCAGTCCTCCGGGAACATTGAAGGCATTGAGTGCATCGCTCTTGATCACAATAAACTGAAAATCGAACGGGGTTTCGCCCGCTTGGCGAACGAGCCTCTGGCCGATCTCCCTGACCACGCGATTGACAAGGTAGTCGTTCACAATAATTGAACTTTTTCGCGCATTTTTCAGGATCTTGCGGCCTATTTGAATTTCTTCCGGTATCGACAGGGCACCGGCTGAAAGTGGAAGCGTCCACTGCCAGCCCAAAACGCATATAACGAGCCATGTCGCGGTCCGGATTGACCATCTCCTTCGAGTAATTGCCATAAAGACTGTGTACATACCATCCTCAAATAGCAAAAAAAATGCCATCCCTGCGCGCAACGATAACGATTCAGACAAATTGACATTTTTTCACTGTATATATCATAGCACGCAGGTCGCAAATCCACAATTGATTATGACAGTATAAGGGGTTGCACGATCTTTTTTATGCGGCTCTTTCTCGGATTGCCCTAAAGTTGTGGCATTGCACCCGGCCGACTGCCATCCTATTATAGTATAGAATTTTTTCTTTGGAGGGAATGCCCATCAAATCGTGAAAAAAGCTTGGAGAAAGTACGTTATGAACCGGCCTATATTATTGGCTCTGATACCGCGTAATCCAGGATCGGTATCGTTCTTCTAATCGAACCCAGGTGAGTGAGGCGGGCAATTGAAGACCATGAACCATCCGACCTATACCCAGCCCCAGGACGGTGCCCGAGATTACGTCGCACGGATAATGGTCTCCCACGTAAATCCTGGAGAAGCATACAAGGATTCCGACTGCCCAAAGCACATGACGGAATCGGGGATTCTCTCGCTGATAAAGACCAATGGCAGCCCATGTGTTGGATGCATGGGAGGAAGGAAAAGAATATCCCGTCACGGTGTGGCCGAAATCAGCAAGGGGTCTGGCGATCCCGTAGAGCTTTTTCAGGATCTGACTGCTCACTAGGTCCGAAATGACTACCGCCAATAGCATGAAAATGATCGTCCGCCTCATACGATGCCGTGAAACCACGATCAATAACGCCGCCATGCCGAAAAGAGCGAATTTGTAATTTGAAAATGGATAAGAAAAAAAGGGAATGATGGCGTCCAGCCATGTATGACGCCAGTGAAAGCAGATCTGGTAGAAAAGCCACCGATCAGCCTCGTCGATGAGTAAAAACAGGATAATCATGGCAATTCAGTAAGAAACCTCCACCGGCGCGTACATTCGACCGGAATAGTCTTCACAGTGGAACAGGCGAAATTGTTTCAGTGTTTGGCCGTATCGCTTGATGGAAATCGTGGCCTTTGGTCTGCACGTCCGGAACAGATCTTTGAGTTTCGATTTCAGGGATCGATTCCCCCGACGTAGCACCAGCGCATCTTTCCCCTGCTGGGTGCTCACGGGTTGCCACAGATCGTATTGGTTCAGCCTGCGGCCCAGATTCACATTAAACACCCTTGGATGACCTGGAACATAGAACGCCAGTTCCGAGGCTTCTTGATACCTGTCGCTGAGTAGAAAGACCCGTTCGTGGCCCCCCATTTCATGATAAATCTTTCCCACTTGCTCCCCTAATTCCGCCCATCCATATGCCCGATTTGCCGGGTCTCTGGAAGGCGGGATCGGAATTCCCACCGCACGCAGATAGAACAAGCTGTAACCCGTGATGGACAGCATCAAACACAATGCTGCTGCGGCGATGATCCATCTGCGCACGCGGCGGCCGAAAACAGAGCCCGGGCCGGCATGCCGGAGTTTCTCCCCAAAGACACGAACCGTCAGGATAATGGCGGAAGGATACGCGCTGGCTGCCCAGTTGGCCTGGGTTTTCCCCTGAAAACTTTTAAGAAAATAGCACCCCAATGTCACAAGGGCAAAGCAAAGGCAAAAAAGATTGCCCTCATCTATCGGTCGCCTGGTAGCACGAACCATGGCATACATCATGCCGGCGAAGATCAAGGGGGATATGACCAGCATCTGGGACCCCAGAAACTCGATAAAATACCGGAGGGTTAGACCGCCCCAGAGAGTGCGCCCCCGAGTCTGGCTCCAGAGGTGTCGAAATGACATCCAGTCATGCTCAGCATTCCAGAGTAACACGGGAATGAAAACCACGGCGCTCAAAAGCAAGGCGCCGTATAGCCACCGGTTCTTGAGTAATGCTCGTTTTTTTGGGGACAGAGCCAGGTATAAAAACAGGGAAGGCCAAAAAAAGACCATGGTATACTTTGAAAGCATTCCCAAACCCACCACAAAACCGCTCAACGACCACCACCGGGGCGCGTCCTCCTCTACTGCCCGCCATGCTGTGTACAGCCCGAGGACCCAGAAAAAAATGAAGGGGGCATCGATGGTCATGATAAACGATCCTGCGGACCCCAAGGGGGTTATGCTGAGCGCCAGGCATGCCCAGAATGCGTGGCGATGGCTTCCGGTAATCCGCCGGGCCGCAGCATACAGAGTTAGCCCTGTTAGAACGGACAGTACAATGGCCCCTGATCTGACGGTCAGCGTGGTGTGCCCCAGGCTTCGGGTGAACAGGGCAATTATGTAGGCAACCATGGGGCCCTTGCTGTAATAGCTCCAATCCAGGTTTCGCGACCACTCCCAGTAATGAGCTTCATCAGGAAACAGATCCATCGGGCCCCACTGGACATAAACTGCATTGAATAGAGCTCGAGCCATCAAAATTGCTGCTAAAAGGGCCATGGTAGATCGTGGCGTTTGGATCATTTCAAACTTCTAACAGACTTTAAACAGACAGCGTGGTCAGTGCATCCATACATGGTTTACGCCGCAAGATGCGCCAAGCATCCCGGCAATATAGTCCTTATTGATTACATGAAGAGGCGGTCCTCCCGGCCGGGTTGGTGTATAATCCGGCAAGAGGAAATTAAAAGAAAGGAGGACCGCAGCTATGTTATACATTGGAATCGACCCTCATATC
>JAFDED010000060.1 GCA_019310535.1 Deltaproteobacteria bacterium
CGGTCTTGATGGTCAAAATTGCCCAATGGGAGTGTTTACGCCGTTAAAACATCTTTGATTGACAGCTTATCAACCCTACACCGATACAAAAATCACTCACAGCGCAAATGGCTCAATAAAATCCATTCTTGACCTTTAGCCCGAAATATGATAGACAGAACATCAATAAAAAACAAGAGGTTCCAGAAAATGAAGATTTCTCGCGATCAAGTCGTGTATGTGGCCCATCTGGCACGGTTGAGTCTGCCGGAAGAGCAAATCGAGATGTACCAGGGGCAGTTGGACAAGATTCTCGAGTATATTGATCGGTTGAACAGGGTTGACACCAGCAACATTGAGCCCACCTCGCATGTCATGGCCATCACCAACGTCTTCCGAGAGGACAAGGTGAAGGATTCACTGCCGGCGGAAGAGGTTCTGTCTAATGCACCTCAAAAGGAATCTTCCTCCTTTTGCGTGCCTAAAGTGATCGAGTAAGATTCTTCCCGTATAACTAGAGGAAATAATGGAGCTAAGCGCGCTTACGATCCACGAGTTACACGAATTGTTTAAAGCGGGAGAGGTGACTTCCCAGCAGGTTACTGAGGCAGCATTCCAACGTATAGAACAGGTGGATGGGAAGGTCCATGCCTATACATACCTGTGCCGAGAGGAGGCAATGAGGGAGGCCGAACGGGCCGATGCCCGCATACGGAAGATGGATATCGGCCCCCTGACAGGTATCCCTATTGCAATAAAAGATGTGATTTGCACCAAAGGACTACCCACCACTTGCGGCTCCAGGATTCTGGAGAACTTTGTGCCGCCTTACGATGCTACTGTAGTGGAGTGGATGGCAAGGGACAACCCGGTACTGATGGGCAAGACCAACATGGACGAGTTCGCCATGGGTTCGTCCACCGAGCACAGCGCATACGGCCCTACTTTTAACCCATGGGATCTGACCCGCATCCCGGGAGGTTCCAGCGGCGGCTCGGCGGTCGCGGTGGCAGCCGACGAATGCATCGCAGCCCTGGGAACCGACACAGGGGGGTCCATTCGCCAGCCAGCGGCGCTGTGCGGTGTGGTGGGGATGAAACCCACCTATGGACGTGTTTCCCGTTTCGGCCTGGTAGCGTTCGCCTGCTCGCTGGAACAGATCGGGCCTTTTGCAAAGGATGTGACGGACTGTGCCATCATGCTCAACGCCATCGCTGGGCACGATCCCAGGGACTCAACATCCATTCCCCGTCCAAGGCCCGACTACACTCGCTCGCTGGTGATCGATATCCGGGGGATGAGGATCGGCATCCCGCGAGAATACTTCATCGAGGGGCTGGACCCAGAGGTGGAAAAGGCGGTCCGCAACGGCATCGATGTGCTGAAGGACCGTGGTGCAGAAATAGTTGATGTTTCCCTTCCCATGACCGAATACGGGATTAGCGCATACTATATTATAGCGCCCAGCGAGGCCAGTTCCAATCTCGCCCGCTATGATGGCGTAAAATACGGCTTCCGCGACAGCGATCACAAAGACCTGATGGAAATGTACTGCAAAACCCGTTCCCGGGGATTCGGGCCGGAGGTCACCCGCCGTATCATCCTGGGAACGTTCGCCCTTTCCTCGGGCTATTACGAGGCTTACTACCTGAAGGCATGCCAGGTTCGAACCCTCATGGTCCGGGACTTCCAGATGGCCTTTCAGGCGTGCGACGTGCTCGCTGCGCCGGCAACCCCCAGCGCGGCGTTCCAGGCAGGCGAGAAATTGGATGACCCGCTGCAGATGTATCTGTGCGATGTGTTCACCATCCCCATGAACCTTGCGGGAGTGCCAAGCATTTCCATCCCTTGCGGCTTCACTTCCGAGGGATTGCCCATAGGCCTCCAGATCGTGGGAAACCATTTTGAGGAGGGAAAGGTGCTGCAGGCGGCTTACGCCTTTGAGCAGGCCACTGACCACCACAGGCGAAAGCCAAGCCTGACCTGAAAATTTCGAATCTCGAAATTCGAATTCCGAATTTATGAGATAAAGGGCTTATCATGGAATACGAGACTGTCATCGGGCTGGAAATCCACGCCCAGTTGAAAACGGAGAGCAAAATATTTTGCGGCTGTTCAACCAAATTCGGCGCGCCACCCAATCATAATACATGTCCTGTGTGCCTTGGCATGCCGGGGGTGCTGCCGGTGCTGAACCGCAAGGTGGTGGAGTACACGCTCAGCATGGCCCTGGCCACCCACTGCACCATAGCTCCGTTCAGCCGCTTCGCCCGAAAAAACTATTTTTATCCCGACCTCCCCAAGGGCTACCAAATCTCCCAGTACGAGCTCCCTCTGTCCGAGCACGGCTACGTGGATATCAGGACAAAAGAAGGTGTCCGCCGGGTAGGGATCACCCGCATCCACATGGAGGAGGACGCGGGAAAGCTTATCCATGATGAGAGGAAGAATGTCAGCTACGTGGACTTCAACCGCACAGGCGTGCCCCTCATCGAGATTGTAACTGAGCCTGATTTGCGATCAGCGGAGGAAGCAGCCACCTTCACGCGGAATCTTCGGGCGATGCTCCAGTACCTGGAGATTTGCGATGGCAACATGGAAGAGGGGAGCCTGCGCTGCGACGCCAATATCTCCATCAGGCCGAAGGGGAGCCGGGAACTGGGGGTCAAAACCGAGATTAAGAACATGAACTCTTTCCGGTTCGTGCAGCGCGCCCTGGAGTACGAGGCCGAGCGTCAGAGAGAGATATTGGAGGATGGGGGCACCATAGTCCAGGAGACCAGGCTTTGGGATTCGGCCAAAAACGCCACCTTTTCCATGCGCACCAAGGAGTATGCCCACGACTATCGCTACTTTCCGGATCCCGACCTGGTGCCGCTGGCTATCCCCCAGGAGTGGATAGAGCAGATTCGAGCATCTTTGCCCGAACTGCCGGAGCAGAAAAAGGAACGATTTGTCAGGGAGTACGGCATACCCGAGGCGGATGCCGAGGTGCTCACCTCTTCCCGGGCCATGGCAGACTATTACGAGTCTTGTGTTCGGTTGTTCCCCCAGGCCAAGACCGTGAGCAACTGGATCATGACCGAGCTGTTACGCGAGTTAAAGAAGGACGAGCGGGAAATTGAGGACTGTCCGATGACGCCCGAGGCGCTGACCGGCCTGCTGCGCCTCATAGAAGACAGGACCATCAGCGGCAAGATCGCTAAAGGCGTCTTTGAAGAAATGTACCGGGAAGGGCGCTCGGCTCTTGAAGTAGTGGAGGAGAAGGGGCTGCGCCAGGTAACGGACGAGGGGCAGATTCGGGCCGTGATCCGGCAGGTGCTGGAAGCCCACCCGAAAGAGGTGGTCGATTACCGGGGAGGCAAGGAGAAGCTCCTGGGGTTCTTCGTGGGACAGGTAATGAAGGCGACCCAGGGCAAAGCCAATCCCCGGATGGTGAACCAACTGCTTCGCGAGGAGCTGAATCGAGAATAGAAAACAATTTCGAATCTCGAAATTCGATTTTCGAATTTTAAAAGTAAATATGGGGTAACGTCACATGACCCATTTCCATATCGCCACGGAAGAAGAGATCCGAGCGGGTAAAGTCACAGATGTGTATTTCCTTCGAACCAACGAAATCCTGAGCAAGAAAGGAATCAATCGCCGCGTGGCGATGGAAGTCTTCTTGAAAAAATTTCCCAATACCTATGATTGGGGGGTTTATGCGGGGGCGGAGGAGGCGCTGCGGCTTCTTGAGGGCCATCCGGTGGATGTGTGGTCGCTGCCTGAGGGCACCCTGTTTCGCGAAAACCAGCCGCTCATGGTTATCCGCGGTAAATACCTGGATTTTGGAATTTTCGAGACCGCTTTGCTGGGGATGCTCTGCCAGTCTTCCGGGTGCGCCACTCGGGCGGCCCGGTGCCGACTGGCCGCGGGCGATAAACCCCTCGTCTCTTTCGGAGCGCGCCGAATGCACCCGTCGGTTGCTCCTATGTGCGAGCGGGCCGCGTATATCGGCGGCTGCGATGGTGTGGCGGCCGTTAAAAGCGCTGAAATCATAGGCCGGGATCCCATTGGAACAATGCCCCACGCGCTGATCCTGCTGATGGGCGACACGGTTGTGGCCAGCAAGGCATTCCACGAGGTCATCGATCCCGGGATCAACAGGGTCATCCTCATAGATACACTGCAGGACGAAAAGTTTGAGGCCATTCGCACAGCCGAAGCCTTGGGCAAGCACCTGTACGGAATCCGCTTTGATACGCCCTCATCTCGCCGCGGCAACTTCCGGCGCCTGCTGGAAGAGACCCGATGGGAGCTGGACATCCGCGGTTACAGCCATGTGAAAATATTCGTCTCCGGCGGTGTGGATGAACATACGATACTCGATCTTTCCAGCGTGGCCGATGCCTTCGGGGTAGGAACCCGCATCACCGGCGCTCCGGTGCTTGATTACGCACTGGATATCGTGGAAATCGAGGAGGAGAAGATCGCAAAGCGGGGAAAGGAATCAGGAGCAAAGAAGCTCCTTCGCTGTCCCGTGTGCCACCGCGACTGCGTGGTTCTCCTTGAAGCAGCGGAGGAACCCTGCCGGTGCGGAAGCACCATGGTCAACCTCATGCGGCCCATGATCCGTGCCGGACAGATCACCGAAACGCTCCCGACACCGGAGGAGATTCGCCGGAGCGTGCTCCAGCAGTTGTCATGGGCCGTAGAAGGACGGAGAGTGTGGGAGCTGTGAAGTCTGGATCATCCCATCGCCGAGGTTTTATAAAATTTTTTCAGGACGATAATGGAGAAAGGCTGTATGACCGAATCGGCCGGCTGCCACGGACTCTTTACTGGGACGGGGATGCAGTGGTCATCCTGGATCAGACTAGGCTGCCCCATCGAGAGGTCTACATCCGGTGTAAGACATACCGTCAGGTGGCCCGTGCCATCCGAAACATGAATATTCGCGGAGCACCGGCCATCGGCGTGGCCGCCGCTCTGGGGATTGCCCTTGGATGCCGAGGGATACGAACGAAAAATCCCCGGGTTTTTCGGAACCGCTTTGAGCGAATCTGCCAGGCCATGGCACAGACGAGACCCACTGCCGTCAACCTCTTTTGGTCCATTCAAAGAATGAGAAAGGTCATTGACTCGTGCGAGGGATTTATTCTCCGGGATGTGGGGTCCCGCCTTCTGGTGGAAGCTCAGAATATTCTTAAAGAGGATATTCGAATCAATCTTCAGATCGGGGCCAACGGCGCTGAACTAATACCCCGGGGAGCCTCGGTTCTTACACATTGTAATACAGGATCACTGGCCACTGCGGGGTACGGCACAGCACTGGGAGTGATATGTACCGCCTGGGAGAGAGGTAATCCTCTGAAGGTCATGGTGGGCGAAACTCGACCCTTCCTGCAGGGTGCACGGCTGACCACCTGGGAGCTGGCGAGGGCAGGCATCCCCCATACGCTGATCACGGACAGCATGGCGGGACATTTCATGCAAAAGGATGAACTCCAACTGGTACTGGTGGGAGCGGATCGCATTGCATTAAATGGCGATGCAGCCAACAAGATAGGCACCTATACACTTTCCGTGCTGGCTCGGGAGCACGGTATCCCTTTTTATTTAGCCGCCCCTACCTCAACGATCGATCCTGCAATTCCCAGCGGAGACCGGATACCAATCGAGGAACGAGACCCCTGCGAAGTGACCCATATTCTGGGCAAGACCGTGGCACCCCGGGAAACCCCGGCCAGGAACCCGGCCTTTGACGTAACGCCGGCAAGAAATATCACGGCCATTATCACGGAGCGGGGTGTTTTTCGCCCCCCATTTGAAAAAGCTCTGAGGGCAATTTAAGAGGTCCCCTGACCATGGGATCTACAGCATCGTCAGGGCTTTTGCCAGACAGTACATCCCGGGAGATAAGACAATGAGAATACAAGGAAAACTGTCAGAATGGGGCAGGTCAATCCAGCGTTACGCCATCCCCCTGATCATCATCGCCGTCCTGTTTACCGGGGTGGCCATTCTTTTTAAGGGAAGATTTGGGGACATTTTGCGGTTACTGATGCCATCCGAAGAGAGGCCGGTAAAGACCGAAGAACCTGTCAAAGTCGTTGAAAATTTGCCGCCAGCCGGGATCGAGCAACCACCTGCCGAGGTCACATCCCCTCTGAAGCCGTCACCCGATTCCCCCATTGCCACCAAAGAGATCGACAATTATTTGAATGCACTGTTAAAACAGCAATCCGAGGAATATTCAGCAACTCCCACACCTCCCATAGGGTCAGAGATGGTAGCTGCCCGACAGGAACCCCCCCCCGATGAAAAAAGGCCGGGCGATACGGTGCACAAACCCCTGATATCGCCAAAAGCAGAAGAGTTGTCGGTGCATGAGGGAGGCAGCGGATTTCCTTCCGCGAAGCACCTTTCTGCAGTTCCGGCAGCCCCGGGGGGAAATGATCTAGAGGCCGGGGAGGGAGGCGAAAAACGTTCTGTATCCACTGTCCCTTCAGGCTCGCTGTCATCTCAGGAAAAAGTCCTTGAAACACCTGCCCTGCCGTCTCATCAAAGACCGCCATCTTCCACCGAACGCCACGAGGAATCGACGTCAGCGGCATCGGCTCCAACGGTTCTGAAGAGCGCCCCTGCACCGGCCCCGGGAACATCTCCCACGGCCCGAAGCGCTCCTGTTCCCGGCAAACAGGTTCCGCCTCCTGGGCGGAAAGAGGCTACTCAAGCTCCAACGGTTCTGAAGAGCGCCCCTGCACCGGCCCCGGGAGCATCTCCCATGGCCCGGAGCACTCCTGTTCCCGGCAAACCGGTTCCGCCCCCTGGGCGGAAAGAGGCTACTCAAGCTCCAACGGTTCTGAAGAGCGCTCCTGCACCGACCCCGGGAGCATCTCCCATGGCCCGAAGCACTCCCGCTCCCGGTCAACAGATTCATCCTCCGGAGCAAGAGGCACCAGGACTTACCCGATGGGTACGGAAAAGCCCACTATTTCAGATAGGCCCACCCGGAGACCTTATCACGAGGCAAGAGATAGGTAAGCAAAACATTCCGGTGGTCAGGATTCCATTCCCACCAAAAGAAATAGGAGTTCTGGGGGGATCGGATTTACTGATCATGCCGGGCCAGGAGGTGTGGGTCAAGGGAAAGAAGATACCCATTAGGGAAATGATCCGCCTTATCCGGGAGAAACGGCCTTCAGAGCAAAACGATCTGTTCGGGCTCAGGATTGTGAGGCCGGGCGATAATATCTGGAACATTCACTTCGATGTTATTAAGGCTTTTTTCTTGAACCAGCGGGGAATTCATATCCCTCCCCTGATCGATGAGCCCGATGAAAGGCGGCGTAGTTCAGGCGTCGGTAAGATTCTGAAGTTCAGTGAAACCATCGGCGTAAGCTACAACCTCATGACGCGGAAAATCATGTGGGATCCGAACTTCCTCATTCCGGGCCAGGAGATTTATTTCTTTCGGATGAAGGATATTCTTTCAGTGCTTGAAGGGGTGAGTGTGGCAGAGCTGAACAAATTCGCATATGACGGCAGAGAACTTGTCTATCTTGGCCGGCGGGTCCAGCGCAAAACCGTGTATCCTGCTCAAGATGTAACAGTCCCGAAAGGAGCACCTCCCCCTTCAGAAATAAAAGTCCAGGAGCTTCGCTGATAAAGGAAGTACAACTCCTCCATTTTTAGGGGTGGTGTCCCCATGTACCGCAGTTTACCCGCAATGGGAGTAGCCGCACTCCCGGCAGATCTCGCAGCCGCCTTCCGTCTCCATGGACGCCCCGCAGTCCGGGCAGGTGCCCTGGATGTGGTGCTCCGTCTCCGTGTGCGCGTCGGACTCGGGGTGGGCTTTCAGTGCAGAAGTCTCTGACTCATAACTCTGTTTGAACCGCAGGTCGTCCAGGCTGTGCTCAATGGCCTGGCCGATGGCGCTGGGGCACGATAAGGCTTTCGTGTTTTCGGCGCCGTTCTTCCGGAGGCGCATGGTGGACATGCAGCGGATTCCTTTGAGCTGATTTATAATTTCCTCTTCCGCCACACCGGAGCGGAGCGCCAGTGAGACCAGGCGTCCCACGGCCTCGGACTGAGAGGGGCATCCACCGCTTCGGCCGGTACTGGTGAAGACCTCGCAAAGTCCCACATCATCATAATTAACCGTCACGTAGAGTTTGCCGCACCCTGTGGGATACATATCCGTGGTCCCGAAGGTCCGCGCGGACCGCGGACGCGGCTTGATATCGCGAGAGTATTTCCCCTTCCGTCCTTTTGTTGAATGCCGCTGGGCCACCTTGAGCACCTGGTCATTCCTGCATCCGTCCCGAAAAATGGTAATCCCCTTGCACCCCAGATCATAGGCCAACATGAATATGCGTTTCACATCCTCAACCTTGGCTTCATGGGGCAAGTTCACCGTTTTGCTCACCGCATTATCGGTGAAACGCTGAAAAGCCGCCTGCATCTTCACGTGGGCCTCAGGAGAGATGTCATGAGCAGTGACGTATA
This sequence comes from Deltaproteobacteria bacterium, assembly GCA_019310535.1. GTDB lineage: Bacteria > Desulfobacterota > JAFDED01 > JAFDED01 > JAFDED01 > JAFDED01. The sequence goes on from JAFDED010000060.1 coordinate 8,473, forward strand.
TTTGCTTCATTTCCTCCGGAATCCCCTCCAGCCCCCTGAGGGAACCGGTGCGGGAAATGTTCTCCATTAGCTCGGGGGTGTACAGACCCTGCTCCTTCAACTCCTTTTCCAGGTATGGGTTGACCACACGCAAGGTCTCGGTGGAGCCATCCTTGTTATAGAGGGTCTCCCGGGTATGGACCAGGGCAAAAATCGGCTCGATGCCGCTGGAGCAGCCGGCGATGACACCGATGGTCCCGGTGGGTGCGATGGTTGTTCTGGTGGCGTTGCGAATGGGCTTTCCTCCAGGTACATCGTAGATGCTCCCCGGGAAGTTGGGGAATGGAGCTCTCTCCGTGGCCAGTTCCATGGAGCGCTGATCCGCCTCCCGTGATACGAAGGACATGATCTTCTCGGCCATCTGCAGGCCTTCCTGGGAGTCATAAGAGATCCTGAGCCGGATGAGCATGTCCGCAAACCCCATCACACCCAGGCCTATTTTCCGATTACTCAGAGTCATTTCTTGAAACGTATCCAGCACGTACTTATTGCGTTCTATGACATTGTCAAGGAATTGAACCGCAATGCGCACTGTCCGGCGCAATTTCTCCCAGTCCACGTCGCCGTTGGAAACCATGGCGGCGAGGTTGATGGACCCCAGGTTACACGATTCAAAGGGAAGAAGCGGTTGCTCGCCGCACGGGTTGGTGCTCTCAATGCGCCCTATGTGGGGCGTGGGGTTGGCACGGTTGACGGCGTCGAGGAAAACGATGCCCGGATCTCCGGTCTGCCAGGCCATGGCGGCCATCAGGTTGAAGATTTTGTTGGCGCTCACCGATTTGACGATGCTCCCTGTCCGAGGATTGATGAGCTCGTAATATTGATTGTTCTTGACCGCCTCCATAAAACGATCCGTGACGGTAACGGAGATGTTGAAATTGGTCATGGTATTGTCTTCTTTTTTGCACGTGATGAACTCGACAATATCGGGATGATCAACGGAGAGCAATCCTATGTTGGCGCCCATACGGACGCCACCCTGGGTGATTTCCTGTGCGGCTGAGTTGAACACCTTCATGAACGAAACCGGGCCGCCGGCAACATTGCCCGTGGAGGTCACCTCGTCGCCGCGGGGTCGTAAACGAGAGAAAGAAAATCCCACGCCCCCTCCGGTTTTGTGAATCAGGGCCGAGTACTTGAGGGCGTCGAAGATTTCCTCAAGGCAATCGCCCACCGGAACCACAAAGCAGGCGGAAAGCTGCTGAAGCACACGGCCGGCCCCACGCAGTGTGGGCGAATTAGGGAGGAATTCCAGCCTAGTCATAACGCCGTAAAATTCCTCGGCAACGCGGGCAACTCTCTCATCGTCAGCGCCATACAGGCGCTCGGCTTCGGCAATATCCACGGCCACACGGCGGAACATGTCCTCGGGTCTCTCCAATTGCTCTCCGTCAGGCAACCTCTTTAAGTATCGCTTTTTCAAAACCTTTATGGCGTTATCCGAAAGAGGCAATCCCGTGGTCAAAACTTCTTCCAGCCGACCGGGGGACTCGGCAGACCCCTCCAGCTTCTCCTGGAGGACATCTCGAACGACCCGGCGGATCGATTCCTCATCCGGACATATCGAGCCATCACGGCCATCAGGGTCGGTGAAATCGACTCCTTCGCCCTGGAATGTATCATACAATCTCGTCAAGACGACATCGGCCAGCTCAATCCATTCCTCCCGTTCCAAATCCTTTCCGGTCCAATTTTTTGCCTCTTGCAACACAGCATTGAGTATATACTTGAATTCAAGGGATCTTTTGGTATTCTGCAGCAACATGGCCGGACGCCCTCCGTCCCTGGGGTGGCATAACGTCGAAACGTCTGCGATTCCTTTCTTTTCTGTCATCATGTGGAGTGATCCTTTCGTGGAGACTGTCATCGCCGGCTCCTCTCGTCAAACCCGATGATGGCTCTTCTCTTAGCATTAAAGAGTCGAATGCAATTTCCTCTCTGACAAACTTCGGACATTTTTTCGGCATCTTAAGTCCCCTATTTATAAGGGGCATGAAATACCAAAATCATACAAAAAACCTACATAGTGTATCTAAATTAAAGATATAATACTATATGTGGTATGTCAAGAGAAATTTTGCTTCCCCCCGAAAGGCTCCAGAAGGCCGTTTCAGGCCAGGACCCACCTTACATTCCCGCCGCTAGCGGGAAGAATCCACCGGTGAACCTCAATCGTTGTTCTAGGAACGTCTTGTGGGCACATCCAGGCAAGCGGGATGTTATAATCCCCCCCCGTGCATGCCTGACGGAAAAAAAGTCGTCATCTTCTTTCCTTCATCCAGAGAAAAAATAATAAGGAGCGGATACTCCAAAAATATTGACTTTTTTCTTATTCTAAAGTATTTTTAATATAATTTCAAAGAGGTAAGTCGTTGATGTACAAGCCAAAACTATTTGGAAGATACTATCTTATAGATCGCATAGCTCAGGGGGGCATGGCAATTATATATCTTGCCAAAACCGTGAGCGTGGACGGGTTTGAAAAACCACTGGTGATCAAGACCATCCGTCCCGATTTTGCCAAAGATCCTTTATTTGTCAAGCGTTTTACGGATGAAGCCAAGACCGTTGTCCAGCTCACTCACGGCAATATCGTGCCGGTTTTTGACATGGGGGTGCAGAGCGGCGAGTATTACATCGCCATGGAATATATTGCGGGGAAAAATATCAAGCAGATGCTAATGCGTTGCGCTGAAAAGGGTGAGGAGATCAACCCGGAGATGGTCATCTTCATCCTCATCGAAGTATGCAAAGGACTGGCTTATGCGCACCGAAAGGTCGACCACAATGATCATCCGCTGAACATAGTCCATCGCGACATCAACCCGCAGAACATCCTGATATCCTATGAAGGAGAAGTCAAAATAGTAGATTTCGGCATCGCACAGGCGGCTTCCGAAACAGGGAAAGAACATGAGGGGATATTGGAGGGGAAACTGCGGTATATGGCCCCTGAGCAGGCTGCCTGCAAGCAGATAGACAAGCGGGTGGACATTTACGCCGTGGGATGTGTTCTGTTCGAGATGCTGACGGGGCGGAAGCTTTTCAACCAGGACAGTATTGATAACCTTTACAATACCGTTTTGAACCCGAATGTCACTAACGATGTCATGCGCAGCCGTTTTATCCCTGATGCGCTCAAGCCCTTGCTTATCAAGGCTCTTTCTCCAAATCCGGATGACCGTTACCGGGATGTGGAGAACGTTCAGATGGCCCTGACCAACATTCTCTACTCCACCCGTTCCATGATCAACTCCGCGGATTTATCGTCTTTCATGCGCTTTCTCTACAAGAAGGAAATCGTTGAAGAGCGGGAGATGCTCCGGCGTGCACAGGTAGTGGGAACGCTCCTCAAGGAGGCGGGAAACGAGATCGAGGGGTCACCCGGCCTGTTTACCAACATGGAACTTAAAGTCCTGGAGGACACCTTCAGCATTAAACCAACAAAGGATACTAAGAGAACCCTCCGGATAAAAGCGGGAGAGGAGGAGAAACAGGATTTTCCCGAGGACCTTTTGGACTATATTAAGTATGGGAAAGCGGTTCCCAAGGGAACAGTTATTTTCGAACAGGGGGATACGGGCAACCATCTCTTCATAATCAAAAAGGGTACGGTGAGAATCTACAAGAAGATTAAGGGAATGGAAGCGACTCTGGCTGTTCTAAGAGAGGGAGATTTCTTCGGGGAGATGTCCCTTTTGAACGACGAGCCTCGTTCCGCCTGGGCAGAAGCCACAGATGACGCCCAGCTTATAGTTGTGACCAAAGATTCTTTCCGCAGTATGATCAATAACAACGTTGACATCGCCATCAAGATCATGCAGCGGCTCGCCTCCCGGCTCAGGGACACGGACGACCTGATCGAGAGTATGATGCTGGGGGACGATATCAGTAAACTCCTCCATGGCCTTCTGAAGATGGCGGTATACAGAGACCCTCAGACTGGGGGCCACAAGTGCGTGGAGCTTCCCATAGCTCAATTGATGGAATGGACCGGCATGCGAAACCAGAAAATTGGGCGGGAGTACCTGCAAAATCTGGTTGAAAAGGGCGTCCTCCATATAGACAAGGGGGTTCTCACTGTCCAGGACCCTGTAAAGTTGGAAAAATTTTTCCTGTCATTTGAGATCAACAGGATCTGAAATACGGGCGGGTTTGCTCCGCCTGTGAATCTGCTTCGCTCCGCGGGTCGGGTGATAACCTCAGCTATCCCGGTAATGTCAGGTCGCGCTGCAAGCCTGCATCTGTTTCGACATGCCGGGTGGGAGGTGAGCATATTTGTGAACTACCGAAGTAATCGACGCATCCTCATCAGGGAACACCATACGGGCAGACGAGGTCGAGGTTTGACCTTTTTGTTCATGGCTGTCTTTTTTTTCATCCTGGGCGTCCTGTTCCAGCGCAACTTCGGAAAGGATATGGAACATTGGGTTCGCGAAGGAATCAAGAGGATTCGAACGATCCCTTACTTGCTGGAAAGGGATGCGCAGATGAAGCATCTGGTCATCCGGAAAAACGGGCAGGACTTCAGCCTGATCAACGGGGAAGCCTTGACCATCTCTTCCGGCGATGTCATTAAAATTCAGAGGGTTGAGACCGACCAAATAATTCAGCATGGTATTCGCGTGGACCTCTTGGATGTGGGGACTGAAAATGACTTGGGTTTGGAGGTAGACGGGGGCTCTCTCATCGCCGCCCTGGGCGTCAACCCCACAAAACCTTCCAGCATGAGACGTCCCATACAGGTTTTAAAGGGGCGACGATTACTGGGCACCGTATTTCTGCAGGTACAACTTTCCCCATCCGAGTGGCTTGAACACGGGGAATTGATCCGTGATATGAATGAAAAGATTCGGTTTTACCAGAAGGCACGAGAGCTTTTTCCCCGGGATGTAAGGTTTTTAATCGGGCTGGCTCGCGCTTTCCAGCATAAAGGGGACACGGATCAGGCCGCCCGGATTTACGAGCAGGTGCTCAAGGCAGTACCCGAAGATCAGAACACCATCAGGTTCCTTGCCGACAATTACTTTAACGAAGGGCGCATTGACCGTGCCATTGAATTCTATCAGGCACTCTCGAGGCTCAGACCGACAGATGGACGGGTTCTTGAGAAGCTGGGTGTCTGCTTCGAAAAGATTAATCAGCCGGAGCAGGCCATGGAAAGCTATAAGAAAGCCCTGGATTACCTTCGCAATGACCTCTCCGTTCGCCTCCGTCTTGGCAATCTCTATGAAAAGAAAAACGACATTGTAAGCGCACTGGCACTCTATGAGGAGGCTGCCCAGATCGATCCCCGACGCATGGACATCCTGCGGCTCCTGAGCGACAATTACCTGGCCCGCAAAGATTATAAAAACGCCATCCGCATCTATAACCGGATGCTGAAGCTGGATCCCAGGGACGGTGTGACATACGCCAATCTTGGGTTGGCTTACGGGGAGCTGAAGCGGTATCCGGAGGCGGTCGTCCATTACAAAAAGGCCATTGAATTGCGCCCCGACAACCCGACGCTCCATTTCAACCTGGGGTTTTTTTATCAATCCATGGGACAACAGAAAGATGCTGTTGCGGCATTCGAAAAGGCTCATGACCTTCAGCCCAAGCATAAGGCCACTCTGGAAAACCTGGGCAATCTATATCTTGAGATGAAAAATTATAACAAAGCCATTGAGGCATACAATAAGTATCTGGACCTGGACCAGAAGAACGCGGTGATATTGAATAACCTTGGTTTTGCATATTCCCAGACGGGAAAGCTGACCGAGTCTGTCACTCACTACCGGCGATCCATCGAGCTGGACCCCAGCGACACCGTCACGCGGCTGAACCTAGCCGCGGTCTTTGAACGCTTAAAAAAAACCGATCTGGCCAAGAAAGAATATGAGGCCGCGTACAGGCTGGATTCCAAGAACCCCGAGATCCTGCAGCCGCTATCCCAAATCTATCTTGAGCAAAAAAAATATGCCAAGGTTATCCCCCTGTTTCAAGCGCTGGTCAAACAACGGCCTAAAGACGCGGTGCTGTTCAATAATATGGGCTATGCTTACGCACAGACAGGCAGGTTGAAAGAGGCCGCCGAGAGTTATGAGAAGTCGGTCCAGTTCGACCCATCCGATCCCATGGGTTACATCAACCTTGCCCGCCTCTATGAACGGATGGACCGGCTGGAGCAGGCGGTTACGAAGTACTCCCAAGCCCTGAAGAAAAACCCGAAGATGCGAGATGTCCGCGAAAAAATCCGGGAGTTGAAGCTGGAAATTCTGCGCAGAAAACATCGGAGCAGCGCGGGGTGATCCACCTCCGGAAATGTTTTTTCATAATCAAAAAAGGTTGTCCCGGACTTTCTCCGTTTAATTTTGCAATAGGATTATCCTATTAGTTAGTATCCATCCGGAAACCCTACTTTTTCTCTTTTCATGTGAGGAGAAAAAGACTCTTTTATAATATAACTTGCTGATATTATAAGTCATCTTATCTATATTCATTTTTTTCATAAGAGTTAAGAATAAGTTTTTGTGGTTTCCGGATGGACACTACATAGAATCATTTCCTGTCCATACAAAGGTTTTCGCTTCACATTGTTATAGTGCTACTGAAAATTCCTGTTCGTCCTCACCGCGGGTGGCCCGGACTGCTTGTCGCCCGGGCCGCTGAGTAACAGGAAAACGATCCCATAACAATGGTGATTTTACCCGTCATGACTGCCAGTAGCGCTATCGTATCAAAACGATTCTTTGCCCTTAATCCTTGATCCTGATGCATACCCTCGAGAACGGCGAGCCGCTTCTATGCACCAACTTGCTGAAGGTTGTCACGCCTGAATTTGGGATAGGTAAGTTGACGGATCGGTGAAAAGGGCCTTGTGACGCGCATTTAGGGGGATAGAGAAAAATCGGCGTGTGTATACACTCTGGTAATGTCATCCAATTTAGGGGTGACATAATCATATTGCATTAACAGCGGGAACGCATATCTTGACATGGGCCTCAATGCGGCGAAGCACCCAATGGTACAGGGGAGACATCTTGATCTGAGTCCGTTTCAGGGAGCGGAAGCATCGCTCGATGACCATCAGGCCCTTGTAACAACAAGCCGCAGACCCTGGCAATAGAGCGGCACAGCCGGACGAGATGATCGCGCTCCAGTCGGTCCGCCCTGCCGAAGTTGTGGATGATCCGGGCCACCGGCTTTCCGGTCACAGGGTGGCGCTCATTGTGGGCCAGTTGATAGTACTGGACGATGGAGCCGTCTTTGTTTTTTCTTTGAGTAGTCCTGAGGTACATGGCTGTTTACATGTATAGCGTGTCATCAGCCATGTCAACAAATAAAGCATAAATCGTGTGCCTACATTATGTCAGCTTTTACAACAGTCCCGCTTGAGTTAAGTACTTGATTTTATGTGGATCCCATTTTAGAATCAGATCAAAATGGGCTAAAAATCCACTTACAAATCCCAAACTCGAGCCGGACAACCAGCCCCGCGAATAAGGAGCTTTGGCGATGAGGAAAGAGAACGATTTTTCACTATGGCAACGTCCACAATTTGAACTGTTATCTTATGAGCAATTGACAAAAATCTATCATGCCGCGCTGAATATTCTCGAGCGAATCGGGGGAGATTTTTATGACAAAGAGGCTGTAGAACTTTTGTCAGATGCCGGCGCTTATGTCATTGACAAAAAAAGAGTGCGTATCCCCTGCCATCTGGTTGAAGAAGCTCTCCGTTCCGCGCCCAAAAGGGTGGTTATAAGCGACAGGAATGGCAGGAGCAGTATGTTTTTAGAGGGTACCAATATCTATTTTGGAACAGGATCGGATACCCCATATACACTGGACCCATACACCGGCGAGCGACGAAGCGCCGTTAAGGAAGATGTGGTCAGGGGAGCGCTAGTGGCGGACTATCTTTCAGAAATTGATTTTTGTATGTGCTTTGCCATCGCCAGCGACGTTAACGTGATGAGCTCCGATTGCCATCATTTTGAGGCGATGGTGCGGAACACCACAAAGCCCTTGATCATAACAAGCTGGGGGCTTGAGGGATTGAAATACATGTATGATATGATGCTCGCTATAAAAGGAACGGAAGAAAACATCCAGTCGGACCCATTCGTCATTTTTTATGCTGAGCCGATCACCCCGCTGAAACATCCAAAAGAATCTCTGCAGAAGCTTTTGTTTTGCGCGGAAAAAAGAATCCCCGTATTATACGGTCCAGCCCCTACCAGAGGGGCCACAGCTCCCGTCACAGCAGCCGGAGCGTTTGCCGTAGGCTTTGCCGAATTCTTATCCGGTTTAGTGCTCACTCAGTTGAAGCGGAAAGGTTCTCCTGTGATCTGCAGCGGCGGAGCTGGAGCGATGGATATGAAAACATGCCTGAGGCCCTATGCGGCCCCTGAGCAAGACCTGAGCAGGGTTGTTCGAGCTGAAATGGCGCGGTTTTTCAATCTTCCTTCCTGGGGGTCCGGCGGAACGAGCGATTCGAAAACGTTCGATGAGCAGGCTGTGGCGGAAGCGTATCAACAAATTTTTCTCTCCTCCATTGCAGGATCGAACCTTATTCATGACGTGGGATATCTTGAAACAGGGATGACATCTTCTCTGGAGTTGCTCACGACATGCAATGAGCTCATAGGCAAGACCAAGCAATTCTTGAAAAGCCTTATAGTATCTGAGGATACCCTGGCACTGGATGTTATTGAAGAAGTCGGCCCGGGAGGTAATTTCCTTACCCATCCACACACCTTTGAGCACTTCAAAGAGGAAATATGGATGCCCGAGCTCATCGACAGGCAGAATTTTGAAAACTGGGTCAAAGCAGGCAGAAAAACGTTAAAACAAGTGGTAAATGCGAAAGTTCGATGGATCCTTGAAAATCATAAACCGGAAAGGCTCCCCGAAGAAGTTGAAAATCATCTGAGAGAAATTGTTGAAAAATATGACCGTCATTGCGAAATAAATAAATCATGACTTTCGCTGTTGGTACACATTTTTCTCTTAATAATTGACATGGATGCGGTAATCTTATAAAGGTAAATTGATATTATGAATCCTGTTGTTCAAAAAGGTTGATGCAGATTCTGTATGACGCATTGCAAAACGAAAACAGGGCAAATAGGCAAGAAAAGTAAGCTAACGGAGAGGCGCATGAAAGCCGATCAGGTCATTTTTTCAAGTCCACAGTTTCGCATGTTAGATGAAATGAAAAAGAAGTGGATCAGTACCGTTATGTCCACAAAAGGCGCAGCATAGTGGTGATCCGATGACTGTTGGGTATCGGCACCAAAGTCAAAAAGCAGCACAATTTTTATTTGCCTATTAAAAGGTTTTTGGCGTTAATAGCGATTTGTCGATTATCGGAAGCACAAGGAGGAGAACATTGAGCATTTTGGAAAACATTCTCGTTGGAGTAGTGGAAGGTAAGCTGGGAGAGATTGACTCACTGGTTCAAAAGGCGCTGGATGAGAAGATCGCTGTCAAGGAGATCATCGATAAAGGCTTGATAAAAGGTATGTCCGTAGTAGCCGAGCGTTGGAAGGCTGGTGACTACTTCGTGCCGGAGGTTCTTCGCTCCGCAAAAGTCATGCAGATGGGCATGGATGTCCTTAAACCGCATATGGCAGGCGGAGAGGTGAAGGTGAAAGCGACTTTCGCCATCGGGACGGTCAAAGGCGACCTGCACGACATCGGCAAAAACCTCGTGTCCCTTATGGTGGAAGGGGCGGGCTATGAGGTAATTAACCTGGGCATCGACGTGGACTCCACCCGGTTCGTCCAGTGCGTTCAGGAAAACCCAAAAGTCCAGGCTGTGGGACTGTCCGCACTCCTGACAACGACCATGCCGGAGATGAAGAACACAGTTGATGCCCTCAAAGAGGCAGGTCTCAGGGATCGGGTCAAGGTCTTTATCGGTGGCGCCCCGGTAACGCAATCCTTCGCCGACGAGATCGGAGCTGATTATTATTCCATCGATGCAGCACATGCCATTGACCAACTAAATAAACTATTTTCCTGAAACAGAGAGAAGATCACTATGAGTATTGATTTGTCGCAGCGGGCGCGACCAACCATACGCATTTTCACTGCGGAGCAATCGGAACTACTTCACATGACGGCCATGGAAATTATGGAGCGGACGGGTGTACTTTTCTTTAAAGAAGAAAGCCTGGAGCTGCTCAAAAAAACCGGATGAGATGTCATTGATGGGCACTGCGCTGGGATTCCATCTCATCTTGCGGAATGGGCCGTCCGAACCGCACCGTCAAAGATCACGCTGGCCGACCAAAATGGAAAGCGCTGCTTGTTTCTCGAAGATAGAAACCCGTATTGGGGCACGGGATCGGATACATCCTATGTACTGGACCATACTACCGGCCAGCGGCGTCAGCGTAACCGCTTTAGGAGGGGTATTGGCAGCTTCTTTGATTTCTATGGTCTGCCGTTTGACCATCGGCAAAAATGGCTATGATGAGGCGCTTCAAGAAGAAATGAAACGCATACTAAGAAAATCAGAAAACTTAAGAAAGGAATTAGTCCGTTTAATAGGTGAAGATGCTCAATCGTAGCATCAAGTGATAATCTCTTATAAATCCAGCAAAAAAAGAATCTATCGAAACATTACTAAAGCAGGCAACCCGAGTCCCTTTAAAAATCGCATTTTTTAGTAATGATGTCTCAAAGCCAGCTCATCAAGTTTGTCAAAAAGGCACCAAGCTGGCATTCAGTGGCGCAAAAGTCGCCTCTTTATCAGCAAAGTCATCTGTAAAAGGAGCACAGGAGAATGTAAAAATAAAACAGAATGCTTTTGCACCGGAAGCGATTAAACACCATTTGTTTTAGCCGTTCACAGCGCCTTTCTATAGAGATCAACCATCTGCTCAATGGTCGGCAAGCGGGGATTCACCTTGGGAGTGCCGCTCTCATATCCATCCCGAGCCATGGTCTCAATGACCTGTTCAAGATCTTCCCTGTTGACGACTTCCCCGAGCCTGGGAATCTGGATGTCTTGACATAAGCGCCGCACACAATCGATCGCCACACATGCGGCACGCTCCGCCGGAAGATCATCAACGAACTCGCCGAAAGCCATGGCGACATCTTTGAACTTCTCCGGGCATGCCTGCAGTGTGAATTCCATACCATAAGGCAGCATGATGGCGTTAGCGAGGCCGTGAGGCACATGAAAGTATGCCCCCAGGGGGCGTGCCAGCCCGTGGACGAGCGCCGTCCCCGAATTGCTGAAGGTCATGGCGGCCAGGAGTTGACCTAACATCATATTGCTGCGAGCCTCGAGATCCTCACCGTTTGCCCATGCCTTTCTGAGATTGCCGGCAATGAGGCGAATAGCCTCTCGCGCCGTGACGTCGGTTAGGGACTCCACACCAAATCCCAGGTTAGGCGGCCTTTTACTGATGTATCCTTCAATAGCGTGGGTAAGCGCATCCATGCCGCTGGAAGCAGTGACAGATGGAGGCATGCTGACCGTCAACAGCGGATCTTCAATGGCTAACTCGGGGCAGAGAAAAGTACTGTTGATGATGAACTTCAATTTTCGGCGCAAGTCGTTAATGACGCTTACGCGGGAGATTTCGCTGCCTGTCCCGGCGGTGGTAGGAATCGCGATCAATGGCGGGATCCGTTTGGTCAGCCGGTCCCTTCCTTCCCAGTCCGCGATGTCTCCACCATGGGTGACAAGAATACCTATACCCTTCGCTGCATCTATACTGCTGCCACCACCAACGGCCACCAACATCTGTCGATCGTTTTTGCGGAAGAGCGATGTTCCCTCCTCCAGGTGGACATGAGTGGGCTCGGTATCTACTCCATCATACACCACGTAATCTATGCCCTTTTCCGTGAGAGATTGCGCTATTCTCTCTATGGCTGGCAAGTGGCGGATCCCCTTATCGATTACCAGCATTACACGGTCACATCCGATCTGCCGGATTTCTTCGTCGAGTTTATCCGCGCTGCCCGGCCCAAATAGGAGTGACCGGGGCATGTTAAAACGATACTGCTTAATCAACGGAATCATGAATTCCTCCATGAATCAGAGCTGCGAATCGGCGGAAGCCGACCACGCCGGAAACCTTATCTTTCATTCGATGGATCACCTCGATGGACAGGCCCGGATAACTTTCTTCGGTCAAAGCTTCTGAGAGCTTTGTTTGTTGCAGTTTCGAGACACCTCTGAGTCAAACAGCATTGAATGAGTGGTTGACCATATCGGCGCATGCGTCCATGAAGAAAAATGGTGTAACACCAGAGAGCAAAAGGCATTTCTGCAGGCACTTCCAAGGACTCACGCTCCTATAATGACATAAGAAAATCAATTGTCAAGACAAGATTGCCGCTCTAGCCTCCGAGCGTGGATATGTGCTTAGCCATCAAAAGCGCAAAGATCCTGCCCTAAGATGAAAATATATTGTATGTTTACCTTTTTGAGCATGTCTGTGAAAATAGGAACTACGGATATACTTTACAGGTCGGAATTTGATATAATTCGATCAAGTGCTATTAATCATCTCACCACTTAAGGAGGCAAAAAAAATGAGTCTCTATCTTAAGGCATGTCTGGTTTTGCTGGTTTCGTTTTTATTGGGTGCCTGTTATGAATCAAGAGTGCCTATGGCTTTAAGCAAAGATTCCACTATCGATCTGAATCTTATAGGCAAATGGAAGGGCATACTGAAACTAGCTGAAACCCTGGACGAGGTGACGGCAGAAATGCAGATTCTAAAGTTCAATGACAACGAATATTATGTTAGCTATAATGCAGGAACAAACGGGAATATTGACCATTCCAATTTAAGGGCATACACAGTGATGGTGGATGGCGTTCCGTTTATCAATGTTCAATGCATAGATGACATGAAAGAAGCCACAAGAACATTCATGTTCTTCAAATATTCTGTGTCCGGGGACCGAGTGTTGACTTTAGAGCTTGTCAGCGACGATTTTGTTAAAACCAAATTCAAGACTTCGGATGAGCTCTACGAATTTATCAAAAAGAACCTGAATAATGAGAAAATTTATGAGAAACCGGTGCGGTTTAAGCTTTTCAATAGTTAGAGGCTTGCTTCAAAATCAGAAAGGCCACAGGGACCACAAGTAATCATGTGCGCGCAAAAGCCCTGTTGTATGTAATCTTTATGCATGTCTATACTATGGCAGACATGTGAATGAAAGCACCCTGAAGCTTGCTGCAGGATATCATGCTGGCTTCGCTTTGCTCACACAATTAATGAGGAAAAAAGTACTTTTTAGATTCATCCCCTTAGCAAGCTACGGCGAATTCCGGGTTAATGCCGCTCAAGCAGAGCGTGAAGGGGAAGCTTGAATGAAGAGGATTTTTAGTTGACTTTGCAGCAATGCCCGCATAATACTATTCACACCTGAATGGCCAATTTTTTTGAATTGAATCCGGGGTAAATCCGAAATGCAGCATGACAGAAAAATCAGTATGAGTGATAAAATGGATAAGGAGCAGTGAGTCATGAAAAAAGTGAACCTTGAGCGTATGAGCTGGGCAGAAGCAAAAGAGGCTTTTAAATTGAACCCCGTGGTGATGATCCCTATGGGCTCCATGGAGGAGCACGGCCCCCACTCTCCCATGGGGGATTACCGTATTGCCGCCATCGCGGCGAAGCGCATCGCCGAGAAAGCGGATGCTCTTGTCACACCGATAATTCCATTTGGGTATTCAGAGTATTTCAGTTGATATACCCTGCACACCTTTATCCGCATTCCTGCTGGGGCCATTCTGGCAGCCGGTGCAGTGGGCGAAGTAAACCCGTCCGTTGCACTGGCTCCTGCCAAAGCTTTAGCAGGGGGTCAAAAAGGCGTTTGGGTTTCTCGTGCGACTATTCCGGCAAAAAAAATCGGGCGAATTCGAACGAAACGAACAACACGCTTAAAAACGATTGCACGCCTCCTGGATGGGAGGGGTGATTGCCAATGCCATTTTCGATGCCACAGGGATGATGTTTTCGGGTTTTCCATGACTCCGAAGCGTATCAACAAAGCCCTCACCCGGGCCCGTGGAAGTTTATTCTCCCCACAAGGTTGAATATATGGGGTGGATCAGGCTCGCCGCTCTCCGGTGATACAATCACTATACAGACATTTCGATGGATAATTTAGTTACGAATAATGCTTCTATTAAAAAAGCCGCGTTAATTATTGCCACAACAACTTCTTTCACTACACCCTTCATGGCATCTTCTATCAATATAGCACTGCCGTCAATTCAAAAAGAATTTCAAGTCAATGCGGTGCTGTTAAGTTGGGTTGCTTCATCATATATTTTGGCCTCTGTAGTATCTCTTGTTCCCTTTGGAAGGCTCGCGGATATCCACGGAAGAAAAAAGACTTTTACATACGGCATCTCCATTTTTACCATTTCATCGCTTCTTTCCGCCAGTTCATTTTCTGCTCCTATGCTTATTTTCTTCAGAATTTTACAAGGAACTGGAAGTGCAATGATCTTCGCCACCGGGATGGCGATTCTCATTTCGGTATTTCCCCCCCAGGAGAGAGGCAAGGTCCTGGGAATAAATGTTGCTGCAGTTTATACAGGACTTTCTCTCGGGCCGTTTTTAGGCGGACTTTTAACACAGCATTTTACATGGAGAAGCGTTTTTCTTATAAATGTGCCTCTTGGATTGATCATTATTTCACTGATCCTGTGGAAGTTGAAGGAAGAGTGGGCTGATGCAAAAGGCGAAAAGTTTGATTTTATAGGTTCCATCATTTACGGAGTGTCGATAATCGCGATAATGTATGGTATCACTCTGCTCCCGGCGATCAGGAGTTTATGGTTGATTCTTTTGGGTATTACAGGGATTTCGGCATTTGTGAAGTGGGAATCAAAGATAGAGAACCCGGTTTTTGAGATAACACTGTTCCGAACCAACAGGGTATTTGCTTTCTCCGGCCTTGCAGCACTTATCAATTACAGTGCAACATTTGCCGTGACTTTCCTTTTAAGCCTTTACTTGCAATATGTAAAAGGGCTTAGCCCTCAAGGCGCGGGGCTGGTTCTGATTTCACAACCTATTGTGCAGGCTATTTTCTCACCTTTTGCCGGCAGAGTGTCAGACAGAATCGAACCGCGAATAGTTGCAACATTAGGGATGACTTTGACGGCCATTGGCCTTTTTCTTTTCACTTTTTTAGACGAAAATTCACCTGTGGTTTTCATTATAGCCCGTTTAATCGTACTCGGTTTTGGCTTCGCGCTATTCTCATCTCCAAATACCAATGCCATTATGAGTTCTGTCGAAAAGAAATATTACGGCATCGCATCAGGATCCGTTGGAACAATGCGGCTGCTAGGACAGATGCTCAGCATGGGAATTGCTACTCTGTTGTTTGCCATATATATTGGCGGGGGCCAAATCACGGCAGAATACTATCCGGCTTTTATAAAAAGCGTGAAAGTTGCGTTTATAATCTTTTCCATCCTTTGCTTCGGAGGTATATTTGCATCAATCTCAAGAGGTAAAATACGTATTAATGACACAAAAATGACCGCTTCTGGAAAGGAAAAACCTCCTATTTAAGACTCAAAAATTAAGGATGAACCAAAATTCACATCTTGCTGGGCATTCTGCTGGCCCTGGCGGGAAGCGCAGTTATAACGCTTCTGTTTCAAGTTCTGGCCATCCGGCGGGAAGGGACAGGCGCTGGCCTTAGCGGCGCTGGCCTTCGTGACCGTGATCCGGGAAGGGCTGGAGACAGCGCTTTTCCTGGCCGCGCTGGCACAAACGACAGAAAGGCAAAGCCTGCTCACCGGGGCAGTTCTGGGTGTTGGTGCAGCGATCGTCCTTGTCCTGCTGATATTCCAGGCCATCATACGGTTGAACGTAAGGTGGTTCTTTATCGTGACCGGCTGGATGTTGATCTTCATCGCCGCCGGTCTTGTGAGCCACTCTCTGATGGTTCTTAATGAAATCGGCCTGGTGCCTGCCATAGTCGATCCCATCTGGAATAGCGAATTCCTGGTCAGCAATGAGAGCCTGTGGGGAAAACTCCTCCACGTTTTCATAGGCTATGAGGCCACACCGTCGTTGACTCAGGTAACAGCCTATTTTGTATATCTCGCCATTATGGGATGGCTGTTCTATCGAGCCATTCTGGTTTCCCGGGGACGATAAAGCGCTCCCAGTATTACTGATAGCGACCCTTTAGCCTTATACGAAAAAATAAATTTTTAGAATTATCCACTTTGAGCAGCAACATATTGATCAACGATATTACGGTCAAATTGCCGCCAATAATAGATGAAGGATGTTGTTGGGGTGGCCCGGACGACTTGTCGTCCGGGTTGCGAAGCGACAAGATGCTTTGCCCGGTGCACCCCCTGAATGACAATTACTATATGAATGAAAATCTTCACTGCTGACATGAGAAATATTTGATCATTTATTCATAAATAATTAACGCTTTATATTCTTTCATTAAGGATAGTTCCCTTCTGTTCTACCTCTAATAGAACTGAAAATCTTTTGGCACAAGAGTTGCAATTTTATGGAATGAAGTAGAACTCATTGAGGAGGGAACGATCCGGTGGCCTATAATCATCAACAAATAATCGATCGTTTGGTGGCCAAGACATTTACCAGGTTCCCCTTTCTTGTGCGAAAGTGGGCGAAAACAGCCAAGGTCATTGAATTTGATTCCATACCATGGACCTCCGTGGAGATCAAAACAAAGGACTTACGACTTGCTTTGGTCTCCACTGCCGGGGTACACCTGAAAACACAGAAACCCTTTGATATGGATGATCGAATGGGCGACCCCACGTTTCGTGAGATTCCCTGGAATGTTCGAAAAGAAGATGTGATGATAACCCACAACTACTACGACCATACGGATGCCGACAGGGATGTAAATCTTGTCTTGCCCATAGAGCTTGTCCGTGAGCTGGTACAAGTAGGTGAGATTAACTCTGTGGCGAAAAATCACTACTCGTTCATGGGCCACATTCTCGGGGAGCACGTCAAGGAACTCATGCACCAAACTGCTCCTGAGGTGATGCGAAGACTCCAGGCGGACGGGGTTAATGCCGTCTTCCTCACTCCCGCCTGAGGGATCTGCAATCAGTCCGTGGGACTGATTCAACGAATCATTGAAGAAGGCGGCATTCCCACTATATCCGTCAGCCTGAGCCGTGAGATCACGGAAAAGGTGAAGCCACCGCGGGCGATCTTTCCGGGGTTCAACCTGGGGCATCCCCTGGGTGCGGCAGAGAGGCCTTTTGTGCAAAAGCAGATACTGCGGCTGGCTTTGAAAAGCCTGATAGAAATACAGGAACCGGGGACAATCCTGAATGTGATCATGGACAATAAAGCTAATGAGGGAGTGAGTTGCTCACTTTGCTCCAGGTAAAAAAATTATAGGATTATCCTATTAGAGACTGTTACGAAAAAACGTACACCCTGTTGAAAAATAAGGATCGACATTCATTTTTTGATCAACGTAATATCGAGCTAAATCTATCTCTTTTTGCCTTAAACATTTTCTATTCATTTAGGGCTTATTTTAGAAAATTTCTGAGTTTTTTTCGTAACAGTGCAAATAAAACTTTAACTTGGAATTCCCCGCAGCTTGCTGCGGGGATGGGTAGGAGAGAGGCAATTACCTTTCAGATACCCTGCAGCTTGCTGCAGGGAGGTTCATGTGTGCCCGGCATGGGTAACGGCTTAGGGGTTAAAGTCCCCTGCAGGTCCTGATGGCGGAAACTGTTAGCCAATGGCAAGGGCGTCCACCGCGAGGTGGGGTCTGAAGGAAG
>JAFDED010000061.1 GCA_019310535.1 Deltaproteobacteria bacterium
AAGAAGCTCCTGCAAGAGGTAGGTCTGGAGCCGGAGAGACTTGAGATGTTCAACCTCTCGGCGGCCATGGCCAAGGCATTCGCCGAAGCCGTCCAGACCATGACCGAACGGGCCCGGGAACTGGGACCCAATCCACTCCGGAAAGATAGCGAGCGGTCAGATGAAATTGCCGACTGAAGATTGGAGCGACCGATGATCGTTGGACAGAAAAAGCCTTTGGAAGAGATCCGGGAGATGCTGAAGGGGGCTCGCAAAATCCTTGTATTTGGATGCGGCACCTGCGTGTCGGTCTGCATGGCCGGCGGGGAAAGGGAAGTGGCAATCCTTGCGCAACTACTCCAAATGTCGTATAAAAAAGAAGGAAAGGACATACAGGTTGATGAGGCCACCATCCAGCGACAATGCGATAGGGAGTACTTTGAACCGGTTAAGGAGGTTATCCCGCGTTATGACGCGGTCCTTTCCACAGCATGCGGCGTTGGGGTGCAATTCACTGCGGCCCTGTTTCCTGAAAAGGCCGTTTACCCGGCGCTGAATACGCAATTCATGGGTTCCAACGAGGGGAACGGGACCTGGATCGAGCGGTGCCGCGGATGCGGAGAATGCGTGCTCCATCTCACGGGCGGCATCTGCCCTGTGACCATATGCGCCAAGGGGCTGGTCAACGGGCCTTGCGGCGGCACGGATGACGGCAAGTGCGAGGTTAGTCGAGAGAAAGACTGTGCATGGACCCTTATCTACCGCCGGTTGGATGCCCTGGGACGGCTGGATGACATGCGCCGGATTCTGCCCCCGAAAAGCTACCAGGTTCAGACTCACCCGCGGAAGATGATTCACGAGGCCTTCGTTGAGGAGGAAGCCAAGTGAAAATAATTGCAAAATGCAAAACTATCAATGAAAAATAGAATATCCACTTTGATCAGCAACATGCAACATATTGATCAACGATAGTACAGTCAAATTGCCGCTAATAAGCTAATAATAGATGAAGGATGTTGTTGGGGCGGCCCGGACGACAAGTCGTCCGGGCCGCGAAGCGACAAGAGGTTTTGCCCGGTGCACCCCGCGCCCGGGAACCATTAAACGAACCATGTACTGCCTCTTGCTGCTGCGCAGCCCGGACAATAAATTGTTCGGGTCACCCCGCAGGGAACCCGAATGCCGTTAAGGTTCGGCCGGTATTGAATCACGGCTTTCGGTCCAATGGTTAATCAATAAGAATTTAATAAAAATCAAGCAATTAAAGTTTTATTTGCCGACCTGGTAGGATAATCCTAATGTAAAGGAAGAACCAAGCATGCCTAGACCGTTCAAGGATGTGCTGGAATCCGGCGAATTTGTCATTACCGCCGAGGTTGGCCCGCCCAAAGGGGTGGATATCGAAGAGATGCTGCACCATATCGATTTGCTGAAGGACAAGGTCCACGCGCTCAACGTAACGGACAACCAGAGTTCGGTGATGCGGCTCAGTTCTCTGGCGATAAGCCACCTGATCCATGAAAGGGGGGGAGAACCCATTCTTCAAATGACGTGCCGGGATCGAAACCGTATGGCCCTTGAGGCCGATGCCCTGAGCGCGTACATCCTGGGCATCCGCAATGTGCTCTGCCTGACGGGCGATTATATAAGCGTGGGCGATCACCCCGAGGCGAAACCCGTATTCGACCTGGACAGCGTTTTGCTGCTCCAGACCTTGCGGAAGATGGAGACCGGAAAAGATCTGGCAGACAATGACCTTGCGGGAAACCCTCAGTTTTGTGCGGGAGCAATCGTAACCCCGGAGGCCAATCCACTGGAACCGCAGCTTATAAAGTTTGAAAAAAAGGTCAGGGCTGGCTCTGAATTTTTTCAGACCCAGGCCATTTATGACATTGAGAAGTTCAAACGATTCATGGACTATGCCCGTAAATTCGACGTGAAGATCATGGCCGGCATCGTGCTTCTGGTCTCCGCCGGTATGGCGAGGTACATGAACAAGAACGTTCCCGGAATTTTTGTGCCGGATATTCTCATTGAAAGGATGTCCAAGGCCAAGAAGGGGGAAGCTTTAAAGGTTGGCATCGAGATCGCCAGCGAACAGATTCAGCAGCTCAGGGAGGAAAATATCTGCGACGGCGTGCACATTATGGCCATCGGAAAGGAAGCCCTGGTGCCCGAAATCCTTGCTGCGAGCGGAGGGGCTTGAGGATGGAGCGTAAGAGGAAGATTCAGTTTATCCCCGATAACGTAAGCATTGATGTGGCCGATTGCGAGAATTTGCTGCGCGCGGCCATTGCGGCCGGCGTGCACATCAATTCCTCCTGCGGGGGCGAGGGTGTGTGCGGCAAGTGCCGCGTGATAATCAGCCAGGGCACAGTTGCATGCGAACCCAGCCATTTTCTCGACCGGGAAGAGTTGGAACGGGGATACCGCCTCGCCTGCCAGTGCGAGGTTCGTTCGGACCTGGTGGTGGAGATCCCTGTAGAATCAAGGCTGGATCGCGGTTTCCTGGCCCGCAAGCGCGAGGGCATGGCCGCGGGGCTGGTTCTGGCCCCCCTGGACACCGAAACGCTGGCCACCGGCTGGCAGTTTAACCCGGCCCTCATCAAACGTTATGTGGAGCTGCCTCAGCCCACCCTGCAGGACAACATCAGCGATCTGAGCCGATTGTTGCGGGGCATCAAGCAGCAACACGGCATGGACAGTATATCGGTGGATTTTCCGGTCATCCGGAATCTCCCCCACCTGTTGCGCGAGGCCCACTGTAAAGTTACATCTACTATCGCAATGACCCGGATGGAAAGTCGTCTGGGAGACTATCAGTTCCGCGGAACACGGCGGCCCAAAATTATTTGCCTGGAAGCGGGCGACACCACGAAGGAGCATTATTCCGTGGTCATGGATATCGGAACAACCACCGTGTGGGGCCAGTTGCTGGATTTGTCGAAGGGAGAAGTGTTGGCCGAAGCGTCGGAGTATAACGGCCAGATCGGCTATGGAGAGGACGTCATCTCCCGCATTGTTTACTCTCAGAAACCCGGTGGGCTGGAGAAACTCCAACAGGTGGTGGTCGAGACCATGAACGGTATCATCGACGAACTGATAAAGAATAGCGGCACGAACCGGCAGCGTATTTCCCACATGACGGCGGCAGGCAATACCACCATGACACATTTGCTCCTGCGCGTGGATCCCAAATATGTTCGGGAGGCGCCCTACTGCCCTGCCGCCAATTTCTTCCCCCCGGTACGGGCCATGAGCCTGGGGCTCCATTTGCCAGCCCATGTGTTCCTGTATACCTTTCCATGCGTGGCTTCATACGTGGGTGGAGATATCGTCTCGGGCATCCTGGGCTCAGGAGTCTACCAGCGGCCTGAACTGACGTTATATATCGACATCGGAACCAATGGGGAAATCGTCATTGGAAACAACGAGTGGCTTACCACAGCGGCTTGCTCGGCAGGACCGGCCTTCGAGGGAGGCGGGCTTCGCCACGGAATGCGGGCCACGACGGGAGCCATTGAAGAGCTACATATCGATCCCCAAACGCTGGAGCCCAGAGTGTGGACCATCGGCAAGGAAAAACCAAAGGGAATCTGCGGGTCCGGCATTATAAATATCGTGGCTGAATTACTGGAGGCTTGCATTCTCCAGCCCAATGGGAAGTTCGATACGGAGGCCCCCACCAGGCGCATCCGAGAGGGGAGCGACGGGATGGAGTATCTGCTTGCCGGAGCCGGGGAAACCCAGACCGGAGAGGATCTGGTGGTAACAGAGGTGGATATCGATAATCTTATGCGGGCCAAGGCTGCCATGTACGCCGGGTACAAGACTCTGGTGGAGGGAGTCGGCCTGAGCCTCGAGGCCGTTGAACGTATTATCATAGCGGGTGCGTTCGGCAGTTACATCAACCTGGAGAAGGCTATAACCATAGGTCTCCTTCCAGACCTGCCCCTGAATCGTTTTCGGTTCATCGGCAATGGGTCTCTTCTGGGAGCACGTTTAATCAGCTTCTCCAATGAAATGCTGGACGACGGAGAGCGAATATCCCGCATGATGACCAATTTTGAACTGAGCGAAAACACCGAGTTTATGAACCAGTACATGGCCGCGCTCTTTCTGCCGCATACGGACGTCGGGCAGTTTCCCACGGTTGGAGAGCGACTGGACTGCATTCACAAGGATTGGAAGACTATTCGTGCGGAGAAGACAGCATGACCACGACCATAGCCGTTGCTGGAAAAGGAGGGACAGGAAAAACAACGCTCAGCGCTCTGATAATCAGACACCTTCATCGCCGGGGCAAAGTCCCCATTCTGGCGGTTGATGCCGATCCAGCGGCCCATCTGGCCGAAGCCCTGGGAATGAACGTGGAGAAAACCGTGGGCACGACCCAGGCTGAGTTCCACGACAGCCGACTGCAACTTCCGCCCGGTATGCCGAAAAATGTATATCTGGAGATGTGCCTGAACCAGGTGATTGTTGAGGGGAAGGGTCTCGATCTCATCACCATGGGTCGGCCCGAAGGACCAGGATGTTACTGCTCCTCCAATGCAGTGTTGCGGGAATTCCTTGATGTTCTGGGCAAGAATTATTCTTACGTCGTCATGGACAATCAAGCGGGAATGGAGCACTTGAGCCGGAAAACCACCCAGAACGTGGACGTCCTCCTGATGCTCTCGGACCAGAGCATACGGGGTATCCGCACCGTTGGAAAGTTGCTGGACCTCATTCGAGAATTAAATCTTCGCGTTAATCGCTCTTATATGGTGATCGATCGCACGTCAGGGATACTGGCGCCGCCACTGGAAGAAGCCATTGCTCAAACCGGCATCGACCTGGCGGGCTGCATCCCCGTTGACGAGAACATCATTGAATTTGACCAATTAAGCAGGCCCCTGATGGATCTGCCCGACAACTCTCCCGCCGTGGACGCAGTGGCAGAGTTGATGGAAAAATTATCGGTTTGACCGATTAACAAATCCGAGAAATACCACTGACAGAAGGGAGGTTCAATTCAATGGGAGAACTAAGTGAAGAAAAGAAAGATGACACTGGACAGGGAGTGGAAATACTGGGACCTACCTATGAGCCTGGAAAACCCGACCAGCCGTTTCGATGGCGAGAAAAGCTCAAAAACCGCGAACATCGGCTGCGTTACCTCCAGAATGCCGAACGGTATTGGTACAGTAAAGACTGGTACGGTAGCGAAAAGCGAAAGACAGAAGCGTAATGCATGCGTATTGACCGCACCCCAGGGAGAGATTCCAAACAACGGCGTTCAATAAACACTCTCATACCCTGCCATGCGGGTTGAATGCGCTGGTCGGAATGAATGTTCACCGTATTTATTGTTGAGGAGGAAAACGTGACATTTAAAGGGAAAAAAGCCAGATATACAGGGAGAATCAAAGAGATCAAACTGGGAGTGGGCGAGAAGGCCATAACTCTCGGAGGGGAGAACTCTTATCCCTATTATCTCTTTGAGGGTGAGATGCCCCACAAGCCAAAGATCGCCATGGAAGTCTTCGACACCCCACCCCAGGAATGGCCCGAGGCCGTGGTCAAGCCCTTCAGCGATGTGCTGGACGATCCAGCGGCATGGGCCAAACGCTGCATTGATGAATACGGAGCCGATGCCATTGCACTGATTCTGGCCTCTACGGATCCCAACGGGATGAACCGCTCGGCCGAAGAGGCGATCAACACAGTCCGCAAAGTGGCGGAGGTCGTGGATGTTCCCTTGATCATCTGGGGTTGCGACAATGAAGAAAAAGACGCAGAGGTTCTACCGCTGGTTGCAGAGGCCTGTGAGGGGAAAAACGTTGTGATCGGCCCCGTGGTTGAGGGCAACTACAAGCAGATCGGCGCTCGGGTCATTGCATATAAACATGTGGTTGCGGCATCCACACCAATCGATATCAACCTTGCCAAGCAACTGAACATCCTTTTGGGCAACCTGGGCGTGCCAGAGGACAAAATCATAGTGGACCCCACCACGGGTGCACTGGGATACGGCCTTGAATACACCTATTCTGTCATGGAACGGGATCGCATGGCCGCCCTGACGCAGGAAGACTATCAATTACAATACCCCATCCTCTGCATGGTAGGCAAAGAGGTATGGAAAGTAAAAGAATGCAGGCTCAGCGCGGAAGAAGAGCCCACCATGGGCGACGCCGAGAAGCGCGGCATCACCATGGAAGCCGTCACGGCCATGAGCCTGCTGTTGACCGGTGCCAACCTCCTGGTTGTGCGTCACCCCGAGTCCCTGCGGTTAATACGGGATATAGTCAACGATCTGACGGCCCCGCGTGCAGAGGCGAGGATAGAATTGGTTGAGATGGAAGCAGCCGCAGCACCGGCGCCGGCTCCTCCGAAAGCGGCGGCCCCGCCGAAGCCGGAAGAGGTCAAGCCTGCACCACCGGTTGAGGAACCCAAGCCTGCGGCGCCTCCCATGGCCGCCAAAGCACCGCCCCCGGCCGAACCGCCTGCGGCTGAAAAACCAGCGGCAAAACCGGAAGAAAAACCCGCTGCACCTCCGGCAGCCCCGCCTTCGCTGCCCGGGGTAACGCTCAGCCCCTCTGTGCTGAAGAAAGCTCACCAGGTCTTCGGACTGCTGCAGGAAATCGTGGAAGATTTCATCCCTGAGTCCGAGCGCCCCGCTCGGCCTGCCGCCGCCAAACCTGCCGCGGTTCCCAGCGAGAAGCCAGCCAAACCGGCCCGACCCGCCGAAGCGCCGAAGAAGAAGGTCGAACTGCCCGCTCCCGAGAGCCTCAGCGTTGACGACGCCACTGTATCCATGATTACAAAGTCGCGAGAAATGGGAATTCGAACCGTGTTCGACCGGGCGGCGGAGATTCGCCCCTGCCCCATCGGCGCAGCCGGTTCATGCTGCAAGCACTGCTCCATGGGTCCGTGCCGCGTTGTCCCCGGCAAAGACGGCGAGGAGAAAGTGGGCGTCTGCGGTGCCACCGCCTCCACTATAGCGGCACGGAACTTCGCACGGATGGTGGCAGCCGGCGCCTCTGCCCACTCGGATCATGGCAGGGGAGTGGCCGAGGTCTTTCTTGCCGCCGCTAAAGGCGAGATTCCCGGCTATGGCATAAAAGATGAGCAAAAACTCTTCCAGGTGGCCATGGATCTGGGCGTGGAAATCGGCGACAGGGACATCAAAGATATTGCCATTGAAGTGGGTGAGAAGTGTCTGGCCGAATTCGGCAAACAGGAAGGCGAATTGCTATACGTCAAGCGGGCGCCTCTCAAGCGTCAGGAGATCTGGAGAGGACTGGGGATAGCCCCGCGGGGAATCGACCGCGAGGTTGTGGAAATCTTGCACCGAACCCACATTGGCGTGGACCAGGACTACGAGGACCTGCTCATAAAAATGAGTCGCGCCGCCCTGGCGGACGGATGGGGCGGGTCGATGATCAGCACTGACCTGCAGGACATCATGTTCGGGAACCCCGTGCCCATTATCGGGCAGATCAACCTGGGAGTGCTCAGTGAGGACCAGGTCAACATCATCGTCCACGGCCACGAACCGCTGCTGAGCGAAATGATCACCGTGGCGGCCCAGGACCCCGAACTGATCAAGCTGTCTCAAGAAAAAGGGGCCGCCGGCATCAACCTGGCCGGCATGTGTTGCACGGCAAATGAAGTCCTCATGCGCCATGGTATCCCGGTGGCCGGAAATTTCCTCCAGCAGGAGCTTGCAGTAGTCACGGGCGCGGTTGAGGCAATGATCCTTGATATTCAGTGCGAGATGCAGGGATTGGTGGACGTGGCCAAATGCTTCCACACCAAAATCATCACCACATCTCCCAAAGCCCATATCTCCGGCGCAACTCACATGGAGTTCGACGAACACAATGCCATCGAGTGCGCCAGGCAGATAGTGCGGTTCGCAATCGAGAACTACCCCAGTCGCGATAAAAACAAGGTTGCTATTCCTTCCGGAAGTTCCGACATGGTTGTGGGGTTCAGCCACGAGACCATCAATTACCTGCTGGGCGGGCTTTTCCGTGCATCGTATCGCCCGCTGAACGATAATGTCATCAACGGCCGCATTCGCGGGGTGGCTGGCGTGGTGGGATGCAACAACGCCCGGACAATGCACGACAACGACCACCTGACACTCATCAAAGAACTGCTCAAAAACGATGTCATCGTCCTCACCACCGGCTGCGCCGCCATGGCCTGCGGCAAGGAAGGCCTGATGAACCCGGTCAAGGGGCTTGAGTATTGCGGAGAGGGCCTCCGCAGTGTTTGCGAGGCCGTGGGCATTCCGCCCGTTCTCCACATGGGCTCCTGCGTGGATAACTGCCGTATTCTCATGGCTGCCACCGCCATGGTCAAGGACGGAGGACTGGGCGACGACATCAGCGATCTTCCCGCCGCCGGAGCGGCCCCCGAGTGGATGAGCGAAAAGGCCATTTCCATTGGTCAATACTTTGTGGCCTCCGGCGTTTTCACGGTGTTTGGAACCACTTGGCCGGTCTCGGACAACAAGCAGGTATGCGATATGCTGTTCAACCGGTTTGAGGAGACTCTCAAAGGGAAGTGGGCTTTTGAGACAGATCCCGTCAAAACGGCCCAGATGATGATCGCCCACATCGATGAGAAACGAAAAACCTTGGGTATCGATAAGGCCCGCGAGCGGGTCCTGATGGACATGGAGGCCCGACGCGCATTGGAGGCCGGTTAATCTATTCCGGCACCGGGTGTGAAAAGCCCGGCGCCTCCATGCTTGCTGTCGATGCCACAGGCTAATCATAAGGAGGAGGAAAGGTGTCAAAGATTATATGTTCCGCTGCTATTCGAGGCGCGCATAAAATTGTTGATCGTGCGGAAGCGGCCTATAAGGAGGCCCTGGAAAAATTCGGACCCAAACAGGAAGTCGGATTCCCCAATACGGGATACTATCTTCCCATTATTTACGGCATGCTCGGCATCCCGGTGAAAACAGTAGAGGACATGGGGCCCGTGCTGGAACAATGCCGGGACTTGTTGCCGCCTCCGGTACGGGAGGATATCCACCTGCCCTATCTGGCCCCGGCACTGGATGCAGGAATGGCCACGTTTTTCGCTGAAGAAATTATCGAGGCCATCAAGTACCTCAAAGACCCCAACGTGTATGTGCAAGGCGAAGACCCTACGGACGATAACATCTGGCTGGGGGCGGCGGATGATATTATCCTGCGCAAACGCGGCGTAGAGTTTGTGGATGGAACCGCCCCTGGATTCGCCGCCATTCTCGGCGCGGCCCCGGACCCGCAAACGGCCAAACAAATCGCAGAAGAGCTTCAACTTAAAAACCTGTATGTTTTCATGTGCGCTGAGAACAATGGGAAGCGATTTGCCGAACAACTGATGGAAGCCGGTGTGCAGGTCGGGTGGCCCACGCGGCTGGTCAGCTTCAGCCCTGACGTATCGGGCACGGTATTCGCCCTGGGGTTCGCCACCAGGGCGGCCATGAGCTTCGGCGGCATTACTCCCGGCGACTACCGCAAGATACTGATTTACAACAAGGACCGCTGCTTTGCGTTTGCCATGCCCCTGGGGACGGTAACGGACGAATGGTATGCCAATGCCGCCGGCGCCATCAACTGGGGATTCCCCGTTATTGCCGATACCCCGATTCCCGAGGTGCTCCCCTCCGGCATTTGCACTTATGAACATGTGGTATCCAATGTGCCGCTGGACAAAATCGTTGACCGTGCCGCCGAGGTGCGCGGCCTGAAAGTTACCGTGGCCCAAGTGCCGGTTCCTGTCCCGTATGGCCCGGCCTTTGAGGGCGAACGAGTACGGGGGGACGATATCTACCTGGAGTGCGGCGGTGGTCGGACTCAAGCGGTGGAATGGGTTACCAGTGCCGAGATGGACAAGGTGAACGATGGCCATATCGAGGTCATCGGCCCCGAACTGGCCGACATAAAGCCCGGCAGCCGTCTTCCCCTGGCCATTTTTGCCGAGGTGACCGGGCGCAAATTCCAGGAAGACTTCGAGCCTATCCTGGAGCGCCAGATCCATCACCTGCTTAACTATGCCCAGGGCGTCATGCACATCGGTCAGCGCGACATCGCCTGGCTGCGCATCGGCAAGGGGGCTGTTGAGAAAGGACTCACGTTAAGTCATCTCGGATCCATCCTGCATGCCAAATTCCATCAGGACTTCGGCAGTATATTCGATAAAGTACAAATTACAATCTTCACCGAAGAGGAAAAGGTCAAGGAGATAGTTGCAAAAGCCAAGGATGTTTACAGGGTTCGTGACGAGAGAATCGAGGGCATGGTGGATGAGGATACCGATACTTTCTACTCCTGTACACTGTGCCAGAGCTTCGCTCCCAATCACGTTTGCATCATCAC
Organism: Deltaproteobacteria bacterium; assembly: GCA_019310535.1. Taxonomy (GTDB): domain Bacteria; phylum Desulfobacterota; class JAFDED01; order JAFDED01; family JAFDED01; genus JAFDED01. The sequence goes on from JAFDED010000061.1 coordinate 10,350, forward strand.
GCCGGAGCGTACCGGGCTTTGCGGCGCATATAACATCCTGGACTGCAGGGCCTCGTATGAGATCAACCCCACGGGGCCGAATCAGCCCGTTCCCAAAGGAGAGACCATCGATCAGCTTTACGGACAGTGGTCGGGCGTCAACGAGTTCGTCTACAAGGCTTCCAGACAGAAAGTGGCCCGTTACGACGCATACAGCATCATGCGTGAGCCCATGACGTCCTGCGGGTGCTTCGAATGCATCGCCGCATTCCTGCCCCAGTGCAACGGTATCATGACGGTGGACCGCGATTACACGGCTGAGACGCCCTGTGGAATGAAATTTACCACCCTGGCCGGAACTGTGGGGGGCGGCAACGTGACCCCCGGATTTGTCGGGCACAGCAAGTATTACATTACCAGCAAAAAGTTCATACTTGCCGAGGGTGGGATCAGCCGGCTGGTCTGGATGCCAAAACGATTGAAGGAGGAACTCCAGGATCGCCTGGAGCGACGGGGCAAAGAAATCGGCATCCCCGATTTTATCGACAGGATCGCTGATGAGACGGTAGGAACCACCGAGGAAGCCATCCTTGCCTTCCTTAAGGAAAAAGAGCACCCAGCCCTGAACATGGAGCCAATGATTTAATAATTCGCTAACCGAGCTGAAGAAAAGAGGAGATGAATCTATGGCGCTTACGGGAATTGCCATTTTTAAGATGCTGCCTAAAACCAACTGTGCAGAGTGCGGTGTGCCCACCTGCATGGCGTTTGCCATGAAACTTGCGCAGGGGCAGGCCGAGTTGGATTCGTGCCCCTATGTATCAGATGAGGCCCGCGCCGCTTTGGAAGAAGCGTCCGCCCCCCCTATCCGCCCCCTGACTATCGGAACGGGGGAGGGAAGCTTGAAAATCGGCGGGGAAACCGTTCTCTTCCGCCACGAGAAGACTTTTGTCAACCCCCCGGGTATTGCCGTGCTTATCACCGACGAGATGAGCGATGCCGAGGTGGATCAACGGCTGGAACGGCTCAACACCTTGCAATACGTGCGAGTGGGCGTTACCCTGAAGGCGGACCTTGCGGCACTGAAGTGTACTTCCGGCAATGCCGACAGTTTTGCCAAGCTGGTGGAGCGTGCCAAAGAAAAGACCCAAGCCGGATTTATTCTCATGGCGGACGATCCCCATGTGCTCCAGGAAGGCCTGAAGCCCTGCGCAGATCGAAAGCCTCTCCTGTATGCCGCATCGCCGGAAACAGCCGAACCCGTGGCGGCCCTGGCCAAGGAAGCTCAATGTCCCGTGGCGGCCCGCGCTGAGGGGATACAGGATCTCGTCGGCCTGACCACCAAGCTGACCGAGTCGGGGCTCAAGGATATCGTGATCGACGCAGGCTCACGCAGCGTCCGGGGGGCATTCGAGGACCAGATTCTCCTTCGGCGCGCAGCCATCGAGCAGAAGCACCGGCCTCTGGGGTTCCCCACAATCACCTTTCCATGCGAAATGACCGATAACCCCATGAAGGAAGCGCTGCTTGCCTCCATGTTCATCGCCAAATATGGCTCCATCATTGTCCTGAGCGACCTGGACGGCTCTCTCCTGTTTCCGCTGCTGGTACAGCGACTGAACATTTACACTGACCCGCAGCGACCCATGGCCACCTCGCAGGGGATTTACGAGATAGGAGGGCCGGATGAAAACTCTCCAGTGTTGATTACCAGCAATTTCTCGCTGACCTATTTTATTGTATCCGGGGAGATCGAGACGAGCCGGGTTCCAGCATGGTTGCTGGTAATAGATACAGAGGGCCTGAGCGTGTTGACCGCTTGGGCTGCTGGTAAGTTTGTGGGCGACGCCATTGGAATTTTCGTGAAAAAGAGCGGCGTCGTAGACAAGATCAAACACCGCAAGATAATCATTCCGGGATATTCCGCGGCCATCAGCGGCGATCTGGAAGAAGAACTGGGTAGCGATTGGGAGGTGCAGATCGGGCCGCGAGAGGCGGCTCACATACCGGCATTCCTGAAAATGTGGAGTCCTAACGGAGGTTGATAATAAAAAGGAGGGATAGCATGATTGCCCGAATAGGGGAAAATTTGAATGTTCGAATGAGTAAGATCGGCAAGGCCATGAAGGAGCGCGACCCAGTACCGATCCGGGACATGGTAGAGCGGATCGCAGAAAAAGGCGTTGATTACATTGACATTAACATGGGGCCGGCCCCCAAAGACGGCCCTGAGTTGATGCCGTGGCTTATCAATATCTGCCAGGAGGTGGCTCCTGAAATCCCCCTTGCCCTTGACACTACAAACATGCGGGCCATCGAGGCGGGCCTGCCAGTCTGCAAAAACCGGCCCATCATCAACTCCATCATGGCCCGGCCCGAGCGGATGGAAACCCTGATTCCGCTGGCGGCTCAATATGAGGCTGACTTTATCGCCCTTTTATGGGGGCCCTCCGGTATGCCGCGAGATGAGAACGAGCGCGCCGAACATACCGTGACACTGCTCTCCGCGGCAATGGAACAGGGCATTCCAGGCGAACGGGTATGGGTGGACCCCATTGTCACGCCGGTGAACGTCCAGCAGCAGCAGGTCAAGGCATGCCTTGACTTCATGGCCATGTTAAAGGACATTGCCGAAGGCATGGGAACCGAGGGCGTCAAATCCACCTGCGGGCTCTCAAACGTGTCCAATGGCGCCCCGGAGCCTCTAAGACCCATCCTGAACCAGACCTACATGATCATGCTGGGAAAAAACGGCATGTACTCGGCCATCGTGGATGCTTTTGACGATGAGATGGCATCCATTTGTAAAGGGGGGATGGAGCGAATCCGAGAACTGGTCGGGAATGTAATGGACGGAGTGGAACCCGACATGGGTTCACTCAGCAAAGAGGAAACTGATTACGTAAAGACGACTAAAATATTGCTCGGACAATCATTGTACTCCGATTCCTGGCTGGAGCTCTGATATATTCCGGGGAAACGGCCCTTTTTCACTACGTGGATTGCTGCAGCGGAAACCATTCTCCCTATTCCCTCCCCTCCCCCGGATGAGGCCGACACCCGCATAAGTGCCTCTTCCGGGGGATCCTTTGTTTAGCCACGGCCAGCACGGGTGTGAAGCCTGTCTTTCATAGTGTTGATCAACATACCTTTATTTGACTGTGCATTTTTCTTCAAGCCAACATTTTCCAGTGCAGCATTACCTGCCATTTGAAGGTTTGACAAGACTTACGCAATTCGGCTATCTTGCACTACACGCTGTTTGTGCCTTGGCTCATGCATTAGAAGGATTAACGGCTGGATGACTTCGAAATTCAGAAATCCCTGTACCCCGCGCAGGACGCAAAAAACGATAACACGTCATGGATTGCCATTTTTTTATGGATGGGTAATTGTGGCGATGGCTTTTATGAACATGTGCATGACTCGAGGGATAAGTTCATCGTTCTCCGTGTTCTTCGTGGCCATTCTCAAGGAATACAACTGGACCAGGGCCGAAATTTCGGGCGTCTATTCTGCATATGTTCTGCTGAACTTCTGCAGTGCTTTCTTTATAGGAATGCTGATCGACCGATTGGGCAGCCGCGCTGTGTTCCCCCTGGGCGCCCTGCTGGCTGGAGTGGGTCTGGCGGCCACCAGTCGCAGCAGGGAACTATGGCACCTTTACCTCTGGTTCGGGATGGTCACCTCTATAGGCGTGTGCGCTTTTGCATGGCTGCCGAACTCCAGTGCCATGAAATCGTGGTTCTCTCGAAAGCTCGGGCTTGCCATGGGCATTACCAATGCAGGTATGGGCCTGGGAATGCTGGTATTTATCCCTCTCAGCCAGGCTTTGATCCAGAGATTTGGATGGCGAAACGCCATACTTATCCTGGCCTGTATCGTCCTGGGTATAATCGGGCCGCTCAATTGGTTGCTCCAGCGCAACCGCCCCTCGGACATGAACCTGCTTCCGGACGGTGACCCGCCGGAACAAGAAGCCGTTTCAAAGGCCCGCTTAATGACTTATCCAAAGCTTGAGACGCGAGAACCTCCCGAGGAATTCAGAGTCGAATGGAGCATCCAGACAGCAGTGCGCACCCGGGCATTCTGGATGCTTGCCATCGCTTTTTTCTGCATGCCCATGGTCAATTTCAGCCTTATCCTGCACCAGATGGCGTACGTGGTCGACAAGGGTTTCGACCCGCTTTATACCGCCTGGGCACTGGGATTTATGGGCGTGGTGAACAGTGCCGGCATGATCCTTTTCGGGAGCATCTCTGATCGAGCAGGCAGAGAAATAACTTTAACGATCGCCGGTGTCAGCATGGCCTTGAGCATTGCGGCGCTGGGTTACCTCGACCTGACCCGGGAATGGGCCTTATGGGCGTATGTGCTGCTGTCAGGGCTTGGCCAGGGGGCCGGGGCAACCCTCTTTCCTCTCATGGTGGCGGATTTATTCCGCGGCTATGGTTTCGGAACAATAATGGGCTTGCTCTCTATCAACGTGGGCCTTGGTTCTGCACTTGGTGCGTGGATCCTCGGAATTATTTATGATCGGACCGGATCGTATCAACCGGGTTTTATCCTTCTGGTATTGCTCATGGCGGTCGCCATTATGGCAGTATGGGCTGCTGCTCCTCGGCATGGACCGCTGAAACCGGGCGTCCGAAAATCCGGGAGGATATAATCCTGACGGGATTGCAGTTCGACCAAATTTCGAAGTCTCACGGTTTCAAGACTTAAAACCAAGGAGAGTTCTTTGTGGTATCATGGAACCTGAATGCCATTAAGGTTTGGCCGGTATTGAATCACAGCTTTCGGTCCAATGGTTAAGCAATAAAATTTTATAAAAATCAAGCAATTAAAATTTTATTTGCTGACCTAATATGATAATCCTTTTATAATACACAAGCTATAAGAGAAAGAGGAAAAGTTTTTGACAGATAACAGGATTAAGAAAATCCAGATTATTCTGCTATCCGGTCAAAAATATTTTATTAACTTTAAATTGATCAATTTCAGATCAATGGAGGTTGCGAACAATGAGACCTCTTCGCAGGTGTAGATGGATCGCCATTTTTCTGGCGAGCGCCTGGCTGCTGGGAGGTTGCCGTTCGGAGCCATCTTCCAGCGACTCAAAGAAAGGCGGCGGCAAAGAGCAGGCGCCGGTTCACGTGGAAGGGCTGCGGCTGTGGAGAACGGAGTTCCGCCAGATAAGCATCCCCTATGTGGCAGTGGGAACAGTGGAACCGCTGATGAAGGTGAATATCTCCAGTAAGGTGGGCGGCTACGTTGATCAGCTTTTTGTCAGGGAGGGGGACTCGGTCCGAAAAGGGCAAGAACTGTTCCACGTGGAAAGCGAGGAACTTCGCGCCCGGCTTGAGCAGGCCCGGGCGGCCCACCGGGAGGCGCAGGCCGCTACCGAAGAGCTGAATCGATCCATCGAAGCATCCCTGGCCGGTAAGGCGCAGGCCCTCTCTCAGCTCAGCCTAGCCGAGGCGGAGTTCAACAGAATGAAAACTCTCTATGACCGACGGATAATCAGCAAAAGCCAGTACGATAAAGCCGAAACGGCTTACCATTCCGCCCGTGCTTCCGTGGACCAGGCGGAGGCCAGCCTCAAGGCCCTGGAGGCCAGCAGGAAGCGGATTGCTGCTGTAATCCAGCGTACCAGGGCAAGTGAGAAAGAGGCGCTGGTTTTCGTGGACTACACCACCATCCGCTCTCCCATCGATGGGTTAGTCATCAGCAAAAATGTAGAAATCGGTGATCTTGTGGGCCCCGGAAAGGTGCTTTTCGTCCTGGGCGACCCCTCTCAGTGCCGCCTGGAAGCCAAGGTCGAAGAGAGCAAGATGCGTGCGATTCAGAAAGGCAGCCCCACCCCCGTATTAATCGAGGGGATCTCTAAGGGCAAGATCATTGGGAAAGTGGGTGAGATACTGCCAGGCGTGGACCCCACCACCCGATCAGGCATCGTCAAAGTGATCATCCCCCACAGCGATGACCTTCGCAGCGGGATGTTCGGAAAAGCTTTTTTCTCCGTGGGTGAGGAGAGCATTCTTGCTGTGACGAAATCGGCTATTGTCCGGAAGGGGCAGCTCACCGGCGTTTACATTATCGACGCAGAGAAAACTGTTCGGTATCGCCTGGTAAAGCTGGGCCGCGATTTAGGCGACAAAGTGGAGATTCTCTCCGGCCTTCAGGACGGGGAGAACGTGGTGGTGGCCGGAATGGATAAAATATCCGACGGCATGAAGGTGAGTCTTACAGGATGACCGGCAACCAGGGTATTGCAAGAAAGGTCGGAAGCTCGTTCATCCATTCCAAGATGGTGCCGCTGTTGATACTTGCGTGCCTCCTGCTGGGTCTATTTGCCGTCAAAGAGACTCCTAAGGAAGAAGAGCCTCAGATTGTGGTCCCCATGGTGGACATCTTTGTCCCTTTTCCCGGCGCTGAGCCCAGAGAGGTGGCCTCCCGGGTCACCGCGCCGCTGGAGAAGCTTATATGGGAGATCCCGGGGGTTGAGTATGTGTACTCAACAGCCAGCCGCAACATGGGGATGGTTTTGGTGCGGTTCAAGGTGGGCGAAGACGAGGAAAGGGCTTTGACCCGGTTGTACACCAAGATCCAGTACAATATGGACCGCATGCCGCCAGGGGTGCAGACGCCGCTTATCAAGAGGCGGAGTATTGACGACGTGCCTATTATGACGCTGACTCTGTGGGGCGAAAACACCGACGCTTACCAGCTTCGTCGCGTGGCTGCCGAGCTGGCCAGCGAACTCAAGCAGATTGAGGACATCTCCCTTACCGAAATCATGGGCGGCTACCCTCGCCAGCTTCGGGTTGAGCTAAAGCCCGAGGCCCTCAAGGCCTTTGAAATATCGGTCCTGGAGGTGGCAAGGATGCTGGAAGGCTCCAACTGGCGGAGACCAGCCGGCGAAATCACCAGAGGACAAAACGAGGTGGTGGTGGAGGCCGGAGGATTCATAACCAGCGCCCAGGATCTGGAAAGCATCGTGGTGGGCGTGGGCAGGGAGCAGCCCATATATCTCCGCCAGGTAGCCCGCGTGCTTGACGGCCCCTCGGAGCGGGAAAATTACCTCTTCATGGGGCGGGGAAAGGGTTCCGGAAATGCGCGGGGAGCCGCCGATTCCTTTTATCCCGCGGTTACCATCTCCCTGGCCAAGCGCAAGGGTGCCGACGCCTCCAGGCTTGCCCGAATGATCCTCCAAAAAGTGGAAGGGCTGCAAGGCGGCCTTATACCCAGCGGTATCCAGGTGACCGTCACCCGCAATTACGGCCGTACCGCCAGAGAAAAGACCAACACCCTGCTGGAGCATCTTGCGGGGGCCGTGGTTTCGGTTATCCTGGTGGTGAGTCTTTTCATGGGCTGGAGATCGGGCATTGTGGTATTCGTCTCCGTGCCGGTAACCTTCGCGCTGACGCTGTTCGTTTACTACATCACCGGCTATACCCTGAACAGGGTTACCCTATTTGCGCTGATATTCGTAACCGGAATCGTCATCGATGATTCCATCATCGTGGTGGAAAACATCCACCGGCATTTCACCACCCGTAGGGGAGACCTTCACAACCTTGCCGTGGATGCGGTGGCTGAGGTGGGAAATCCCACGATTCTGGCCACTATCACCGTAATAGCCGCCATTTATCCCATGGCCTTTGTCACCGGGCTTATGGGGCCGTACATGAAGCCCATGCCCATGGGCGCCTCCATGGCCATGATATTCTCGCTGCTGGTAGCCCTTGTGGCGGGCCCGTGGTTGTCGTTCCGCATGCTTAAAGCTCGACGCGGCCGGAAACATTCAACAGGTGAAGAAACCGCAATCCGCACCACCCGGACCTACCGGTTTTATACGCGCCTGCTGATTCCGCTCATGGCGAAGCCCTGGAGGGCGTATGTCATGCTGGGAACGGTCACGCTCCTGCTGCTCCTCTCCATACTGATGATCCTGCTCAAGGCGGTGGAATTGAAGATGCTTCCTTTCGATAACAAGGATGAGTTGCAGGTCTTGATTGATCTGCCCGAAGGGACCACTCTTGAACATACGGGCCGAGTGGCCATGGAGGTGGGAAATCATTTAAGAACGCTGGATGAGGTGCGCGACATCCAGTTGTATATAGGCATGCCGCAGCCTATGAACTTCAACGGCCTGGTGCGCCATTATTTCCTGCGTCGTGCTTCCAATCTGGCCGACATCCAGGTCAATCTTATTCACAAGAGCCGACGCAAGGAGAAGAGTCACCCCTTTGCAACCCGGATCCGCCCCCACCTCGCCCGGATAGCCTCCCGTTATGGCGCCCGGCTTAAGGTTGTAGAGATTCCGCCGGGACCGCCGGTCCTTTCCACCCTGGTGGCGGAGGTGTATGGCCCTACCCTTGAGGATCGACTGACCGTCGCCAGAGAGGTAAAAAATATCTTCGAGGAGACCCATGGCGTAGTGGACGTAGACTGGTACGTGGAGGAACCGCAGGACAGGCTGGAGTTTGCAGTCGATAACCAAAAAGCCTCGGCCCACGGCGTAACAACCCAACAGGTAGCCCAAACCCTGGAGGCTGCAATGGCTGGCCTGACCGTTGGACTTGCCCACTTTCCCGATGAAAAAGAAGATGTCCCTATTCGCATCAGGCTTCCGGTCGATGTACGGTCCCATCCCGAGACAGTCCGCACCATGGAGATTCGGGCTGCGGACGGAAGCATGGTTCCGTTGGGCGAACTGATCAGGTTGAGAGCGGACAAAACCCCCCAACCAATTTATCATAAGAACCTGATGCCCGTGGTCTACGTGGTGGGAGACGTCGCCGGCCAATTCGAAAGCCCCGTTTACGCCATACTGGCGATGCAGGAGCGCATCGCCAGGATAGCCGCCCCGGGAAGCGCTGAGGTGGATGTGCGATGGGTGGGCATGCCCACTTACTCTCTACGGCCGACGATCAAGTGGGACGGGGAGTGGGAGGTTACCTACGAGGTCTTCCGCGATCTGGGAATCGCGTTCGGCGTAGCCATGGTGGTCATCTATTTAATCCTGGTGGGATGGTTCAAATCCTATTCGACCCCGGTGGTGATGATGATCCCCATTCCATTGGCCCTGGTGGGGCTTATCCCCGGACACTGGGTATTCGGGGCTTTCTTCACCGCTACTTCCATGATCGGATTTATAGCACTGGCAGGCATCATGGTGCGCAACTCCATTCTCCTCATCGATTTCATTGAACTGAGTCTTGAGCGAGGCAACGATCTGAGCACGGCGATCATAGAGTCCGGGGCGGTGAGGACCCGGCCTATTATTTTGACGGCCGGAACTGTTGTCATTGGCGCCCTGTTCATCATTCCCGACCCCATCTTCCAGGGTCTGGGCGTTACGCTGATGACCGGCGGTTTTGCCTCAACTGTGTTGACCCTCTTTGTCATCCCAATTCTGTATTACTTTTACAAACATCGGACTATAAAGGTGCAGGAGCCAGAAAAAGCCCCCGGAAACCATAAAGGAACCCCTGCGGCTTAATCCGATAAGGAAGAATTTTTCGACAGGATAAAAGGACAGGCAAAATATATGTCCGGTTAGCCCTGTCTGTCATCCCGTCAACGTTCTAGTTTTCAGTTTTCAAAGGTATAATATTAACAAACACCTTTAACGCCACCGGAAAATATATGATTACGAGAATCAATAAAGAAAGCCAAATGCAGCCAATATTTCGCTGGTTAACGATGCCCTGGATAAAATATGCGGCGATCAACAGGATTCCCGTAAGGTTGTGAATGCGAATGGTTAACAGGTTCGCCGGTGATATTTTCAAAGGATCACCGTAATTTCGATATAAGATAGTGACCGCTTTAAAAGACAAGGGGATGGTCATGAGACTTACATAAATCCAATAACTTGTCTTTCCCAAAATGGGCGAAATTATTATGATTGCATAGGCCAGCAATAAGCTGAATCCATAAAGCCAGACAGCGGATTTTGTGCCAAATCGCGCCACAAGATTTAGCTTTCCTGCTGATCTATCATCCTCCTCGTCTGGGATTTCGTTAATAGTGATCATTGAAAACATCATGAACCCCAGTGGAAGCACAACCAACAATGCCTCCCACGAAAAGCGCTGGGCTTGGACAAAAAAAGACCCCATTCCTATGGTGAAACTGAAATTGATCAACTGGGATATTTCTCCAAATCCGCGATAACCGTATTGAACAGGTGGTGCAGTGTAGAAATAAGAACACGCTATGCCGAAAACGCCGAAGGCCAGCACAATCCAGCCCCGCGTCGCCGTTAGGTACAAACCTATCAGAATTGTAGTGAAATAGCAGAGAATAAAAGCCCGCCGCATTTGCCCTGATGTGATCAACCCATCGGTCAACATACCGCTCCCGCCGGAATAAGGATTTCTCTCTCGATCTCTGGCTCGATCAACCGAATGTTGAAAATCAAAATAATCATCTGTCATATTTAAGGCAATATGATTGATGGTAACGCCAATGACGGTCAATAAAAAATAGACCAAGTGGAATTCATTATAAATTGTCCAGGCCATTACTCCGCCCAGAACAGCAGGCAAAAAACTTGGAGGGACAAAATGATATCGGAAAGCCCGCCACCAAATTCCCATTGCTTCATATGGCGATCCCATATTATTATTTCCCCTTTGTACAGCACATTGGTGAGCACGGTATCAGGCGTAAAATCCTCACGGTTTTCCATTATTTTTTCCGGCGGCACGCCTAAACTCACCTTGGCAAAGCTGAGAGAAAATGGATGTGAGCAGCCCGCATGGTACTGATTCCCTGCTCTTTTTCATCAGTTGGATACATAAGCCGTTGAGAATCCGAATCTTCCGTACAGAATTGCGCGGTCAAATCGAACACAACCAGAGCACGGACTTCCATCTATTGAAGTAATTGACCTTCTTTCATATATCACAAAGGATGTGATTTCGGATGAAGTTTTTATAGTTGGTCGCCACATCGTTCGCCGGCGTCTATTTCTAGCTCCCTGCCCATTTTCTTGAATGCCTGAAAAACAGGTAATGGATTGAAAATTTTACTTGAAGAAAGATTATATTAAGGGCATAAAGTTGCATGCAATCAAAACATTATGGTCGCGGCACATAAAACTTGTCTGTACCTGTATTCTTTTACCTCAGGTTTGTGTATGGACAAAAGACAACCTAATTCTCATTCAGGCGCTGCACCCGCGGAGCATGAAAATGGTCAGGTGGCTGCACGGGTTAACTGCATAACCATTTAATTATATTACTTTTAAATGATTATTAATAATAGTTCTAATTTCTATTTTCTGAGTAATATCATAGGGCAATGTATGCCTTAGGAAAGGAGTTGATGGAACAGATGCATGCAGGTTTTTAGCTTTTCAATCATTTCATGAGTGTCTGCCGCTAAACTGTTAGCGAAAAGAAGCAATCCACTGAATACAAGGAGTTGATTATGAACAAAAAAGCATTCGGATTCCCTTTTTTAGATATTCTTGAACGACCTCCCAAGCCCAGGAGCCTATGGGTAACCGTCATGTCAGATGCCGGTATGCCGCCGGGATATCAACGGGATTTTTTGCGCATGACCAGCGATATTATCGATTACGCCAAGTTCATCGATCATCCGGGCAACATGGCAGGATATCCAGCGGAGTTGATCCAGGAAAAGATCGACATTTATAATGAGCATGGAATACCGAGCTTTCTTGGTGGAATCCCGTTTGAAGTGGCTGCTATGCAAGGGAAAGTGTCTGAATATTTTAAAAGGGTTGCGGAAATGGGATTCAAGGCTGTGGAAATCAGCGAGGATGTTATTCCGAAGCCGCTTAGCCCTTCCCAGCGCGAGGGTTTTATCAAACAGGCCAAGGACCTTGGCCTGGAGGTCTTCACCGAATTGGGACGAAAATTCCCGGACGCTCCTCTGGAGCGCGGCGAGATCGTAGAATCCGCTCTGAGCGACCTGAAGGCCGGTGCCAAGAAGGTGGTAATCGAGAACAGCGACCTTGTAAAACTCCAGAATGAGGATCCTGCATTTTTCGCTGACGTCTCCCGGGAGGTGGGCAAGGAGCACCTGATTTTCGAGGCCGGTCCCGCTCAGTGGCCGAGCCTGGCGGCCTGGTTGATTCAGTCGATTGGACCCGATGTCAATATTGAAAACATATCGGACAAAGAGATCATTACCCTGGATGCCATGCGCCGCCAGTTGCACCGCAACGTAGAATATGCCTTTTTCCACGAGAACAGGGCCTGATGAAGCCGCAGGCGTTTCCAGGTGCCATCGAAGGAGGTATGGAATTAGCCGCTTTGAGAAATCTGAATGCAAGCAGTCTCATGGGTATCTCACGCGGAAAATGTCCCGGCCGGCCTCTTGCAAGTGCACATAAAACGATTTTGGAGTTGCGAGCCATGGGTTATCGGGTTACGGGTTAAAAAACTCGCAACGCGCAACCATTTTCATGCTCTTAAGACGCAGCCCCTGCATGACAATTAGTTTATAGGACTATCCTATCATGTCAGCAAATAAAACTTTAATTGCTTGATTTTTATTAAATTCTTATTGCTTAACCATTGGACCGAAAGCTGTGATTCAATACCGGCAAAACCTTAATGGCATTCAGGTTCCATGAGGGGTGCCCCGGACAATGTATTGTCCGGGCTGCGCAGCAGCAAGAGGCAGTACATGGCACGTTTAATGGTCCCCGGGCGCGGGGTGCACCGGGCAAAACCTCTTGTCGCTTCGCGACCCGGACGACAAGTCATCCGGGCCACCCCAAAAACATTCTTCATCTGTTATTGGCGGCAATTTGACTGTAATATCGTTGATCAATATGTTGCTGATTAAAGTGGATAATTCTATAGTTTATCTTGCTTCAGGCTGGCTAGGGGGTTAATCAGCCGTTCTTGAAAGAAGAATTTCACGAGCCCGAATCGGGTTAAAGATGCCGCACAGGCACGGACGGGCCAGCTCTTTGCAGACCTCGTCCATGTTCCGCCGACCGGCCGCGACATCATCCAGTGCTTTTCGCGCAAGGTTAAACGTGACATAGCCGTGGCCGCACATGGTGCTGATGGCCAGGATGTCGGGGTCGGGGACTAGGTCTTCGGGGCCCACAAGGCCGATGGATAAAGCCACCGTGTGAAAGGAGAGACCATTTTTTCGGCAGCAGCGCTCGAGTCCGTCGAATAGCCCGTGGGCTGTCACAGAGACGCCCAGGTCCGCTTTTTTCACCTCCTCTACGGCCTGGCAAAGCTTTTCCTCACTGTCAAATGTCGCATGCACGGTGGAATGGGCTGTAATGGCACGCTCCACTTCGTCATCGGTTTTAACAAAGCGACTTCCTCGTCGCGATACTCCTGTATTGACCGCTCCCACCCGCTGAACGATACGGAGAAACTCCTGGAGTTTCGCAACAGCATCCACTCCATCGACCTTTCTGGCAACCATCGCCAGTAAATTATAATCGCGTGCAAGGCTTTCGGGCGTCCCCATCCGGTGAACTGCATGCGTCATGACTGCCTCCTCTCTGTAAAATCGTAAGCGGGTTTACCCAGCCCCAGATTGACTTTGCCGTTGGGCTGAATGGAGTATCCGAGTCTGTCCAGCGTTCCTGTGGGGAACATCTCCTGCCCGGGTTCCACCTTTCGAATCAGCGTGATTGTTGCCAGAGTGGTAAGACCCCGGCACAGGTCCGCAATAACCTCCATGGCACGATCAAATCCCGGCTCGTCCGTCTTGAAGGACACATAAACCGTCAGCGTTCTCTGTTTCAGCACCTCCTCGGGGAACGTGCCCCGTGAGGGATCATCCATTATACGGGTGGTGGGTATGGCCGGGTCAAATTGGATGCCGATTTGTGCAAGGGCTTTTGTGAATTTTTCCACCTCCTTAAACGAAACCCCGGAATTGGGCCTGCCCAGCTCCACCTGCACCCCCATCTCGCCCGGCAAAAAATTCCCCTCAACATCGTTGGTCTTTTCCCCTCCGCCTCGGCCACGGGCTTTCACCTGGGGAAGGGGCGATACAAACGCAGTGTCACTGAGAGCCGCCCGAAGGACCCTCGGCCATTGCAGGGATTCCTCCTCTCGATAAAACGCCCCGCAGATTTCCTGCGCAGCCCGCTGGCAGTTCCCGCATTCAACGCAAATGTCCCAGTCAACCGACGCAATCCCATCGGATCGCATGGAGATGGCCTCCACAGGACAATAGGGGATGCATGCCTCGCAGCCAAAACACTTAGTATCCTCAACTCGCACGCTATACCTCCTTTAATGTATACGTAGAAAATAAATTATTTGTACTACATATTGGGGGCTGATAGAAAGCATGTCAATATGTAGATAAAATGATTTTCATGCTCCGCGGGTGCAGCCCCTGAATGACAATTACATAGAGTTTGACCCGACAAAAAGACTTATACTATAAGATGATTATCCACTTCAACTGATTGGGGTGGTAAAGGCTTTGCGTGGGTTGAAAATCATTCCTCTGAAAGGAGTCAAGATGGAGAAAAAAAACATTACCGCCTCTGAAAAGCGGAAAAAACTGCGCAAAATGATTCAGTCCGGAGAGCCGATCATGGCTCCCGGCATTTATGATGCCTTTTGCGCTCGAATGGTGGAACGGGCTGGTTTTCCCGTGGCATATGTAACCGGAAACGGGGTCTCCGCATGCCTTCTGGGACAACCTGATGTGGGCCTGGTAACTCTGACCGAGATAACCCAGCACGCCGGACGCATGGCCCGAGCGCTTGATATCCCGCTTATCGTGGACGCCGACACGGGCTACGGCAACGCCCTGAACGTCATGCGGACGGTAAAGGAGTTCGAAGCGGCTGGTGTGGCCGCCATCCACATCGAGGACCAGGTATCGCCAAAGAAGTGTGGCCACTTGCCGGGTTCGCGCGAGGTGGTTTCGGAGGGGGAGCAGGTGCTGAAGCTTAAGGCGGCGCTGGAGGCGCGCCAGGATCCTGATTTTATCATTATCGCCAGGACCGATGCGCGCTCGGCTCACGGACTGGACGAGGCCATTCGCAGGGCGAAATCCTATCATGCCGCCGGTGCTGATATGGTCTTCGTAGAGCTGCCCAGCCGGAACGCCCTTGAGGAGATGCGGGTAGTCGCACAAAGCCTGAATGTCCCATTGGTCGTGAACATGGACTCAGCGAGCCCTCTCTCCACTCTGACCATGGGGGGCCTGAGGGAGATGGGGATCACGCTGGCCATTTATCCGGGCATCGCACGCTACGTTGTGTTGAGGGCTGTGAACAAAGCTTTGAAGCAAATGATCGAGGAAGGCGGCATGCACGGTCTTGGGGAACAGATGGCAACGTTCGAGGAGTATAACGAAGTGTTGGGGTGGAGCGAAATTCAGGCTCTTGAGAAGCGATTCCTGCTCGAGGTACAGCCTGGGGGCTGAGGTACATGCAGCACGTATCGGGCGGGGATAGCCCCCGCCCTTAGTGCGCCTGTCAGCAGGCGCGATCTGGGAGGTGAAAGTCCTCCTCCGGGAGATGCCCGCTCCCGGTAGCCGAAGGTAACTGCGTCGCTGTGAGGCGGGGTGGGGA